>CAZRGU010000048.1:0-16963 GCA_964599705.1 uncultured Ectothiorhodospiraceae bacterium | reverse complement strand
CGCCCTCCAGGCGCCTCGACGCAGGGTCGGCTACGCCTGCGGCGCCGGACTCCCCTGCGCTCCCTCTGCCGTGGCCTCGGCAGCCTCCTCCGCGCTCGGCTCGGCCGCATCCTCGCCGGCCTCGCCGCCGCCCTCCTCGCTGCCGTCCATGTCCGCCCAGGGCGGCAGGATCTTCAGCAGCAGGACGAAGAAGGCCATCGTCGCGCCGAGGATCGCCACCACCATGAGCAGGCCCTCGGTGCCCCAGAGATAGGGGTGGTAGGTGAGCAGCCCCTTGCCGGTCTTGGAGATCTCCTGGCCGCCGATGACCACGTTCCAGCGCATCATGAACACGGCGAGCAGCACCAGGCACGAGGAGATGAAGGCCCCGGTCAGGAACGGCTTGCCGCGGATGTGCAGGAAGGAGAGCAGCGACAGGATCACGATCGGCAGCACCGAGCCGACGCTGAGCTGGAGCACGAAGAAGGTGATGATCAGGCGCGAGTTGACGAACTCCATGATCCAGTCGATGCCCTCGAGCCCCTTGTAGACCATGGTCCCGAACTCGACCAGCTCGAGGACCAGGTTGAACATCAGGAAGCCCCACAGCGCCCAGGCCATGCCGCGCACCGCCTCCTCGTTGATGCGCATGTTGCGCACCCAGCAGGCGATCATGTAGAGCACGATCATCACCGAGACCCCGGACACGATCGCCGAGAAGATGAAGATCACCGGCATCATGTCCGAGCTCCACCACTCGCGGGCCTTGACCGAGCCGAACACGAAGCCGATGTAGCCGTGCAGGCCGTGCGCCGAGGGGATGCCGATCACCGCCAGCCAGAACTTGACCCGCGCGTCGAAGGCCCGCGAGCGCGCCGAGATCTCGTCGCTGCCCAGGGTGAGCAGCTTGTAGAACTGCCCGAGCAGCCCGGGGACGCGCCTCGACATGCGCACGATGTCCTCGCGGAAGGCGAACCAGATCTCGATGGCCAGCAGCACCGTGTAGAAGGCGGCGAAGAAGCCGAACATCGCGAACGCCGAGCTCCAGTGCGGGGTGAGCATGGCGTTGAAGGCCCGCTCCGGGTGGCCGAGGTGGATGAGCAGGTTGGTGGGCACGAAGATCATGAAGGCGAAGGCGGCGAGCAGCGCGAAGCGGGCCACCGGCTCGAAGCGCTTCATGCCGAAGACGTGGGCGAAGCTCGAGACGCTGAAGGCGCCGGCCACCAGGCCGGTCATGTACGGGTAGTTGGCGATCAGCACCGACCACTCCATCACCGTCTCGTTGGGATAGACGTAGCCGGTGACCGACATCAGGTCGTATTCCATCACGTGACCTCCGAGTCGATGCCCACGTAGTAGCAGACCGGGCGGTTGCCGGTCCACGGCTTGAGGACCTGGACCCGGTTGTTGTCGAGGAAGGCGTTGATCTCGCTCTTGGCGTCGTCGAGATCACCGAAGATCCGTGCCCCCACCGGGCAGGCCTCGACGCAGGCCGGCTTGAGGCCCTTGGTGATGCGGTGGTAGCACCAGGTGCACTTGTCGGCGGTGCGGGTCTCGGGATTGAGGAACCGCGCCCCGTAGGGGCAGGCCTGGATGCAGTAGCGGCAGCCGATGCAGTAGTCCTTGTCGACCAGCACCGCGCCGTCGGGGGTCTTGTAGGTCGCCCCGGTCGGGCAGACCTGGACGCACGACGGGCGCTCGCAGTGGTTGCACAGCTTGGGCACGAAGAACGACTTGTAGACCGGCTTGTTGCGGTAGCGGTTGTCGAAGCGGTAGCGCCCCGGGATGCCACCGGCCGCGGCGATGTTGGCCTCGTCGCTCTGGCTGTCGACCCGCGGCACCGACTCGCCCTCGAGGTAGACGTAGCGCTCCACCCAGGTCCGGAAGTGGTGGTCGGTGAGCGGCACGTTGTTCTCGATCTTGCAGGCCTCGGCGCAGCGCAGGCAGCCGATGCACTTGTTCGCATCGACCCCGAAGGCCCAGCGATGGGCATACCAGTTGTAGCCCGGGATCGGCGAGACCCCGGCCTTGAGCGCCGGGCGCCGCGCCACCGCGGCCCCGGCCTGGCGCAGGCCGACCCCGGCCGCGCCGACCCCGGCGGCGAGCGCCGCCTGGCCGAGCAGGCGCAGGAAGCGGCGCCGGGCCTGGTCCGGTTTTCCTTCCTTCCTCTTGACGAGCTTCACGGGCGAATACTCCTTGCGCTGTCCGGATCCTCGGCGGGCGCCCCCGCTCGGCGCGGGCGCCTCACTGGCCCGCCGGTGCGGGCTCGGCCGCCGGCGCGGGCTGGGCCGCGTACCAGGCGGCCAGGTCGTCGATGGCCTGGTCGTCGAGCTCCTCGGCGATCCCGGCCATCACCTCGCTCTGGCGCTCGCCGCTGCGGTAGGCCCTGAGCTGGGCGGCGAGGTACTCGGCGCTCTTGCCGGCCAGCGGCGGGTACTCGTCGAGGCCCTCGCCGCGATCGCCGTGGCAGCCGGCGCACGACTCGGCGTCGGCCGGGGCGCCCTCGGGCAGCGCCTGCTGCGCGCGCCCGGCCCCGAGGCCGGCGTAGTAGCTGGCCAGCGCCTCGATGGTCTCGTCGCTGAGCGGCTCGGCGAAGTTGTGCATCACCGGGTTGGGCCGCTCGCCGGTGCGGTAGGCCTTGAGCAGCGCGGCGAGCTCCTCGGCCTTGCGCCCGGCCAGCGCCGGCACGTCACCCTGCCCCTCGCCGCGCTCGCCGTGGCACGACGCGCACGACTCGGCCAGGGGCGGCACCTCGGCGGCCGCGCCGAGCCCGGCGTAGTAGTCGGCCAGCGCCGCGATCGCCGAGTCGTCGAGCCCCTTGGCGATGGTGGCCATCATCGGGTTGGCGATCTCGCCGGAGCGATAGCCCTCCATGCGCTTGGCCAGGTACTCGGCGCTCTTGCCGGCCAGCGGCGGGAAGCTGCCGACCCCCTCGCCCTTCTCGCCGTGGCAGCTCGCGCAGCGCGCCGCGAGCGCCGCGCCGTTGCCGGCCCCGGCCGCGGTGGCCTTGCCGATGGCCGGCGAGTGGGCGTTGTGGCAGACCGTGCACTGCTGATCGCCGGCATGATCGGCGACCACGATCTGGGGCTGGGCCCCGGGTCGGGTCGGCATCTGCTCGTGGCAGACGCTGCACAGCGTCCGGGTGTCCTCGGGGATCGGGAGCTTGGCCTGGGTCTTGGCGTGGTCGCGGGCCGGCCCGTGGCAGGTCTCGCACTTGACCCGCCGGTCATGGATGCCGGCACGCCACTTCTCGAACGCCGCGGTGTGGCACTCGCGGCAGCTGTCGCTGCCCTGGTAGGCCGGCTCCTGGGCCGCGATCTCGGGGACCGAGGCGGCGCGGTAGGACCCGTAGACGTAGTAGCTGTCCGCGACCAGGAGGGCCCGACCGGCAAGAGCGAGGATCCCCGCGCCGACCAGCAGCGCGAGGAGGCGGTATCCATACTTCGGCATTCTTGTTTCCTCCCAAATCCGCGTATGGCAATACCTCCCGCACCCGACCGGGCGCATTGATCCCGATCAATCTGAATACTCTATTAATGTATTATTAACCGGGAATTAGAATCGGAAGAAGTCGCCGCAGCCCCCGCGGACGGGTCCCCGGCGGGGGAGGTGGGCCGCTGGCCGCTCAGCCGACCCGGGCGGCGGCCAGACGCGGCAGCAGCAGCGCCAGATCGGGGAATACGACCAGCAGCGCCACGGCGAGGATCATGATCAGGAACAGCGGGAAGGCGGCCCGGGCGATGAAGTCCATGTCGCGCCCGGCCATGCCCTGCAGCACGAACAGGTTGAAGCCGATCGGCGGGGTGATCTGGGCCATCTCGACGACCACCACCAGGTAGATGCCGAACCAGATCATGTCGAAGCCGGCCTGGCGGACCAGCGGCTCGATCACCGCCATGGTCAGCACCACCGCCGAGATCCCGTCGAGGAAGCAGCCGAGCACGATGTAGAACAGGGTCAGCGCGGCGATCAGGGCGATCGGCGAGAGCCCCATCCCGGCGATCCAGGCGGCCAGCGCGCGCGGGATGCCGGTGAAGCCCATCGCCAGCGACAGGAAGGTCGAGCCGGCCAGGATCAGGGCGATCATCGCCGAGGTCGCGGTCGCCCCGAGCAGCGCCTCGGTGAAGGTCTGGCGGGTCAGCGAGCCCTGCAGCGCCGAGAGCCCCAGCGCCCCGATGACGCCGAGCACCGCGGCCTCGGTGGCGGTCGCCAGCCCCAGGTAGATCGAGCCGATGACGCCGATGATCAGGGCGACCACCGGCACCAGGTCGAGCGAGGCGCGCAGCTTGGCGGCCAGCCCGTGGACGACCTCGTCGGGCTCGGGCATCTGCTCGTGGCGGACCACGCTCCACACCGCGATGTAGGCCATGAACAGCCCGGCGATGGTGATCCCGGGAAGGATCCCGGCGATGAACAGCTTGGCGATCGACTCGTTGATGGTCACCCCGTAGATGATCAGGATGATCGAGGGCGGGATCAGCAGGCCGAGGGTCCCGGCCCCGGCCAGGGTGCCGATGATCATGTGCTCCGGGTAGCGGCGCGCACGCAGCTCCGGGATCGAGATCTTGCCGACCGTGGCCACGGTGGCCGCCGAGGAGCCCGAGATCGCGGCGAACAGCGCGCAGCCGGCGATGTTGGTGTGCAGCAGCCCGCCGGGCAGGCGCTGCATCCACGGGGCGAGCCCCCGGAACAGGCTCTCGGAGAGCCGGGTGCGATAGAGGATCTCGCCCATCCAGATGAACAGCGGCAGGGCGGTCAGGGTCCACGACGAGCTCGCCCCCCAGATGGTCAGGCTCATCGCGTCCCCGACCGGGCGCGAGGTGAACAGCGCCATGCCGATCGCGGCCACCCCGAGCAGGCTCAGCCCGACCCAGACCCCGGTGCCGAGCAGCAGGAACAGGATCGAGATGAAGATCAGGGTGAGCTGGAACTCGCTCACAGCGCCTCCGGGCGAGCCGCCGACTGGTAGCCGGGCTCGCAGATGACCCGCACCAGGCTGTGGGCCAGGCAGAGCGCGAAGATCACCGCCCCGGCGGCCATCCCGGTCTGCGGGATCCAGAGCAGGATGGCGTCGGCCCCCTCGCTGCGCTCCCCGAACTGGTAGGAGACCCAGGCGAGCTTGCAGGCATAGTAGGCGAGGAAGCCGCCGGCGGCGGCCGCCGCCCCATGGCACCAGATCTCGGCGACCTGGTGGGCCCGCCCGTGGAGGTGGCTGAGCAGCAGGTTGACGCGGATGTGGCTGCCGTTGCGAAACGCGTAGGCCAGCGCGAAGAAGCTCGAGGAGGCCATCGAGTAGCCCGAGTACTCGATCACCCCGGGCAGGTAGACCCCGAGGAGCCGGCTGACGATGCTCGCCAGGACCAGCGCGGCGAGCGCGATCAGGAACGCCGCCGCCACCCAGCCCGCCAGGGTGTAGAGCGCCTCGAGCGCCCGCTCCAGGCGCCTGACCAGCTCCATCCGGCCCGCTCCCTGTGCCGCCGCGCCAGGCGGGAGGGCGCGCCGCGCCCTCCCGCCCGCCGCCCTACATCTTGCGATAGGCCTCGATGACGGCCTTGCCGCGCTCCCCGGCGCGCTTGAGCCACTCCTCGGTCATGGTCCGGCCGATCTTCTCGAAGTCGGCCTTGAGCTGCGGGCCCGGTCCCTCGACGACCATGCCGTGGGCGGCGAGCTGCTCCTTGTACCAGTTGGCCAGCCGCTCGGCCTCGGCCCAGCCGGCCTGCTCGGCCATCGCCGCGGCCCCGAGCAGGATCCCCTGGGTCTTGGCGTCGAGCCCGTCCCAGACCTTCTTGTTGATCACGACCATGTTCTTGGGCAGCCAGGCCTGCACGTCATACCAGTACTTGACGTGCTCCCAGATCTTGCGGTCGTAGCCGGTCGAGCCCGACGAGATCATGCTCTCGGCCACTCCGGTGGCGAAGGCCTGGGAGAGCTCGGCGGCCTCGATCTTGGTCGGCACCGCGCCCATCAGCTGGGCGAGCCGCGAGGTGGCCTGGTTGTAGGCGCGGAACTTGACCCCCTTCATGTCCGCGGCGCTCTTGATCGGCTTCTTGGCGTAGAGCCCCTGGGGCGGCCAGGGCACCGCATAGAGCAGCTTGACGCCCTTCTTGGCGAGCACCTCCTCCATCGCCGGCCTGGAGGCCGCGTAGAGCTTGCGCGCGTCGGCGAAGCTGGTGGCGAGGAAGGGCAGCGCGTCGATCTCGAAGATCGGGTCCTCGTTGCCGAGCGCCGAGATCAGCCGCTCGCCGATCGGCGCCTGCCCGGTGCGCACCGCGCGGAAGATCTCGCCGCCCTTGAACAGCGAGCCGCTGGCGTGGGTGACGATCTTGATCTTGCCGCCGGTGGCGGCGGTCACCGCCGCGGCGAAGCGCGCCGCGTTCTGCGAGTGGTAGTTGGATGCCGCGTAGGCGAGCGGCATGTCCCACTTCTCCGCGGCGTGGACCGGTGCGGCGAGCAGCGCCAGGGCGGCCGCCGTGCCCAGGACTGTGATCGGAGCTTTCACCGTCGTTGCCTCCTCTTCCTGTGGTGGGTGTGGTTATCGTGGCCGGCACAAGTTAGCGGGAACCGGGCGCGAAAACCAGTGGCGAGCAGCGGGCGCATCCCGAGCGCCGCGAGGCTGCCCACCTGGGCGTCATCCTGGGTCACATCCGGGCCGCGATGGCCTCGCTGCCGGCAGGATGGCGGCCCGCCGCGCGGCCCGCCTCCCGGGGCGCGTTCGTCAGCCCGCGGCCGCCTTGCTCTCGCTCTTCTTCGCCGTGCCGCCCTTGCCGGAGTCGCCCTTGGCGCCGTCGCCCTTGCCGGCGGTCGGCCGGTCGCCGTCCTTGCCGCCGGCGCCGTTGCCCTTGGCGCCCTTCTTGCCCTGGTCGCGGAAGTCGGTGACGTACCAGCCGGTGCCCTTGAGGTGGAAGGCGGCCGCCGAGATCTTCTTGCGCAGGCTCAGCTTGCCGCACTCGGGGCACTTGCGCAGCGGCTTGTCGCTGAAGCGCTGGATGGTCTCGAAGTCGTGCCCGCAGCGCCGGCACTCGTACTCGTAGATCGGCATCGTCCTTGCCCCGCTGTCCCCTGTTGGCCCACAAACGAAACGCCGCCAATATCGGGGCGGCGCCCGGCGAAATCAACCGCGCCGGCTCACGGCCGCCCGCCGGCGACCCGCAGGTTGGCCCCGCTGACGTGGGCGGCCTGCTCGCCGAGCAGCCAGCAGATCGCCTCGGCGACCTCCTCGGGCTCGGCGGCACGGCCCATCGGGACGAGCTCGCCGGCCGCGGCCAGGGCCGCCGGCTCGGGCATCGCGGTGCGGGTCAGCCCGGGGCTGACCGCGTTGACCCGCACCCCCTCGCGGGCCACCTCCTGGGCGATGCCGATGGTGAAGCTGTCGACCGCGCCCTTGGAGGCCGCGTAGTGGACCCCGCTGCCCGGGTTGCCGATCCGCGCCGCGCCCGAGGAGACGTTGACGATCGCCCCCCCGGCCCCGCCGTGACGGCGCGACATGCGCCGCAGGGCCTGCTGGGTGCAGAGGATCAGGCCGCGCACGTTGACCGCCAGCACCCGGTCGAGGGCGGCCGGCTCGAGGCGCTCGAGGCGCACCCGCGGGCCGACGATACCGGCGTTGTTGACCAGCGCGGTGAGCGGCCCGAGCCCCTCGTCGATGGCCCGGAACAGCCGCTCGCAGTCCTCGACCCGGCTGACATCGGCCTGCACCACCAGTGCCCGGCGGCCGTGCTCGCGCACCGCCGCGCCGACCGCCTCGGCCTCGCTGCGGGCGCTGTGGAAGTTGACGCAGACGTGGTAGCCGCGCGCGGCGAGCCGCCGTGCGGTCGCCGCCCCGATGCCCCGCGCGGCGCCGGTGACCAGCGCGATCGGTTCCATGCTGTTCCCCCCGAGCGGTGTCCTACTATACCCTCCCGGCCGCCGACGGCGGGCGGCAGAGGAGGAGCCGATGGGGTTCGAGCTCAGCGGGCGGGGCGCGGGGCTGCACGCGGGGCGGAGCGGCTGAGCCGATGGCGAGCGCTCCGGATCTGACCCGTGGCTACGACGTGCTGGTGGTCGGCGGCGGCAACGCCGGGCTGTGCGCGGCGATCGAGGCGCGCCGCGCCGGAGCGAGCGTGCTGCTGCTCGAGTGCGCGCCGCGGGCGCTGCGCGGCGGCAACAGCCGCCACACCCGCAATCTTCGCTACGTGCACCGCGAGGGCGACGACTGCCTGACCGGCCCGTATCTGGCCGAGGAGCTCTGGGACGACCTGATCCGGGTCACCGGCGGGCACACCGACGAGCGCCTCGCCCGGCTGCTGATCCGCGAGTCCGAGGGGGTCGGGCGGTGGATGCGCGGCAACGGGGTGCGCTTCCAGCCGGCGCTGGCCGGGACGTTGAGCCTGGCGCGCACCAACGCCTTCTTCCTGGGCGGCGGCAAGGCGCTGGTCAACACCTACTACGCGCTCGCCGAGCGCCTCGGGGTGGCGGTGAGCTACGAGAGCGAGGCGCTCGCCATCCACTTCCGCGAGGGGCGCTTCGACTCGCTGACCGTGGCCCGCGACGGGCGCGAGCACCCGCTGCGGGCCCGCGCCCTGGTGGTCGCGGCCGGCGGCTTCGAGGCCAACCTCGAGTGGCTCGCCCAGATCTGGGGCGAGCGGGCGCGCGGCTTCCTGGTGCGCGGCAGCCCCTTCAACCGCGGGCGGATGCTGCGCGCGCTCCTCGATCACGGCGCCCGCCCGGTCAGCGAGCCCGACCAGTGCCACGCGGTGGCCATCGACGCGCGCGCGCCGCGCTTCGACGGCGGGATCATCAGCCGCGTCGACTGCGTCGGCTTCGGGATCGTGGTCAACCGCGCCGGAAGGCGCTTCTACGACGAGGGCGAGGACTTCTGGCCGCGCCGCTACGCCATCTGGGGACGGCTGATCGCCGATCAGCCCGACCAGATCGCCTACGTGATCATCGATGCCAAGTCCGAGGAGCTGTTCATGCCGACCGTCTTCCCGCCCTTCCGGGCGGAGACCCCGGCGGCGCTGGCCGGCGAGCTGGGGATCGAGCCGCAGAGCCTCGAGCGCACCATCGCCGAGTTCAACGCCGCGGTGCGCCCGGGGCGCTTCGACCCCGAGGTGCTCGACGAGTGCGCGACCCGCGGCCTCGAGCCGCCGAAGAGCCACTGGGCCCGCCCCCTCGACACCCCGCCGCTGCTCGCCTGGCCGCTGCGCCCGGGGATCACCTTCACCTACCTCGGGGTGGCGGTCGACGAGCGCGCCCGGGTGCTCGGCGAGGACGGCGCGCCGCTGCCCGACTGCTACGCGGCCGGCGAGGTGATGGCCGGCAACATCCTCGGGCGCGGCTACGTTGGCGGGATCGGGCTGACCATCGGCACGGTCTTCGGACGCATCGCCGGCAGGGAGGCGGCCGCCCGTGCCCGCCGCTGAGCGCCCGGCCAGCGGCTCGCGCGCCGAGGCGGCGCAGGTGATGACGGTGTGCAACGCCTGCCGCTACTGCGCGGGCTACTGCGCGGTGTTCCCGGCGATCGCGCGCCGGCGCACCTTCCCGCCCGCCGAGCTGGCCTTCCTCGCCCATCTGTGCCACGACTGCCGGGCCTGCTACTACGCCTGCCAGTACGCCCCGCCCCACGAGCTGGCCATCAATCTGCCGCGGACGCTGGCCGAGCTGCGCCTCGCCACCCAGGTCGAGCACGCCGGGCCGCTCGGCGGCACCCTGGTGCGTCACGGCGCGGCGCTGATCGCGGCGGCCAGCGCGCTGCTGGTCGCCGCGGTGCTGGTCCCGGTGCTGGCCCGCGGCGCGGCCGCGAGCACCGCCGGGGACTTCTACGCGCTGGTCCCGCATCCCTGGATGGCGCTGCCGGCCGGGGTGCTGTTCGCCTTCGGGCTGGGCGCGCTGGGCCGCGGCTGGGCGCGGTTCTGGCGCGAGTCCGGGCCCGGACGGCTGGCGAGCACGGCGCCGGGAGGGAGCGGGGTGCCTGCCGGCAGGCGGCGGGCGCTCGCCGAGGCCCTCGGCGCGGCGGCCACCCTGCGCTACCTGCGCGGCGGCGGCGACGGCTGCAACTACCCCGGAGAGCGCTTCTCGCAGGCCCGCCGCTGGCTCCACCACGCCACCGCCTACGGCTTCGCGCTGTGCCTGGCCGCGACCGTGGTCGCGGCCCTCTACCACTACCTGCTCGGGCGCCCGGCCCCCTACCCGCTGGCCAGCCTGCCGGTGCTGCTCGGGGTCGCCGGCGGGCTCGCCCTGGTGACCGGGACCGGCGGCCTGCTCGCCCTGAAGCTGGCCAGCGACCGCGAGCCGGGCGCGGTGCACCCCGCCGAGGTCGCCTTCCTTGCGCTGCTCGGGCTGGTCGCGCTGAGCGGCCTGGCGCTGCTCGCGCTGCGCGCCACGGCCGCGCTCGGAGCGCTGCTCGCCATCCACCTCGGGCTGGTGGCGGCGCTGTTCGCGACCCTGCCCTACGCCAAGCTCGCCCACGCCGGCTACCGCTTCGCGGCGCTGGTCCGCCACGCCCGCGAGGGGGGTTGAGGGCGGCGCGCCCGGCTCTCCCCGCCGCGCCCCCGCCAGGACCGTAGCGATGCAGGTCAAGCAGTTCCTCGCCGGGGTCCGGGTGCTCGACCTGTCGCGCCACTTCCCCGGGCCGCTGGCCAGCCAGATGCTCGCCGACATGGGCGCCGAGGTGCTCAAGATCGAGCCGCCGCGCGGCGACGAGCTGCGCGCCATCGGCCCGCCCGGACCGGGCGGCGAGTCGGCCTACTACCAGGCGCTCAACGCCGGCAAGCGGGTCGCCCGCCTCGACCTGGCCAGCCCCGCGGGCCGCGAGGCGCTGCTCGAGCTGGCCGCCGGGGCCGACGTGCTGCTCGAGTCGTTCCGCCCCGGGGTGATGGCCCGGCGCGGCCTCGGCTACCGGGTGCTGCGGGCCCGCAACCCGGGGCTCATCTACTGCTCGCTGAGCGGCTTCGGGCGCCACGGGCCCGAGCGCCAGCGCGCCGGGCACGACGCCAACTACCTGGCTCTGGCCGGGCTGCTCGCCGGCACCGGGACCGCCGAGCGCCCGGTCGCCGGCGACCCGCCGCTGGCCGACTGTGCCGGGGCGCTGAGCGCCGCGATCGCGATCCTCGGGGCGCTCCACGGGCGCGCCCGTCACGGGACTGGCTGCGAGCTCGACCTGTCGCTGTTCGACTCGCTGATGCCGCTGATGAGCTTCCAGCTCGCCGCGCTCGGGGCCGCCGGCCGGGTCCCGGAGCGCGAGGCGGAGCTGCTCAACGGCGGGGCGGCCTACTACGGCGTCTACCGCACCGCCGACCGGCGCTTCGTCACCCTCGGGGCGATCGAGCCCAAGTTCTGGCGCGCCTTCTGCCTGGCCGCCGGGCGCCCCGACTGGGTCGAGCGCCAGGACGAGGCGCTGCCCCAGCGCGCCCTGCGCGGCGAGCTCGAGCGTCTCTTCGCGACCCTGACCCTGGAGGAGTGCCGGGCGCGCTTCGAGCCGGCCGACTGCTGCTTCGCCCCGGTGCTGTCCCTCGATCAGGCGGTCGCCTCCGAGCAGGTGCGCGCCCGCGCCCTGGTCCGGCGCGGCCCCGGCGGGCTGCTCCAGGCGCTCTTCCCGGCCTACGTCGACGGCGAGCCGCCGGCCCCGCGCCCGCCCCTCGAGGAGGGCGCGGCGCGCTGGCGCGAGCGGCGCTGAGCAGCCGGCACGCGCCGGCGCCGGTCAGCAGTCGGCCGGCGGGGTCTGGCGGCGGCGCGGCGGGTCGTAGAAGGGGCGCGGCACCACCCGGCAGCGGGCCATCACCCGCTCCCACTTGAGCTCCTTGCGCACGTAGACCTCGACCCACAGGTCGTCGCGCAGGGTCACTCCCCAGGGCCGGCGCAGGGTGGCCAGGGCCAGGTTGCGCTTGCAGGTCGGCGACCACATCGCCGAGCTGACCTGGCCGACCGGGCGCCGGCGGCGGTGGTAGACCAGGGCGTCGCGGGCCGGCTTGTTGCCCTCGACCTCGAGGCCCACCAGGCAGTAGCGCGGGCCGCGCTCGCGCTCGGCGAGCAGCGCCCGGCGGCCGTTGAAGTGGCCCTTTCCGAAGTCGACCAGGCGCTCGAGGCCGAGCTCGAAGGGCGAGCGCCCCCGGGTCGGGCGCAGCGCCTGGGCGGCCGGCACGAAGTCGGTCTGGGCGGCAATGAAGCCGGCCTCGATGCGCGCGAGATCGAGCGCCCGCGAGCCCATCGGGGTGATCCCGAGGTCGCGCCCGGCGGCCATCAGCGCGTCCCACAGCGGCTCGGCGCCGCCCGGGTCGAGCCACAGCTCGTAGCCGAGATCGCCGGTGTAGCCGGTGCGCGAGACGGTCAGCTCGCCGGCCGGCGAGGCGAAGCGGGCGTGGTCGAAGGGGCGCAGGCGCTCGACCCCGGCGAGCCCCAGGCGCCTGAGCACCGCGCACGAGGTCGGCCCCTGCAGGGCGAGCGCCGCGACCTGCTCGCTGACGTCCTCGACCGTGACCTGGTAGCCGAAGGCCGAGTCCTCGAGCCAGCAGCGGTGGCGCTCCTGCGAGCACAGCCAGAACTCCTCGGCGGCGAAGCGGAACACGGTGCCGTCGTCGAGCACCTTGCCGCGGTCGTCGCACCACACCGCGTAGCCGACCCGCCCGGGGCGCAGCCGGGCGACGTCGCGGGTCAGCAGCCGGTTGAGGCAGGCCTCGGCCTCGGGCCCGCTGATCCGGTACTTGACCATCGGCGAGAGGTCGAACAGGGCGGCGCTGTTGCGCACCGCGAAGTACTCGTACTCGACCTCGGTGTAGCGGGCCACCACCGCGTAGCCCGCCCAGCGGCTCCACTCCCCGGAGCGGCAGGCCGCCGCGGTGCGGGCGTGGAAGGGGGTGCGATCGAGCGCCTGGCGGTGGATCTCCTCGGGTCTCATCGCTCGACCTCCAGGATCCGGCGCGCGGCGTTGATCCCGGGGCTCGCGGTCACCCCGCCGCCCGGGTGGCTGCCGGCCCCGCACAGGTACAGGCCGGGGAGCGGTGCCGCGTACTGCGCCGCGCCGGGCAGCGGGCGCAGCATCAGGAACTGGTCGAAGCCGATCTCGCCGTGGTGCCAGTGGCCACCGGCGATGCGGAAGTCGCGCTCGAGCTCGAGGGGGGTGAGGAGCTCGCTGGCCACCACCCGCTCGCGCAGCCCCGGGGCATAGCCCTCGAGGACCTCGAGGAGGCGCTCGGTGAAGCCGGCCCGCGCCGCCTCCCAGCCGCCGGCCAGGTCGACCGGCGCGTACTGGACCACCGCCGAGAGCACGTGGCGGCCCTCGGGGGCGAGCGACGGATCGTGGATGGTCGGGATGGTGATCTCGAGGGCCGGCGCCGCCGAGTGCTCGCCGTACTTGACCGGGTTGAAGGCCTCCTCGAGGTAGTCGACCGAGGGGGCGATCAGCAGCCGCCCGCCGAGCTGCTCGCGCTCCAGCCCGCGGAACTCGGGCAGCGCGTCGAGGGCCAGGTGGAGCTTGGCGGCGGTGCCGCGCAGGCGCAGGTTGCGCACCCGGCGCACGAAGCCGGCATCGAGGTGGCGGGGCCCGAGCAGCTCGAGGAAGGTGGTCCGCGGGTCGGCGCTGGAGACCACCAGCGGGGCGCGCAGGGTCTCGCCCGAGGCGAGCACCACCCCGGCGGCGTGGTCCTCCTCGACCAGCACCCGCTCGACCGGCGCCGCGCAGCGGACCTCGCCGCCGCGGGCCTGCAGCGCCGCGGCCAGGGCCTCGGCGAGCGCCCCCATGCCGCCGCGCGGGATGGCCAGCGCCGAGCCGGCCGCGCCGTGCCCGACCTCGCCGGCCAGGCGGTGGAGCAGGGTCAGCACGGTGCCCGGCGAGCGCGGCCCGAGGCGGGTGCCGAGCACCGCGTCGAAGGCCAGCGCCCCCTGCAGCAGCGCGCCCTCGAGCTCGTCCTCGACCAGGTCGGCGACGTTCATCGCGCCGATGCGCAGCAGCTCGCGCAGGTCCTCGCGCCCCAGCCGGCGCAGCCGCAGGCCGAGGCGCGCCAGGGCCAGGCGATCGGACCACGCGCCGCTGGCCAGGCGCGGCGGGACCCGCTCGAAGAGCGGGGCGAGCGCCGCGGCGAGGCGCGCCAGGCGCGCGCGCAGCGCGGCCAGCGCGGCGACGTCGCCGCTCGCGTGGGCGCCGACCGTGCGCGCGGTGTCGGCCGCGCCGCCGAGCACCAGGTGCTCGCCGCCCGCATCGAGGGCCACCGTGGCCAGCCCGCGGGCGGCGATCTCGAGGCCGTGGCGCGCGGGGCGCAGCAGCCCCTCGAGGCGCCGGTCGAGGCGGTGGAGCAGGTGGGCGCAGGCGCTGACCCGGAAGCCGGGGGCGAACTCGCGGGTGCGGGCCGCGCCGCCGACCTCGCCGGCCGCCTCGACGACCAGCACCCGGCGCCCCTTGCGGGCCAGCACCCCGGCGCAGGCCAGCCCGTTGTGCCCGGCGCCGATCACGATCACGTCCCAGGGGGCGCTCATCGCCCGCCCTCGGCGCGGCTCGCGAAGGCCACCGCCACCGTCTTGTGCTCCGGGCGGCGCAGGTCACGCAGCACCTCGCGGGCGGCCAGCGCCCCGGGGGCGGCCATCACCCCGCCCCCGGGGTGGGTGCTCGAGCCGCACATGTACATCCCCGCGATCGGCGCCCGGTACTGGGCCCAGCCCGGCAGCGGGCGGTTGAAGAAGAGCTGATCGAAGGTCAGCTCGCCCTGGAAGATGTTGCCCTCGGTCAGCCCGACCTGGTCCTCGAGATCCTGCGGGGTGCGCACCTCGACGTCGACGATCAGGTCCTTGAAGTTCGGGCTGTACTCGGCGATCTGGTCGATCACGGTCTGCCCGAAGGCCGCCCGGGTCTCCTCGTTCCACTCGCCCTCGGCGAGGCGCGGCGGCGCGTACTGGACGAACACCGACATGTAGTGCTTGCCCGGCGCGGCCATGGTCGGGTCGGTCAGCGACGGGATCAGCATGTCGACGTAGGGGTCGCGCGACCAGGTCCCGCGCTTCCAGTCGTCGTAGCCGCGCTCGATGCGCTCGACGGTGTCCGAGAAGTGGTGATCGCCGGCCAGCACCGGGATGTCGGCGGGCAGCGCCGGAAAGCTCGGCAGCCCGTCGAGCGCGATGTTGAGCTTTCCCGAGGAGCCGCGGATCTTGAAGCGGCGCACCCTCTCGAGGAAGGGCTCGGGCAGATCGGCGGGGTCGCACAGGGCGAGGAAGGTGCGCTTGACGTCGAGGTTCGAGACCACCACCGGGGCGCGCAGCTCCTCGCCGTCGGCGAGCGCCACGCCGGCCACCCGGCCCTCCTCGACCAGCACCCGGGCGACCTCGGCCGCGGTGCGCACCTCGCCGCCGTGGGCTTGCAGCGCCCGGGCCAGCGCCGCGGCCACCGCGCCCATCCCGCCGCGGGCGAAGCCCCAGGCCCCGATGTGCCCGTCGACCTCGCCCATGTAGTGGTGCAGCAGCACGTAGGCCGAGCCCGGCGAGCACGGCCCGAGGGCGGTGCCGATGGTCGAGGTCCCGGCCAGGTGCGCCTTGACCACCTCGCACTCGAAGTAACCGTCGAGGAACTCCGCGCAGCTCATCGTCGCGAAGCGCATCAGGTCGTAGATCTGGGCCTCGCCGAGCGCCCCGAGGTGGCCGGCGAGCTCGAGCAGGCCGCCGAGATCGCGCCACCGCCAGGAGGTCGGGTCGGGCGGGGTCATCAGCAGCAGCCGGCGGATGAAGCGGCAGTAGCGCCTGACCTCGGTGCGGAACAGCGCCAGCGCCTCGGCGTCGCGCGGCGAGTGGCGGGCGATCTCGCGGCGCTGCATGTCCGGGTCGTCGTAGCTGGCCAGGTAGCCGCCGTTGCGCATGTGGGTCACCCCGCCCTCGTAGGGGATCACCTGCAGGCCGTGGGCCGGCAGGTCGAGGTCGCGCATGATCTCGGGGCGCATCAGGCTCGAGACGTAGGAGCAGTTCGAGTAGGTCCAGCCGGGGTGCAGCTCGCGGCTGGCGGTCGCTCCGCCGAGGTAGGGGTTGCGCTCGAGGACCACCACCCGCAGCCCGGCGCGGGCCAGGTAGCAGGCGTGGGTCAGCCCGTTGTGGCCGGCGCCGATCACGATCGCGTCGTAGCGGTTGGCTGCCGGCATCGTCTCCCCCCGAGGTGGCGCGGGCCGCGATGGTGGCACGCGCGTCCCCGCGGGTCAACGATTCGTTGAACGATCGTTCAGCCACCAGAGGGCGTGAATGTGCTAGGCTGGCCGCGCCCGGGCCGCCATCGCTCATCTCCGGAGCGCCAGCCTTGCCACCGACTGCCGCCGCCCCCGCCACCGCACGCAGCGCCAGCAAGGCGCGCAGCCGCCGCCAGCTCATCGCCTCGACCATCGACTCGATCGCCCGGCGCGGCTTCGCCGAGACCACCCTGGCGCGGGTCGCCGAGGGGGCCGGGCTGTCGCGCGGGATCGTCAACTTCCACTTCCGCACCAAGGAGGCGCTGCTCGTCGAGACCCTGCGCCAGCTCGCCGAGGAGTACCGCCGCCACTGGTGGCGGGCGCTGGCGCGGGCCGGCGACGACCCGGCCGCCGGCCTCGAGGCGCTGCTGCTCGCCGGCCTCGACCCGCGGATGTGCAGCCGCAAGAAGCTCGCGGTGTGGTTCGCCTTCCTCGGCGAGGCCCGCTCGCGGCCCACCTACCTGGCGCTGTGCGGGGCGATGGACGTCGAGCACGCCACGGCCTGCGAGCGGCTCTGCGCGCGCCTGATCGAGGCCGGCGGCTACCGCGGGCTCGAGCCGGCCGCCGTGGCCCGCGGCCTCGGCGCGATGATCGACGGCCTGTGGCTCGATCTGCTGATCGCCCCGCGCCGCTTCAACCGCGCGCTCGCCCGCGAGACCCTGCTCGCCTACCTCGCCCGGCTCTTCCCGCGCCACTACCCCTCCGAGGTCGCCGCGCGGCGCCGTTGAGCCCGGCGCGCCATCCCCGGCGATCCTTCCTCGTAGCCCGGGCTCTGCCCGGGTTCGAGCGCGGGATGGCACCCGACGTTCGCTGCC
>CAZRGU010000047.1:0-17006 GCA_964599705.1 uncultured Ectothiorhodospiraceae bacterium | reverse complement strand
CCCTGACCATCGACCCCGGCGCCGGCGAGTTCCTCAACCGCGGACTCCTCGAGGCGACCGGCAGCGGCGGCCTGCGCTTCGTCGGCGGCTACCGGCAGAGCGCCGGGGCGACCCGTGCCGACACGCTGCTCGCCGCCACGGCGACGATCGGGATCGAGGGTGGCATCCTGCAGGGCGTCGGCACGGTCGACGCCCCGCTGGTGCAGATGGATGGCACGCTGGCCCCCGGCAACTCGGCCGGCGCCCTGACCGTCGCCGGCGACCTGCAGATGGGCAGCGGGGCGATCTTCGCGGTCGAGATCGGCGGCTACGCCCAGGGCAGCGAGTACGACTGGCTGCACGTCACTGGCGATGCGCTGCTCGACGGGATCCTGACCGTCGACCTGCTCGGCTCCTTCGCGCCGCTGCTCGGGGACGTCTTCACGGTCCTCGACGTCGACGGCGCCCTCACCGGCGGCTTCCAGAACCTCGCGGCGACGGCGCTCGCCGGCGGCCTCTCCTACCGCTTCGAGGTCCTCGTCGACCCCGGGCCCGGCCAGGTCCGGCTCCGCCTGGCCGGGATCGAGCCGGCCTCGGCCACCGTTCCGGCTCCGGCGACCCTGGCGCTGCTCGCCGCCGGTGTGGCGCTACTCGGGGTGGGCGGTGCCCGGCGCAAGGGCTGAGAGGCGCTCGCGCAGGGCCGGCCCGAAGCCTGCGGGGGTGGCGAGCACGGTCGCCCCGGCCGCCTCGAGCGCGTCGCGCTTGGAGCGCCAGTCGCCCCGCCCGCCGGCCACGATCGCCCCGGCGTGACCCATCCGCCGCCCGGGCGGGGCGGCCGCCCCGGCGATGAAGGCGACCACCGGCTTGGCCATCGCCGCCACCTGCTCGGCGGCCTCCTCCTCCATGGTGCCGCCGATCTCGCCGACCAGGGCGACGGCGGCGGTGCGCGGGTCGGCCTCCAGGCAGGCCAGCGCCTCGCCGCTGCGGATCCCGATCACCGGGTCGCCGCCGATCCCGATGAACGCCGACTGGCCGAGGCCGGCCCGGGCGATCTCGAGGCAGACCAGGGTGCCGAGGCTGCCGCTCCTCGAGATCACGCCGATCGAGCCGGGGCGGAAGATCTCGCCCTCGAAGGCCGGCATGAAGCCGACGAAGCACTCCCCGGGGGTGACCAGCCCGGCGGTGTTGGGGCCGAGCACCGCGGTGCCGGCCTCGCGGGCCGCGGCGAGCAGGTACATGACGTCGTGGACCGGCACGTGCTCGGTGAGGATCACCAGCTTGCCGATTCCGGCCTCGATGGCGTCGAGCGCGGCGGCCTTGACCGCCGCGGGCGGCACGAAGAGCACCGAGACGGCGAGCTCGAGCGCCGCGGCGGCCTCGCGGGCGCTGGCGAAGACCGGCACCCCGAGGTGCTCGCTGCCGCCCTTGCGGGGGTGGACGCCGGCGCAGATCCGGGTCCCGTAGGCGCGCATCCGCTCGCTCCAGAAGCTCGCCTGGCGCCCGGTGATCCCCTGCACCAGGACCGGCTCGCTGGCGCGCACGATCACGACCGCCCCTCGCGCGCCGAGGCGACCGCGCGGGCGCACGCCTCGTCGATGCCGGCGCACGGCTCGATGCCGAGGCGCTCGCCGAGCAGCGCCCGGGCCTCGCCCGCCCCGGTGCCGTGGACGCTGAAGTGGACCGGGAGGCGCGGCTCGAGCCCCTCCCAGGCCGCGACGATCGCCTCGGTCATCACGTCGGTGCGCGCGAACGCGCCGCAGAAGTTGACCACCAGGGCGCGCACCCGCGGGTTGGCGAGCACCAGCTCGAGGGCCTCGCGCCCGCGGGTGTAGGCGTCGCCACCGATCTCGAGGAAGTTCGCCGGCCGCCCGCCGTGGTGGCGGACCAGGTCCATGGTGGTCATGGTCAGCCCGGCGCCGTTGGCCAGCACCCCGACCTCGCCGTCGAGCTCGATGTAGCGCAGCCCGAGCTCGCCGGCGCGGCGCTCCAGCGCGCTCTCCGGCTCGGGCGTGGCGAGCGCGGCGAGCGCGGCCTGGCGGGGCGCGGCCGACTCGTCGATGGCCAGCTTGCAGTCGAGGGCGACCAGCCGCCCGGCCGCGTCGACCCCGAGCGGGTTGATCTCGAGGAGCTCCGCGTCACACTCCAGGTACAGGCGATAGAGGGTGGCGAGCAGCCCGGCGAGCGCCTCGCTCGGGCAGGGCAGCTCCAGCCCGGCGAGCAGCGCCTCGCCCTGCGCGGCAGCGAAGCCGGTGCGGATGTCGACGCTGGCGCGGCGCACCGCATCGGGGCGCGCGGCGGCCAGGGTCTCGATGTCGATGCCCCCGGCGGCTGCGACCAACACCAGCGGGGCGCGCCCCGCCGGGTCGTCGAGCACCGCGCAGTACAGCTCGGCGCGGCACTCGATGCGCTCCTCGACCAGGACCCGCTCGACCCGGTGGGCGCCGATCCGCATGCCGAGCACCCGGGCGGCGGCCGCGCGGGCCGCCTCGGGGCCGTCGGCGGCGAGCACCCCGCCGGCCTTGCCGCGTCCTCCGGCCGGGACCTGGGCCTTGACCATCACTGCGCCGAGCCCGGCGGCGGCCTCGGCCGCCTCCTCGGGGCTGGTCGCCAGGCGCGAGCGCGGCACCGGGATCCCGGCGCGCTCGAGCAGCGGCTTGGCGCCGTGCTCCTCGATGCGAATCGCCATCTCCCGCCCTCCTCCCCCGCCGGCTCTGCTCAGCCGCCCTCGCCGGCCACCACCACCTCGACCCCGGCGGCCTCGAGGCGGCGCGCGTAGGGGCGCGGTGGGGCCCGGTCGGTGACCAGCCGGTCGATGCGCGCCGCCGGGCAGACCCGCACCGCCGCCCGGCGGCCGAACTTCGAGTGATCGGCGACCACCGTGACCTCGACGGCGCGCTCGATGATCGCGCGGGCAAACTCGCTCTCGCAGAGGTGGTAGTCCATGAAGTCGCAGCCCGGGCTGATGCCGCCGATCGAGAGGATCGCATGATCGACCTCGAACTGCCCGACGAAGCCCTGGGCGGCCGGGCCGAAGGCGGCGGCGTCATCGGCGCGCAGCTCGCCGCCGGCCATGTAGACGCGGTTGCCGTTGCGGGTCGCCAGGGTGCGCGCGATCTCGATGCAGTTGGTCACCACCAGGAGACGCGAGTGGCGGGCCAGGGCCAGCGCCACGTAGGCGGTGGTCGAGCCGGTGTCGAACATGATCGAGTCGCCGTCCTGGATCTCGCGGGCGAGGCGCTCGGCGATGCGCTGCTTGGCCTCGCGCTGCTCGAGCATGCGGCGCTGGAAGGGCGGCTCGCTGTGGCCCTCGGGCAGGGTCACCCCACCGTGGACCCGGCGCACCAGCCCGCGCTCGACCAGCGGGCGCACGGTGCGGCGCACGGTCTCGCCCGAGACCCCGAGCTCGCGGGCCAGCTCGCCGATCGCGCACGAGCCGCGCACCCGCACGGCCTGCAGGATCTGGCTCTGGCGCTTGCTGGTCAGCATCGCGGCGCGGCGTCCGGCGGCCTGGAACTTTGCAGGTCGATGATAGCGGCAATTCCACAGATCTGCATAGCAAGGCCAAGAGTCCCGTGGTTTCTTGTTGACATGACGTGAGACGATCCGGAACATGAGGCCCGCGGCGCGTCGCGCCGTGGCGACCGTCGCGTGCCGCACCCTGCGCACCACGAGGAGGAGCAACGATGAAGAAGACCGCGAAAGCCGCCGTGATCGGCGTGCTCGGCGCCGCAGCCGCTCTCGCCGCCGCCCCCGCGCCGGCCGGGGTACCCGAGTCCAAGGACCCGATCATCCTCACCATCCACGACTGGACCGGCCAGTACATCACCACCCACATCATGGGCCGGGTCCTCGAGAAGATGGGTTACAACGTCAAGTACCAGCAGGCCGACTACATCGCCCAGTTCGCGGGCCTCGAGTCGGGCGACCTGCACATCGCCATGGAGATGTGGGAGACCACCGGCAAGCAGGCCATGGAGGCGAGCCTCAAGACCGGCAAGACCGTCGATCTCGGCGAGACCGGGATGAAGGCCAAGGAGGAGTGGTGGTACCCCTACTACATGAAGGAGCGCTGCCCGGGGCTGCCCGACTGGAAGGCCCTGAACAAGTGCGCCAAGGAGTTCGCCACCCCCGAGACCTACCCCAAGGGGCGCTACCTGGGCGGCCCGGTGACCTGGGCCGGCTTCGACGACGAGCGGGTCGAGGCCCTCGGGCTCAACTACGAGGTGGTGCACGCCGGCACCGACGCGGCGCTGTTCGCCGAGCTCAAGTCGGCCTACGAGCGCAAGGCCCCGTTCCTCGGCTGGATCTACACGCCGCACTGGGCCCCGATCAAGTACAAGGGCGAGTGGGTCGAGTTTCCCGAGTACACCGACGAGTGCTACAACGACCCCAAGTGGGGCATCAACCCCAACATGAAGTACGACTGCGGCAAGCCCCACGGCTGGATCAAGAAGGTCGGCTGGAAGGCCGGCGAGAAGAAGTGGCCGTGCGCCTACAAGGCGGTGCGCTCGTTCCGCATCGACAACCAGTCGATGGGCGAGATGATCGGCGCGGTCGACCTCGACGGGCGCAAGGTCGACGAGGTGGTCGAGGAGTGGATCAACGCCAACGAGGCGACCTGGAAGAAGTGGGCCTCGTGTAGCTGACCTCTCCGGGGAGACGCGCACCGGCCGCCGGGCCCGCGGGGCCCGGCGGCCGGACGCGGGCTGGAAAGACGCGCAGGGACGGCGAACCCGTGATCAACGACCCGGTCGAGTGCGGCGAGCAGGCGGCGCCTGGCGCCGAGCCCAAGCTCGTCTGCCGCAACGTCTGGAAGCTGTTCGGGCCCGGGGCCGAGCGCTTCTACGCCGAGCACGCCCCGCGTCCGGCCCTCGAGGCGATCGATCGGGCCGGGCTGATCGCGGCGGTGCGCGAGGCCGACATCGAGGTCCGCGAGGGCGAGATCTTCGTGATCATGGGGCTCTCGGGCTCGGGCAAGTCGACCCTGGTGCGCTGCATGTCGCGGTTGATCGAACCGACCGCCGGCGAGGTGATCTTCGAGGGTCGTGACCTGCTCACCACGCCCGAGCGCGAACTCATCGAGATCCGCCGCCACCGCATGGGCATGGTCTTCCAGCACTTCGCCCTGCTGCCCCACCTCACCGTACTCGGCAACGTCGCCTTCCCGCTCGAGATCCAGGGCATGGACCGGGCCAGCCGCGAGCGCCGGGCCCTCGAGGTAATCGAGCTGGTCGGCCTCAAGGGCCGCGAGCGCTACTACCCGCGCGAGCTCTCCGGCGGGCAGCAGCAGCGGGTCGGGATTGCCCGCTCGCTGGCCGTCGAGCCCGAGATCTGGCTCCTCGACGAGCCCTTCTCGGCTCTCGACCCGTTGATCCGCCGCGAGATGCAGGACGAGTTCCTGCGCCTGCAGAGCGTGCTGCGCAAGACCATCGTGTTCATCACCCACGACTTCGACGAGGCCATCCGGCTCGCTGACCGGATCGCGATCATGAAGGACGGGGCGATCATCCAGATCGGCACCCCCGAGGAGCTGGTCCTCGAGCCGGCCACCGACTACGTGGCCGAGTTCACCCGCGACATCCCACGGGCCAAGGTGCTCAGTGCCGCGGCGGTGATGGAGCCGCTCGGCGAGGGCCCGCCCCCGCCCCTCGAGGTCCCGGCCACGGCCAAGGTCGAGACCCTGGCCGCGCGCCTGGTCGACGGCGCCGAGGAGGCCACCGTGGTCGATGCCGAGGGGCGCCCGGTCGGGCGCCTGACCCGCCGCGCGGTGCTCGACGTGCTGGTGGGTCGCGAAGCGGCGAAGTGAGCGCCCGGGCGGCGGGGGACGGCGGGGGCCGGCGCTGGCTGGTCGGCTGGGCGCTGGTGCTCGGCGCCGGGGTCGCGCTCTACGCCGCCCGCGAGCCGCTCGCCTGGGCGGTGAGCTACCCGCGGGCCTGGAACATCCCGCTGCGCTTCTGGATCAGCGACTTCATGCGCTGGCTGATCAACGACTTCGACCTCGGGCTGTTCACCTTCAAGCAGCTCACCCGCTCGCTGGCCTGGGCGCTCGAGTGGCCGCTGCGCATCGCCCAGGACCTGCTCGCCACCGGCTTCACGCTCGCCCCGGCCGGCGAGCCGGGCCCCGAGATCCCGCGCCTGTCCTGGCTGGCCGTGATCGGGGTCGCGGCCCTGCTCGGGCGGGCCGCCGGTGGCTGGCGGCTGGCCGGCCTGGCCGGCGGCTGCTTCCTGTACCTGGCGGTCTTCGGCCAGTGGGACAGCGCGATGGTGACCCTGGCCTCGATCCTGATCGCGGTGCCGATCGGGGTGGTCGGCGGGCTGCTGGTCGGGATCCTCGCCTACCGGCGCCGCGCCGCGGAGCTGGTGATCACCCCGATCCTCGACCTGATGCAGACCGTGCCGGTCTTCGCCTACCTGGTGCCGGTGCTGTTCCTGTTCGGCTTCGGGCCGGTCGCGGCGATGATCTCGACCATCATCTACGCCACCCCGCCGATGGTGCGGGTCACGGTGCTCGCCCTGCGCCAGGTCCCGGCCGAGATCACCGAGTTCGGGCGGATGGCCGGCTGCTCGCCGCGCCAGCTCCTCTGGAAGGTGCAGATCCCGGCGGCCCGCCCGACCCTGATGGTCGGGGTCAACCAGGTGATCATGATGTCGCTCAACATGGTGATCATCGCCTCGATGATCGGCGCCGGCGGGCTCGGCTTCGACGTGCTGACCTCGCTCAAGCGCCTCCAGATCGGCCAGGGGGTCGAGGCCGGGGTGGCGATCACGCTGCTCGCCATCGCGCTCGACCGGCTCAGCCAGGGCTTCGCCAGCCGCCCGCCCCCCGAGCACCAGGAGGACGAGCGCGGCTGGCTGCGCCGCCACCCGCACCTGGCCCTGGCCATCGCCCTGATCGTGGTGAGCAGCGCCGCCGGGTTCGTCGCCCCCTGGGTCGAGCGCTACCCCGAGGGGCTGCAGCTCACCACCGGGCAGGTCTGGAACGATGTGGTGTCCTGGATCAACGTCAACTTCTTCGACCAGATCGACGCGGTCAAGTCGTGGCTGCTGCTCAACGCCCTGATCCCGACCAAGCGCTTCCTGCTCGCCCTGCCGTGGACGGCGGTGGTCGCGGCCGCGGCGCTCGCCGGGCTGCAGCTCGGCGGCTGGCGCCTGGGGCTGCTGACCGGCTCGCTGGCGCTGTTCCTGGCCGTGACCGGGAACTGGGAGAAGTCGATGATCTCGATCTACCTGTGCGGGATCTCGGTGGTGATCGCGGCCCTGATCGGCATCCCGGTCGGGATCTGGGCGGCGCTGAACGAGCGTGCCCACCGGGTCGCCGCGGTGGTCATCGACACCCTCCAGACGCTGCCCTCGTTCGTCTACCTCATCCCGGTGGTGATGCTGTTCCGGGTCGGCGACTTCTCGGCGATGATCGCCATCGTCGCCTACGCCATGGCCCCGGCGATCCGCTACACCGACCACGGCATCCGCCGGGTGCCGCCGGCGCTCGTCGAGGCCGCGCGCGCCATGGGCTGCAGCCGCCGCCAGCTCCTGTTCCGGGTCCAGCTCCCGATCGCGCTGCCCGAGATCATGCTCGGCATCAACCAGACCATCATGATGGCGCTCGCCATGCTGGTCATCACCGCCCTGGTCGGCACCCGCGATCTCGGCCAGGAGGTCTACATCGCGCTGACCAAGGCCGACACCGGCCGCGGCCTGGTCGCCGGGGTCTCGGTGGCCTTCATCGCGATCATCGCCGACCGCCTGATCGGGGCCTGGGCGACGCGCCGCAAGCGCGAGCTGGGGCTGGTGGCATGAGCGGGACCGGGCAAGGGAGGAGCAAGCGATGAGCACCGAGGAGGCGGCACGCCGTGCCGCTGCGCTCGCCTGCTGGAGCGGGCCGGTCGACCCGCAGCCGGTCGGCGGCGGGATCTCGAACGTCAACTTCCGGGTCGAGCACGGCGGCCGGCGCTACTTCGTGCGCATCGGCGAGGACTGCCCCGAGCACGGCGTGCTGCGGCGCAACGAGATCGCGGCGAGCCGCGCCGCGCACGCCGCCGGGATCTCGCCCGAGCTGGTCCACGCCGAGCCCGGGGCGCTGGTCCTCGGCTTCATCGACGGGCACACCCTGACCCCCGAGGAGGTGCGCGACCCGGCGACGCTGGAGCGCATCGTCGCCTTCCTGCGCCGCGCCCACCGGGCCATCCCCGAGCACCTGCGCGGCCCGGCGATCGCCTTCTGGGTCTTCCACTCGATCCGCGACTACCGGGCCCGGCTGCTCGCCGAGGGCAGCCGGATGAGCGGCGAGCTGCCGCGCCTGGCCGCCGTTGCCGAGCGCCTCGAGCGGGCCGTCGGCCCGGTCGAGCTGGTCTTCGGCCACAACGACCTGCTGGCCGCCAACCTGATCGACGACGGCCAGCGCCTCTGGCTGGTCGACTGGGAGTACGGCGGCTACAACAGCCCGCTGTTCGACCTGGCCAACCTGGCCTCCAACAACGAGCTCGCGCCCGACCAGGAGCGGGCCCTGCTGGCCTGC
Organism: uncultured Ectothiorhodospiraceae bacterium; assembly: GCA_964599705.1. Classification (GTDB taxonomy): domain Bacteria; phylum Pseudomonadota; class Gammaproteobacteria; order HK1; family HK1; genus CAZRGU01. The sequence goes on along the minus strand of CAZRGU010000047.1, from coordinate 8,512 downwards.
TACTTCGGCGCCGAGCCCGATGCGACGCGCTGGTGCAGCTACGCGGCGATGAAGTGCGCCTCGCTGCTGCGCGAGGCGATGTGGAGCATGGTCTCGGAGCTGCACTCGACGCTCGACGTCGACTACGTGGCCTACACCACCGAGAACCTGGCGCGCTTCGAGCGCGCCCTGGCCGCACTCGAGGAGGACCGATCGTGAGCGAGCTACCCACTCAGGCCCGTGCGGTCATCGTCGGCGGCGGCATCGTCGGCTGCTCGACCGCCTACCACCTGGCCCGCCTCGGCTTCGGCGAGGTGCTGCTCCTCGAGCGGGCCAAGCTGACCAGCGGCAGCACCCATCACGCCGCCGGGCTGGTCGGGCAGCTACGCAACTCGGCCAACATCACCCAGCTCCTCGGCCAGTCGATCGAGCTCTACGACCGCCTCGAGGCCGAGACCGGGCAGGCGACCGGCTGGCGGATGAACGGCGGGCTGCGCCTGGCCTGCAGCGAGGCGCGGATGATCGAGCTCAAGCGCCAGGCGACCACCGCGCGCAGCTTCGGCCTCGAGATGCACCTGCTCACCCCCCGCGAGGCCCGCGAGCTGTGGCCGCTGATGGAGATCGGCGACCTGGTCGGGGCGGCCTTCCTGCCCACCGACGGCCAGGCCAACCCGGCCGACATCACCCTGGCGCTGGCCAAGGGGGCGCGCGCCGCCGGAGCGCGGATCGTCGAGGACTGCCCGGTCGAGGGCGTCGAGCTGCGCGGCGGGCGGGTCCACGCGGTCACCACCCCGCTCGGGAGGGTCGAGTGCGAGGTGCTGGTCAACTGCGCCGGGCAGTGGGCGCGCGAGTTCGGGCGCCTGGCCGGGGTCAACGTGCCGCTGATCCCGGTCGAGCACCAGTTCCTGGTGACCGAGCCGATCGAGGGCTGCCCGCGCGACCTGCCGACCCTGCGCGACCCGGACCGCCTCACCTACTACAAGGAGGAGGTCGGCGGGCTGGTGATGGGCGGCTACGAGCCCGACCCCATCCCCTGGGCGCTCGACGGCATCCCCGAGGGCTTCCACTTCACCCTGCTCGACTCGAACTGGGACCACTTCGAGCAGATCATGCGCCTCGCCCTGTCGCGGGTCCCGGCCCTCGAGCGGGCCGGCATCCGCTCGCTGGTCAACGGCCCGGAGAGCTTCACCCCGGATGGCAACTTCATCCTCGGCGAGGCCCCGGAGGTCGGCGGCTACTACGTCGGGGCCGGCTTCAACGCCTTCGGGATCGCGGCCGGGGGCGGCGCCGGGCGGGCGCTCGCGGAGTGGATCGCGGCCGGCGAGCCGCCCTACGACCTGTGGCCGGTCGACATCCGCCGCTTCGGGCTGCCGCACCGCGACATCGAGTGGGTCCGGGCGCGCACGCTGGAGCTCTACGGCAAGCACTACACCATCGCCTGGCCGCACGAGGAGCACGCCAGCGCCCGGGGGCTGCGCCGCTCGCCGCTCTACGAGCGCCTCGCCGCGGCCGGCGCCTGCTTCGGCGAGAAGCTCGGCTGGGAGCGCCCCAACTGGTTCGCCCCGCCCGGCACCGAGGCCCGCGACGAGTACTCCTTCGGGCGCCAGAACTGGTTCGAGCCGGTCGGCGAGGAGCACCGCGCGACCCGCGAGCGCCTCGCCGTCTTCGACCAGAGCTCGTTCGCCAAGTACCTGGTGGTGGGGCGCGACGCCGAGCAGGCCCTGCAGCGGATCTGCGCCAACGACTGCGCGCGCCCCCCGGGCAGCCTGGTCTACACCCAGATGCTCAACCCGCACGGCGGCATCGAGTGCGACCTGACCGTCGCCCGGCTCGCCGAGGACCGCTTCTACCTGGTCACCGGGACCGGCTTCGCGACCCACGACCGCGACTGGATCGAACGGCACATCGAGCCCGGCGAGGCCGCCTACCTGGTCGACGTGACCTCGGCCCGGGCGGTGCTCTCGGTGATGGGGCCGCGCGCCCGCGAGGTGCTCGCCCGCCTGACCCGCGACGACCTCTCGGACGGCGCCTTCCCGTTCGCCAGCGCCCGCGAGATCGGCCTGGCCGGGGTGCCGGTGCTGGCGCTGCGCATCACCTACGTCGGCGAGCTCGGCTACGAGCTGCACGTCCCGGCCGAGTGCGCCGGGGCGCTCTACGACGCGCTCATCGAGGCCGGCCGCGAGGCCGGCATCGCCAACGCCGGCTACCGCGCCATCGAGAGCCTGCGCCTCGAGAAGGGCTACCGGGCCTGGGGCTCGGATCTGACCCCCGATCACACCCCGCTCGAGGCCGGGCTCGGCTGGGCGGTGAAGCTGGCCAGCAACCACGCCTTCATCGGCCGCGAGGCCCTCGAACGCCAGCGCGCCGCGGGGCTGACCAAGCGGCTGGCCTGCCTCACGGTCGCCGACCCCGAGGTGGTGCTGCTCGGGCGCGAGACCATCTACCGTGACGGCGAGCGGGTCGGCTGGCTGACCAGCGGCGGCTGGGGCTACACGGTCGGGCGCAACATCGGCTACGGCTACGTCAGGAACCCCGCAGGCGTGACCCGCGAGTGGCTGCTCGGCGGGCGCTACGAGCTCGAGGTCGCCGCCGAGCGGGTGCCGGCCGAGATCCACCTCGGCCCCCTCTACGACCCGCGCGGCGAGCGGATCCGGGGCTGAGAGCCGGCGGGTCGGCGGACCCGCCGGGGTCCGCCCCGGGCGAGGAGGAACCGGCGATGAGCCACCGGATCGAGCTGAGGATCGCGCAGCGGTGCGTGTTCGCCGACGGCCACGAGTTCGGCGAGCACGGCGCCTACGAGCGCCTCGACGGGCGGGCCGCCTTCGCCGTCGACCCGCAGGCGCCGGCCCAGGCCGGGGTGGTCGACATCGGGCTCGCCCCGCGCAACGCGGCGGGGCTCGTCGAGTTCACCGCCGACCTGTGCATCCTCAAGCCGGTGGCCCCCGGGCGCGGCAACCGGCGCCTGCTGTTCGGCTACGGCAACCGCGGCAACAAGCGCGAGCTGCAGTTCTTCAACGACGCGCCGGCCAGCAACGACCCGCGCACCCTCGCCGATGCCGGCAACGGCTTCCTGATGCGCCGCGGCTACACCGTGGTCTGGGCGGCCTGGGAGGGCGATCTGCTGCCCGGGGACGGGCGCCTGTGCCTCGACGTGCCGGTGGCCGGCACCGGCGAGGCGCCGATCACCGGCCTGGTGCGCAGCGAGTTCATCGCCAACGCGCCCGGGGTGCGCTGCTTCCCCCTGAGCGGGCAGGCATCGACCCGCAGCTACCCGACGGTGTCGCGCGACACCCGCAGGGCCTCCCTGACCCGGCGCCGCTACGCCGACGACGAGCGCATCCCGGTGCCCCCCGGGGAGTGGTCCTTCGCGCGCCTCGAGAGCGGCGCCGGGCTCGACGCCCAGGGAACGCTGACCGCGATCGTGGCCAGCGACACGCACATCTTCCTGCCCGCCGGATTCGCGCCGGGCTGGATCTACGAGCTGGTCTACACCGCGCGCGATCCGCTGGTGCTGGGGCTCGGCCACGTGGTGGTGCGCGACCTGGTGAGCTTCCTGCGCTACGGCGAGCACGACGCGGCCGGCAACCCCAACCCGCTCGCCGCCGGCGGCGGCATCGAGCGGGCCTATGCCTGGGGTCGTTCCCAGACCGGGCGCTGCATCCGCGACTTCGTGCACCGGGGCTTCAACGCCGACCGCGCCGGGCGCCGGGTCTTCGACGGCGTGCTGCCCCACGTCGCCGGGGCCGGCCTGCTGTGGATGAACCACCGCTTCGCGAGCGCCGTGTGCCCGGCCGGCCAGCAGCACGAGGATCACCACAACTGCGCCGATCGCTTCCCGTTCTCCTACGCGCCGAGCACCGATCACCTCACCGGGCGGCGCGGCGCGATCCTCGAGCGCCCCGACACCGACCCGCTGGTCATCCACACCCAGAGCGCAACCGAGTACTGGCAGCGCCACGGCTCGCTGGTGCACACCGACACCCGCGGCAACGACCTCGCCCAGCCCGAGACCGTGCGGGTCTACCTGTGGTCGAGCTCCCAGCACTTCGCCGATCCCAACACCCGGACCGCGACCCGCGGCCCGGGGCACGAGTACCGGAACGTGGTCCAGACCTCGATGCTGTTCCGGGCGATGCTCGATGCCATGGACCGCTGGGCGAGCGATGGCGTCCCGCCGCCGCCGAGCCGGGTTCCGTTGCGCGCCGAGGCGACCCTGGTCGACGCGGCGACCTGGCGGGCGAACTTTCCGTCGATCCCCGGGGTCCTCCTGCCCCGTGGCCCGAGCGCCCTGCCGCTGCTCGATTTTGGCCCCGAGTTCGAGCACGGCCTGCTCAGCGAGGAGCCGCCCCGGGTGGTGGATGCCGACGGCTACACGGTGCTGGTTCCGGCCGTCGACGAGGACGGCAACGAGCTGGCCGGGGTGAGGGCCCCGATGGTCCAGGCCCCGCTCGGCACCTACACCGGCTGGTACCTGCGCCCGCGCGGGCTCGGACACGGGGCGATGTTCGAGTTCAGCGGCAGCTACCTCCCGTTTCCCGACTCGCCGGAGGAGCGGCGCATGACCGGCGATCCGCGCCGCTCGGTCCTCGAGCGCTACCCCGACCCGGGACGCTACGTCGCGGCGGTCGAGGCCGCGGCACGGCGCCTGGTCGAGGAGGGCTTCATGCTCGAGGAGGACGTCGAGCGCGCGGTCGCGGCCGCCGCCGACTGGGGCCGGCCGCTGCACGACGTGCGCCTGTGAGGCGCGCGGCGCGAGGAGGCCTGCCCGCATCGCAGGCCCGCCCTGAAAGGAGAAGCCATGCGAGAACGACCCGGCCCGTTGACCGATGCCGATCGCTGCGGTGCATAATCCATCGCCCGCGTCGCTCCGCTCCCGGCAGTGATCGGCATCACCGGATGCGGTGATCGGCATCCCACCGGAACGGCCACTCGGCCTCACCGGAACACCCGCTGTCCCGGTCGGCCGAGGGGAGCTGCCGCGACCGGTGGGCGAGGAGGAGCGGACAGGCGGGCCGGGATCCGCTCTTCCGCGGTCGGCAAGCCAGTGCCGTGCACGTTCCTGGGGGAGGCATCATGAAGGATCAGGCCGAGATCGTGGTCATCGGCGGCGGGGCGCTCGGCGCCAGCATCGCCTACCACCTGGTGCAGATGGGCCGTCGCGACGTGCTGCTCGTCGAGAAGAGCGGCCTGACCCATGGGGCGACCTGGCACGCCGCGGGGCTGGTCGGGCAGCTCCGCGCCAAGCGCAACCTCACTCGGATGCTCCAGCAGAGCGTCGAGCTCTACGAGCGCCTCGAGGCCGAGACCGGGCAGGCGACCGACTGGAAGGCGGTCGGCAGCCTGCGGGTGGCCTCCTCGAAGGAGCGCTGGCGCGAGATCCGGCGCACCGCCACGCTGGCGCGCAGCTTCGGCTTCGAGCTCCACCTGGTCGGCCCCGGCGAGGCCCGCGAGCTCTTCCCGCCGATGATCACCGACGGGGTCGAGGGGGCGGCCTGGATCCCCAGCGACGGTCAGGTCGACCCGAGCGGGCTGACCCAGGCCCTGGCCCGCGGCGCGCGCGCCGGCGGGGCCGAGATCGTCGAGGGGGTGCGGGTGACCGGCCTCGAGCGCGACGGGCGGCGCATCACCCGGGTGCTCACCGACCACGGCGCGGTGCGCGCCGAGGTGGTGGTCAACGCCGCCGGGATGTGGGCGCGGCGGATCGGCGCGATGGCCGGGGTGGGGATCCCGGCCGGCGCGGTCGAGCACCAGTACGTGGTCACCGAGAAGATCCCCGATCTCCCCGCCGGGCTGCCGACCTTCCGCGACCCGGACAAGATCTTCTACCTCAAGTGCGAGGCCAGCGACATCGCCATGGGCGGCTGGGAGCCGGATCCCCCGGCCTTCGCCCCGCGCCAGGTGCCGTTCGAGTTCGGCCGCCAGCTGCTCGCCTCGGACTACGACCGCTTCGCGCGGATCGCGGCGCTCGCCGCCGAGCGCATCCCGCTGTTCGCCGAGGTCGGGATCCGCGAGCTCATCAACGGCCCGATCCCCTTCTCCCCGGACGGCGAGCCGGTGATGGGGCTGGTACCGGGGCTCGACAACTTCTTCGTCGCCTGCGGCTTCACCGCCGGGATCGCGGCCGCGGGCGGCGCCGGGCGCCAGCTCGCCCACTGGATCTGCGAGGGCCACCCGGAGATGGACCTGTGGGCCTTCGACGTGCGCCGCTTCGGCCCGCTGCAGGCGCGCACCGGCTACCTCCACGAGCGCTGCGCGGAGAGCTACTCGCGCTACTACCAGCTCCACTACCCCGGCGAGGAGCCGGCCAGCGCCCGCGGGGCGCGGCGCAGCCCGCTGTACCGGGCGCTCGCCGCGCGCGGCGCGGTCTACGGCTCGAAGTTCGGCTGGGAGCGGCCGAACTGGTTCGCGGCCGGCGAGCAGGAGCGTGCCGAGCCGCCCTCGTTCGAGCGCCCGGAGGGCTTCGCCCGGATCGGCGAGGAGCACCGCGCGGTGCGCGAGCGGGTCGCGCTGTTCGACCTGAGCTCGTTCGCCAAGTTCGAGCTCGAGGGACCCCAGGCCGCCGCCACGATCCAGCGCCTGGCCGTCGCCGATCTGGACCGTCCGCCCGGGCGGGTGGTCTACACCCAGCTCTGCAACGAGCGCGGCGGGGTCGAGTGCGATCTGACCGTGACCCGCCTCGCCGCCGACCGCTTCTACCTGGTCACCGGCGCCGGCTTCGGGGTGCACGACGGCGACTGGATCGAGCGCCACCTGCCCGCGAGCGGCGCGCACCTTCGTGAGGTGACCTCGGAGCGGGCCGTGGTGAGCGTCACCGGGCCGCTCGCCCGCACGCTCCTCGAGCGCCTCGCCGAGCACCCGCTCGACGAGGCCGCGCTGCCCTACATGGGCGCGCGCGAGGTGGTGCTCGGCCACGCCCCGGTGCGAGCCCTGCGGGTCAGCTACACCGGCGAGCTCGGCTACGAGCTGCACGTGCCGAGCGAGTACGCCGAGGACCTCTACGAGCGGCTGCGCGCGGCCGGCGACGACCTCGGGGTGACCGACTGCGGCTACCGGGCCCTCGAGGGGCTGCGCCTCGAGAAGGGCTACTGCTACTGGAGCGCCGAGCTCACTCCCGACTACAGCCCCTACCATGCCGGGCTGGGCCGCGGCGTGGCCCTCGAGAAGGGCGAGTTCATCGGCCGCGAGGCGCTCGCCCGGATCCGCGCCGAGGGTCCCGCCGAGCGCCTCTGCACGCTCACCGTGGAGCGGGCCGGAGGGCTGTTCGGCGGCGAGGCGGTGCTCCATGGCGGCGAGGTGGTGGGCCTGACCACCAGCGCCGGGTACGGCTACACGGTCGGGCGCACCATCTGCCTCGCCTACCTCCCGGCCTCGCTCGCCGAGGCGTGCGAGGGCTTCGAGATCGAGGCCTTCGGCGAGCGGCTTCCCGCCGAGCGCGCCGCCCGTGTGCTCTACGACCCGCGCGGCGAGCGGCTGCGCGGCTGACCTGCGAGCTTGAGGAGATCCCCGCGATGGACGACGAGCTGCGCGCCGCGCTGCGGCGCATCCCCGAGCTGGCCGGGCTCGACGAAGCGCTCCTGCGCTGCGAGCGCCTCGGCGGGCTGACCAACAAGAACTGGCGCCTCGAGACACCCGAGGGGCGCTACGTGCTGCGCATCGCCGGGGCCGGCACCTCGGAGTACATCGACCGCGCCGTCGAGGGGCACAACGCGCGGGTCGCCGCCGAGGCCGGGGTCAGCGCCGAGGTGCTGTTCTTCGACGAGGGCGACGGGCTGATGCTCGCCCGCCACCTCGACGGCTGCGTGACCATGAGCCCGGAGCGCTTCCGCGAGCGCCCCGGCGCCGCGGCCCGGGCCGCGCAGGCGCTGGCCCGGATGCACCGCTGCGGGCGCGAGTTCCGCTTCCGCTTCGAGCTGTTCGCGATGATCGACGACTACCTCGGGGTGCTCGAGCGGCGCGGCGCGGCGCTGCCCGACGGGTACCACCAGGTCGTCGAGGAGTCCGGCGCGGTGCGCGAGGCCCTCGAGCGCCACCCCGCCGAGCTCGCCCCCTGCCACTGCGACCCGCTGTGCGAGAACTTCCTCGACGACGGCGAGCGGATGTGGATCGTCGACTGGGAGTACTCGGGGATGAACGACCCGCTCTGGGATCTGGGTGATCTGTCGGTCGAGGCCGGCTTCGACGAGGCCCAGGACCTCGAGATGATGCGCGCCTACTGCGGCGGCGAGCCGCCCCCGGCGACCCTCGGGCGGATGGTGATCTACAAGGCGATGTGCGACCTGCTCTGGACCCTCTGGGGCCTCATCCAGCACGCCAACGGCAACCCGGCCGACGACTTCTGGGCCTACGCCATCAACCGCTTCGAGCGCTGCCAGGCGCTGATGGCCGAGCCGCGCTTCGCCGAGCACCTGGCCGCGCTGCGCGCCGGCTGAGATCGGCGCCGCCGGCGGCTCGCCGGCGTGCGGCTCGGGATCGGCGCCGGGCGGCGCCGCTCAGAGCCCCGACGAGCGCGGGTCGCGCGCTTCCCCGGCCTCCC
>CAZRGU010000046.1:0-17020 GCA_964599705.1 uncultured Ectothiorhodospiraceae bacterium | reverse complement strand
CCCGGGCTACGGCGAACCCGCGCTCCCTCTCGGGCAGAGCGTCTGCTGCACCCCTGTTCGCTCGCCGGGCGCGCGGCCCACGGTCGTCGGGGTTCTCAGTGGATCTTGACCTCGGTGGCCCGCTCGCTCGCCACGCATGGCAGCAGCACGGCGAGGATCCCCTCGCGGTACTCGGCGTTGACCTGGGTGGCATCGATCTCGACCGGCAGGACCACGGTCCGATCGAAGCTCCCCGAGCTGCGCTCGCGCCGGTGGACGCTGGTCCCGTCCCCGTAGACCGGCCGGCGGGTGCCGGCGACGCGCAGCTGGTTGCGCTTGACCTCGACCTGGATGTCGGACTTCGAGACCCCCGGCAGCTCGATCACGGCCACGTAGTCGTCACCGCGCCGGAAGATGTTGATCGGGGGGTAGGTCCCGCTGGCCGCGGTGCTGCCCGCCAGCCAGCTGCTGCCCATCAGGGCGTCGATCTCGCGCTGCAGCTCGAGCAGCGCGGCGAAGGGGTCGGTGAGCTGTCTGAGCATACCGGTCCTCCTCGGGCGGCCACTCCGCCCCGCTCGAACGCAGCGCAATATGGGGCGCGGCGACCCGCTTTCAAGCGCCCGGAAAGGAGGAGAGAGCCCGCCGCCCCCGGCAACCCCGTCCTTGGAATCGAGCGCCGCGCTCACCAGCCGACCGGGGAGCCCGCAGCGGCCGCCTCGAGCGCCTCGCTGGCCGCCAGCCACTGCTGCTCGAGCCGCGCGCGCCGGCGCTCGAGGGCGCGCTGCTCGCCGGCCAGCGCGGCGAGCCGCTCGCGATCCCCGCCGGGGGCGTAGAGGTCCGGCTCGGCCAGCGTCGCGTGGAGCTCGGCGAGGCGGGCCTGGAGGCGCTCGAGCTCGGCCTCGAGGTCGCGCACGCGACGGGCCAGCGGGGCGATGGAGCGGCGCCGCGCGGCGCCCTCGCGGCGCCGCTCCCGGCGCGGGTCGCCGGCGCGCTCGGCGCGCTCCCCGGGCAACCGCCGCTCGCGCAGCCAGCGCCCGTACTCGTCGAGGTCCCCCGCCCAGGGCTCGAGCCTGCCGCCGGCGACCAGCCAGAGCCGGTCGGCGACTGCGCGCACCAGGTGGCGGTCGTGGCTGACCAGCACCACGGCGCCGGAGAACGCCTGCAGCGCGAGCTCGAGGGCGTGGCGCATCTCCAGGTCGAGGTGGTTGGTCGGCTCGTCGAGGAGCAGCAGGTTGGGGGCCGAACGGGCCAGCAGCGCCAGCGCCAGGCGGGCCTTCTCGCCGCCCGAGAGCGGCGCGACCGGCTCGAGGGCGCGCGGGCCGCTGAACCCGAACCCGCCCAGCCAGTCGCGCAGCGCCTGCTCGCCGGCGCCCGGATCGATGCGGCGCAGGTGGGCGAGCGGGCTCGCCGCCGGGTCGAGGCGCTCGACCAGGTGCTGCGCGAAGTAGCCGATCTCGAGCCGCGCGGCGGCCTCGCGGCGCCCGGCGAGCGGCTCGAGCTCGCCGGCGAGAAGCCGCATCACGGTCGTCTTGCCCGCCCCGTTGGCACCGAGCAGGGCGATCCGATCGCCGGGCGCGAGGCTCAGCGAGAGCGCCTCGATCACCGCCACCCCGCGGTAGCCGGCCGCCGCGCGCTCGAGGCGCAGCAGCGGCCGCGGCAGCCGGGCCGGCTCGAGGAAGGTGAAGGTGAACGGAGAGTCGGCGTGCGCCGGCGCCACCCGCCGCATGCGCTCGAGCGCGCGCAGCCGGCTCTGCGCCTGGCGGGCGTGCGCGGCCCGGGCGCGATGGCGGGCGACGAACTCCTCGAGCCGCGCGACCAGCGCCTGCTGGCGGCGGTGACAGACCCGCGCCCGCCTCAGCTCCTCGCTGCGGATCCGCTCGAAGGCCGAGTAGTTGCCGGGATAGAGGCGCACCCCGGCGCCCTCGACGTGGGCGACATGGTCGGCGATGCCGTCGAGAAACTCGCGGTCGTGGGAGACCACCAGCACGGTGGCCGGCAGCGCGGCGAGAAACGACTCGAGCCACAGCACGGCGTCGAGATCGAGGTGGTTGGTCGGCTCGTCGAGCGCCAGCAGCTCGGCGCGGGCGACCAGGGCCCGGGCCAGCGCCAGGCGCCGGCGCTGGCCGCCCGAGAAGGCGCTCAGCGGGCGCCCCTCGTCGCTTGCCTCGAGTCCCAGCCCGCGCATCGTCCGGGCCGCGCGGGCCCGGGCGCCGTAGCCGCCGATCGCCTCGAGGCGGGCGTGCAGGGCGCCGATCCGGGAGCCGTCTCCGGCCGCCTCGGCGCCCGCCAGCTCGCCCTCGAGGGCGCGCAGCTCCCGGTCGCCGTCGAGGACGTACTCGATGGCGGCCTGCGAGCCGGCCGGGGCATGCTGCTCGAGCAGCGCCACGGTGGTGCCGCGCGGGCAGCGGAGCTCGCCGGCCTCGGGGCTCAGGCGCCCGCCGATCAGCTCGAGCAGGGTGCTCTTGCCGGCGCCGTTGCGCCCCACCACCGCGACCTTCCAGCCGGGGGCGAGCGCCAGGTCGAGCCCGCGCAGCACGGTGCGCGCCCCGCGCTGGACGGTGACCCCGCGCAGCTCGACGATCATCGGGGCGGGCGAGGGGCGCCGGCGGCGGTCAGGCGGCGCGCCGCGAGCGGGCGGCGAACAGGTACTCGAGCAGCCAGCGCACCGCGGCATGCTCGGAGCTGTGGGCGGGCAGGTCGTCGAGGCGGTAGCGGCAGCCGGTGAGGATCGCCTCGGCGGCGCGCTGGCCGCTGCGCACCGCCGGGCCGATCCCCTCGCACAGGTCGCGGGTTGCCAGCCCCGCGGCATCCCCGCACAGGAAGGCGTCGTCGATGCGCACGGTGGTCACGTCGCCGCGCGCGTAGTAGCTGTAGCCCTTCGGCGCGAGCTCCAGGTCGGCCCCGATCAGCCCCTCGCCGCGCAGCCGGGCGATGAACCGCGCCCAGTGGGTGCGCAGGTCCTGGCCGCGGGCGCGGAGCTGCTCGGCCATCGCCCCGATGCCGAGGTTCAAGTAGCCGCCGGCCTTGGGGACGTACCAGGCATAGCCGGGCAGCCCGTGGTCGAAGAACCACAGGTGGCAGCGCGGGTCGCGCCACTCGTAGGCCACCTCGTGCTCGAGGGTGGCCACCTGCAGCGCCCGCGAGCGCGGGTTGGCCTCGCGGAAGAAGGTCCGGTAGACCGGGCAGCGGGTGCCGCCGGCCCCGATCAGCCAGCGCCCCTCGAAGGCCTCGTCGACCCGGTAGCCGCCGTCGACCCGCTCGATGCGCCGGGCGTTGTGGACCCGGACCTCGGCGCCCGCACGCCCGAGCAGCCAGGCGTCGAACTCGTAGCGGCGAATCGAGTGCTGGGGGCCGGCGAGCCGGAAGGTCAGGCCCTTGAAGTGGGCGTGGATCTCGGGGAAGGTGCTGAAGCGGTGCGGGTAGCTGGCCGGGTCGAGCCCGACGTCGGCCACCACCTCGGGGGTGATCCAGCCGGCGCACAGCTTGAGGCGCGGGAAGGCGGCCCGATCGAGCACCACCACGTCGCGCCCGGCGGCCACCAGCCGCGCCGCGCAGGCCGCCCCGGCCGGGCCGCCGCCGACGATCAGGCAGTCGCAGCGCCTCACCGGGCGCCGGCAGGCGGATAGAGGTGACGCCGGTTCCAGGGCACCGCGTTGTTCTCCGGGTGGGCGAAGACCACCTGGAAGAGCTGGATGCTGTTGGCCCGGAAGGCGGCCGCGCAGCCGGCCAGGTAGAGCCGCCAGGCACGCACGAACGGCTCGTCGTACATCCGCCGCACCGCCCCGACGGCGGCATCGAAGCGCCGCAGCCACTCCTCGAGGGTCAGCGCGTAGTGCAGGCGCAGGTTCTCGACGTCGAGGATGCTGAAGTTGCCGGGCTCGAAGATCGCCATCATCTCGCGCAGGCTCGGCGGGTAGCTGCCCGGGAAGATGCGCCGCTCGAGCCAGGCGTTGGGCGGCTGGGGGCGGTTGCGTCCCACGCTGTGAATCAGGCCGAGGCCCTCGGGGCGCAGCACCCGGCGCACGACCTCGCCGAGGGTCGGGTAGTGCTCGGGGCCGACGTGCTCGAGCATCCCGACCGAGACGAAGGCGTCGTAGCGCCCGCCCATGTTGCGGTAGTCGTCCTCGACGAACTCGACCCGCTCGCCGAGCCCCTGGCGCTCGGCCTGCTCGCGCGCCCAGGCGATCTGCTCGCGCGAGATGTTGAAGGCCCGCACCGTGACCCCGAAGCGCCGCGCCATGTGCAGCGCCAGCGTTCCCCAGCCGCAGCCGGCCTCGACCACCTGCATGCCGGGAGCCAGGCGCAGCTTGCGGCAGACGTGGTCCATCTTGGCGAGCTGGGCCTGCTCGAGGGTCATCTCCGGGGACTCGTAGTAGGCGCAGGTGTAGATCATCTGCTCGTCGAGCCACAGCCGGTAGAAGTCGTTGCCCAGATCGTAGTGGTGCTGGATGTGGCGGCGCGAGCGCTCCAGGGTGTTGCGCTCGGCGCGCGGCAGCCGCCCGACCAGCCCGCGCTTGCCGGCGGTCGCGCCGACCGACTCGATCGAGCGGTAGAGCCGGAACATCACCTGGACGAGGTCGCCGCTGACCTCGATGCGCCCGGCGCTGAATCCGTCGCCGAAGCCGAGCTCGGGCGCCGCGATCACGTCCCACAGCGCCGCGCGGTCGCGGAACGTGATCCGCCCGTAGCACTCCCCGCCCGGCGGGCTCCAGGCGTTCTCGCCGTCCCACAGGGCGAAGGCCAGCGGCGGCGCGCCGGCAGCCCGTGCCAGGCGCCGCACCAGCCAGCGATCGAGCGCGGTGACCCGCTGGCCGCGTGGCGCGCCGGTCACCGCGCGCGCCACGGGCACCGCCAAGGGGTGCGTGCGCTGCTCCTTCATCTCCCCTCCCCTGGCCTCTTCACGAGCCACTCGGCGACGAGGCCGATTCTTCCAGGGCGTGCCGCGGGCGATTATAGCGGGCCACCGGCCGCGGCTGCATCCGCGCCCCGGCCCGGCCGGGCACGGCGCGCCGACCGGCCCCCTCTCGCCCGCCCCCGGCCGCGCCCGCCGTCCCGCTCGCGCGCGCCGGGCCGGCCCTCACAGATCCTGGATGGCGAGGTCGGCCGGGTCGACGTCCGAGAAGGTCCCCGGCCTGGCGAACTCGATGCGCATCCGCACCTCGTGGGCCGAGTCGGCGTAGCGCAGCGCCTCGCGGGGGCTGATCCGCCCGGCCTCCCAGAGCCGGAACACCGCGGTGTCGAAGGTCTGGGCGGAGGCTCCGCCGGCCTTCTCCATGGCCTCCTTGAGCTCGCTGATGCGGCCCTTCTCGATCAGGTCGGCGATGTGCGGCGAGCTGATCATGACCTCGACGGCGGCCACCCGGGTCCCGGTCAGGCCCGGGATCAGGCGCTGGGCGACGATCGCCTTGAGCTGCAGCGACAGGTCCTGGAGGAGGCGCGCCTTGGCGTCCTCGGGAAAGAAGTTGATCGCCCGCTCGATGGCCTGGGCGGCATTGGTCGCGTGCAGGGTGGCCAGGCACAGGTGGCCGGTCTCGGCGAAGCGCACCGCGTGCTTCATGGTCTCGGCATCGCGGACCTCGCCGATCATGATCAGGTCGGGGGCGCTGCGCAGGGCGTTGCGCAGGGCGTCCTCGTAGGACAGCGTGTCGATCCCGACCTCGCGCTGGTCGACCACCGAGCGCTTGTGCGGGTGGATGAACTCGATCGGGTCCTCGACGGTCAGGATGTGCCCGGTGGCGTTGGCGTTGCGGTGATCGATCATCGCCGCGAGCGTGGTCGACTTGCCGCTGCCGGTCGCCCCGACCACCAGGATCAGCCCGCGCTTCTCCATGATCAGGCGCTCGAGGACCGGCGGCAGGCCGAGCGCCTCGATCGAGGGGATCTCCTGCTTGATCAGGCGCAGCACCACCGCGATCTCGCCGCGCTGGCGGTAGAGGTAGACGCGGAAGCGCCCGATCCCGGGCACCGACAGCCCGGTGTTGAGCTCCAGGGCGGCGTTGAAGGTCGCCCACTTCTCCTCGTCGAGGATCGCGTCGGCGAGCGCGTGCAGCGCGGCCGCGTCGAGCGCCTCCTTGCCGACCGGCACGGCGCGTCCCTCGACCTTGATCTCGGGGCGCGCGCCGACGCTGAAGAACATGTCCGAGGCGCCCTTCTCGACCATCAGGCGCAGGTAGGGTCGGATGTCGATGGCGGCCTCCCGGTGTGAACCTGGCCCGGCGTCCCGACGCCCCGGGCCGCGCGCGCCGGCGGGCGGGCCGGGCGGGCTGCGATCTTCGCCCAGCGGGCCGCCCCGGCTCAACCTCGCCGCCAGGCGTGGTAGCGCTCCACCCAGGCGAGCAGGCGCCCCGGCGCATGGGCGCGCTTCCAGGCCCCGGCGACGTAGCGGTTGGCCTCGGCGAAGGTCGGATAGATGTGGATGGTGCCGAGGATCTTGCTCAGCCCGAGGCGGTGGCGCATCGCCGTGACCAGCTCGACGATCAGCTCCGCGGCGTGCTCGCCGACCACCGTCGCGCCGAGGATCCGGTCGCTTCCGGCGGCCGTGATCACCTTGACGAAGCCCTCGGTGGCCCCGTCGGCGATGGCCCGATCGAGCTCCTCGAGCCGGTAGCGGGTGACCTCGTGGGCAATGCCGCGCTCGCGCGCCTCGCTCTCGCTCAGGCCGACCCGCGCGACCTCGGGCTCGGTGAAGGTCGCCCAGGGGATCACCGAGTAGTCGACCCGGAACTTCCAGAAGGTCCCGAGCAGCGCGTTGACCGTGGCGTACCAGGCCTGATGGCCGGCGGCATGGGTGAGCTGGTAGGGACCGGCCACATCGCCGCAGGCATAGATGTTCGGGTAGCGGGTGCGCAGGAACTCGTCGACCTCGATGGTGCCGGCCGGGGTGCAGCCGATGCCGAGCTCCTCGAGGCCGTAGCCGCGGGTGCGCGGCGCGCGCCCGACGGCCACCAGGAGCGCGTCGAACTCGATCTCGACGCTCTCCCCGTGGTGCTCGGCGACCAGCACCTTGCGCCCGTCCTCGACCCGGAAGGCGCGCGCGCGGTGCTCGCAGCGCACCTCGATGCCCTCGGCGGCGAAGCGCGCCGCGAGCAGCTCGGAGACCTCCGGGTCCTCGCGGATCAGCAGCCGGGGCAGCATCTCGACCTGGGTCACCGCCGAGCCGAGGCGGGCGAAGCACTGGGCGAGCTCGCAGCCGATCGGGCCGCCGCCGAGCACCAGCAGGCGGCCGGGCAGCTCGCGCAGCCCCCAGAGGGTGTCCGAGGTCAGGTAGCCGACCTCCTCGAGACCCGGGATCGGCGGCACCGCAGGGCGTGCACCGGCGGCCACCACGATGGCGCGGGTGCTGATCTCGCGCTCGCCGACGCGCACCGTCCACGGCGAGGTGATCCTCGCCTCGCCGGCCAGGCACTCGACGCCGAGCGCGGTGTAGCGCTCCACCGAGTCGTGGGGCTCGACCGCGCGCACCACCTGCCCGACCCGCTCCATCAGCTCGGCGAACTCGAAGTGCGCCGCGGCGTGCCGGATCCCGAGCTCGGGGGCGCGGCGCAGCGCGGCCAGGAAGCGGGTCGCGCGGATCAGCGCCTTGGAGGGCACGCAGCCGGTGTTGAGGCAGTCGCCGCCCATCCGCTCGCGCTCGACCAGCGTCACCCGGGCGCGCAGCGCAGCGCCGATGTAGGCCGCCACCAGCCCCGCCGCGCCCGCCCCGATCACCACCAGGTCGCGCTCGAAGCGCCGCGGCCGCGTCCAGCCCGCGTAGACCCGGCGGGCGCGGAGCTGCTCGACGGCCTTGCGGGCGACCAGCGGAAACAGGCCGAGGAGCACGAACGAGCCGATCAGCCCCGGCGAGAGGATCCCGGCCAGCGAGTCGAGCGCCGCGATCCGGGTCCCGGCGTTGCAGTAGACCAGGGTCCCGGGCAGCATCCCGAGCTGGCTCACCCAGTAGAAGGTGCGGGTGCGGATCGGGGTCAGGCCCATCACCAGGTTGATCACGAAGAACGGGAAGGCCGGCACCAGGCGCAGGGTGAAGAGGTAGAAGCCGCCGTCCTTCTCGACGCCGGCGTTGACCGCCCGCAGGCTGGCCCCGAAGCGGTCCTGGACGGTGTCGCGAAACAGGAAGCGCGAGGCGAGAAAGGCCAGCGTCGCCCCGGCGCTCGAGGCGAACGAGACGATCAGCGTCCCCCACCACAGCCCGAAGATCGCGCCGGCGGCCAGGGTCATCACCGTCGCGCCGGGCAGCGACAGCCCGGTGACCACCACGTAGAGGGCGAAGAAGACGAGCGCCGCGGCCAGCGGGTGGGCGCTGCGGTAGGCCTCGATGTCGGCGCGCCGCGCCTTGACGGCCGCCAGATCCAGGTAGGCCCCGAGATCGAAGGCGAAGTAGGCGCCGATCAGCAGCGCGATGAGCACCAGCAGGGCGATGCGGCTCTTGCTCATGCCGAGGGTGAATCTCCGAGTCGGGGGGTTCGAGGCGCAGCGGCGTGCCCCCATTGGACCGGCCGGGCCCCGGATCGCATTCGCCCGCCGCCGCCACGATACTGGATCGCGGCGGGCGAGGCGAAGCCGGCCGCCTTGCCCGCGCCGCGGCCAGCCGCTAGCCTGAGCCGTGGTGTGCGCCCCGTCCGGGCGGCGCGCAGCGGCGGGGCGCGAGAGGCGCAGGGCGGCCGTGGAGGTGCCGGCCGGGCGCGCCCGAGGGGGAATCCATGGCGGGCCCGATCAGCGAGCTGGGAGCGGCGCGCGGCAACGCCGCCGGCTACCAGGTCATCATCCCGGCCGCCGGCTGCAGCCGGCGGATGTCGCACCTGACCGGCGAGCGGCCCAAGTCGCTGCTCGAGGTCGAGGGGCGCTCGATCATCGCCCACAGCCTCGAGACCCTGAACGCCTTCGGCTTCCGCCACGCGACCTTCGTGGTCGGCTACCGCCGCGCCCGGCTGATGGCCGCGCTCGGCGAGCGCTACCGCGAGATCGCCATCGAGTACGTGGTCAACGAGGCCTACGCCAGCAGCGAGCACGGCTGGAGCCTGTTCCTGACCCGGGCGAGCTGGGAGCGCAGCCGGCGCCCGGTGCTGTTCATGGACGCCGACAACCTCTACGACCCGGAGATGCTGCGCCGCCTGATGCGCTGCCCGGACCCCGACGTGATGCTGGTCGACGAGACCTTCGTGGCCAGCGAGCGCGACGAGGAGCTGGTCTGCGGCCGTGACGGCCGGGTCGAGCGGCTGGTGCGCGGGAGGAGCGACCGGGTCGAGCGCTACGCCGGGGCGTTCGTCGGCATCAACCGCTTCTCGCCCGCCTTCATGGCCCGCCTCTACCGCTTCATGGAGGCCTTCTTCGCCCCCGGGGATCGGAACTTCAAGTACGAGCGGGTCTTCGATGCCTTCATCGCCGCCACCGCGGCGCGGATCCGCTACCTGCCGATCGGCGGCCTGCCCTGGATCAACATCAACCACGAGGACGAGTACCGGGCGGCGAGCGCGATCGCGGCGCGGATGGCCGCCGTGGCCCGGGCGGTGGGCGAGGAGTAGAGGCCCGGCGATCGAGCTCGGGGGCGGCAGGCGCTCACAGGTACCACTGGTACTCGAGCGCGGTGATCTGGCGCTCGAAGCGGGCCCGCTCGAGGCGCTTGGTGGCGCAGTACAGCTCGAGGTAGTCGCCGCCCAGGTACTCGCGCAGCACGGCCGAGCCCTCGAGGCGGTCGAGCGCCCGCGCCCAGTCGAGCGGCACCTCGGGGTCGGCCTCGGTCCCGGCGTTGCCACGCGCCGGGGCCCCCGGATCGAGCCCCTCGCGCAGCCCGTGATGGATCCCCGCGAGCACCGCGGCGAGGACCAGGTAGGGGTTGGCGTTGGCCGCGGCCACCCGGTGCTCGAGGCGCCGCCCGGCCGGGTCGCCGCCGGGGATGCGCACCGCCACCGAGCGGTTGTCGGGCGCCCAGCTCCGGGTCACCGGCGCGTAGGCGTTCGGCGCCAGGCGCCGGAAGGCGTTGGCATCGGGGGCGAAGAGGGCCATCGCCTCGGGCATGGTGGCGAGCAGGCCGGCGATCGCGTGGCCGAGCGCCGGCGAGCCGAGCGCGCCGGGAGCGGCGAAGCGGTTCTGTCCGCTCTCGTCGACGAGGCTCACGTGCAGGTGGGTGCCGCTGCCCGCCGAGTCGGCGAACGGCTTGGACATGAAGCTCGCCCGCAGCCCGGCACGGCTGGCCACCCCGCGGGTGACGTGGCGCAGCAGTACCGCGTGGTCGGCGGCGGCGAGCGCGTCGGCGACGTGATGGAGGTTGACCTCGTACTGGCCGGCGGCGAACTCGGAGCTCGCCGCCGAGGCCGGGATGCGCTGCAGCCGGCACTCGTCCTCGAGCGCGGCGAAGAACGCCGCGAAGCCCTCCAGCTCCTCGATCCCGTAGACCTGGACCAGGCGCTCGCGCACGCCGCGCCCGGGCGCCACCGCCCGGCGCGGCCGCCCGCCGGCGGTGAGCCCGCGATCGAGGAGGTAGAACTCGAGCTCGAAGGCCACCACCGGGCGCAGGCCGAGCTCGGCGAAGCGCGCCAGCACCCGCGCGGCGACATTGCGTGGCTCGACCCGGCAGGGGCTGCCGTCGGGCTCGCACATGCTCATCAGGACCCGCGCGCCGGGGCGCTCGGTGAACGCCTGGGGGGCCAGGGTGCCCGCGATCGGGTGGCCGATCCCGTCCGGATCGCCATCCGAGATGCCGCGCCCGCACGGGTCCAGGCAGTCGCCGGTCGCGTCGAGGAAGAAGATGCTGTAGGGCAGCGCCAGGCCCTCGCCCCACAGCTTGGGGGCCTCGGCGACCGGCAGCCGCTTGCCGCGCAGGACCCCGCAGAGATCCGGAAACAGGGCGTCCACATAGCGGGTCGCGGGTCGCTCGGCGAGCAGCGCCTCGAGCTCTGCCGGGGACCGCGAGGCCGGGCGGTCGTTCATCAGTCGCTCCCTGATCGCCGGCGCGGCGCGCCGGGAGCGGCCAATGGTACCGCGCTCCGGGCCGGCCGGGTCGCCGCCCGGCGCCCGGGGCGCGCGGCCCGCGTGGCCCACCGGCCGCGGCCACGCGACCGGTGAGCCGCGCGCCCCGGCAGGACCATGGACCGGGGGTGGTTGTCCACAGCATACCCCCATCCTGTTCGACGACTTGTACAGGACTTTTCCCCAAGATGTTGAGGTTTCAGGGCTGCTTGACTACTACACCTAGTGGTATAGACTAGCTGCGGGCCTGTCATTCCGGGCCCCCGCGCCACCCCGGCGGCGGGGTGCCGCGGCCGGCGGGCCGGACGGCGCGGGCATCGCGCCGGCGCGGCCGGTCACCGCGAGGAGGCCGGCGGCGAGCGGGCCGCAGGGGCGGCCCGGGCCGAGGCGGCCGGTCGCGGCCGCCCGGCGGGGGGGCCGGTGCCACGCCCCCGTGGCGGCCGAGCGGGCCGTTGCGGCGACGGTGCATCCGGGGATATCGGGATCCGAGGACTTCGAGGGCTCGTCAGAACAATGAAGCTCGCACGCAACGAGACCCACAGCACGGCGCCCGGCGCGGCGGCCGAGATCGAGCTGCAGGCCGCCTCGTGGGACATCTGGGACAAGAAGTACCGCCTCAAGCGCAAGGACGGCACCCCGGTCGATCAGAGCATCGACGACACCTACCGGCGGGTGGCGCGGGCGCTCGCCGAGGTCGAGCCGACACCGGCCCAGCGCGAGCGCTGGTACGAGGCCTTTCTCGAGGCCCTGCGCCGCGGCGCGATCCCGGCCGGGCGGATCATCTCCAACGCCGGGGCCCTCGAGCACAAGCCCTCGACCTCGACCATCAACTGCACGGTCTCGGGCACCATCCGCGACTCGATGGACGCGATCCTCGGCAAGGTCTACGAGGCCGGGCTGACGCTGAAGGCCGGCTGCGGCATCGGCTACGAGTTCTCGACCCTGCGCCCCAAGGGAGCCTACGTGCGTGGCGCCGGGGCCTACACCTCGGGGCCGCTCTCGTTCATGGACATCTACGACAAGATGTGCTTCACGGTGTCCTCGGCGGGCGGGCGGCGTGGCGCGCAGATGGCGACCTTCGACGTCGGCCACCCCGACGTCCTCGACTTCATCCGCGCCAAGCGCGAGCACGGGCGGCTGCGCCAGTTCAACCTCTCGCTGCTGATCACCCGCGACTTCATGGAGGCGGTCGAGCGCGACGAGGCGTGGCCGCTGGCCTTCCCGCTCACCCCCGAGGAGGTGCGCGACGAGGGCATCGACCTGGCCGACCCCGACCGGGTGGTGTGGCGGCGCTGGCCGATCACCGAGGGCTACGTCACCAACGAGCGCGGCGAGGTCGCCTGCCGGGTCTACCGGCGGCCGCGGGCGCGGCGGATCTGGGACGTGATCATGTCCTCGACCTACGACTTCGCCGAGCCCGGGTTCATCCTCATCGACGCCATCAACGAGATGAACAACAACTGGTTCTGCGAGGAGATCCGGGCCACCAACCCCTGCGGCGAGCAGCCGCTGCCGCCCTACGGCTCGTGCCTGCTCGGCTCGGTCAACCTCACCAAGTTCGTCCTCGACCCGTTCACCGAGCAGGCCCGCTTCGACTGGGAGGGCTTCCGCGAGACGGTGGCCGTGTTCACCCGGATGCTCGACAACGTGGTCGAGATCAACGGCCTGCCGCTGCCCGAGCAGCGCCGCGAGATCGAACGCAAGCGCCGCCACGGGATGGGCTTCCTCGGCCTCGGCTCGACGCTGGCGATGCTGCGCATCCGCTACGGCTCGCCCGAGTCGCTCGAGCTCACCGAGGAGGTGAGCCGCGAGATGGCGATCACCGGCTGGCGCACCGCGCTCGAGCTCGCCCGCGAGAAGGGCCCGGCACCGATCATGGAGGAGGAGTTCACGGTCAGCGCCGAGATGCTGCGCCAGCGCCCCGAGATGCGCGGCGACGGCTACCGCGAGGGCGATCGGGTCAAGGGGCGGGTGCTGCACGCCCGCTACAGCCGCTACATGCAGCGCCTCGCCGAGGTCGAGCCGGAGCTCATCGAGGCCCTGGCCAGCCACGGCGCGCGCTTCACCCACCACACCTCGATCGCCCCGACCGGCACCATCTCGCTGTCGCTCGCCAACAACGCCAGCAACGGCATCGAGCCGAGCTTCGCCCACCGCTACGCGCGCAACATCATCCGCGAGGGGCGCAAGAGCAAGGACCGCATCGACGTCTACTCGTTCGAGCTGCTCGCCTACCGCCAGCTGGTCGATCCCGAGGCCGCCCCGGAGGGCGACGGAGCGCACCGGCTGCCCGACTACTTCGTGACCGCCGACGACATCAGCCCGCGCGAGCACGTCGACGTGCAGGCCGCCGCCCAGCGCTGGATCGACTCCTCGATCTCGAAGACCGCCAACGTGCCCACCGACTTCCCCTACGAGGAGTTCAAGGACATCTATCGCTACGCCTACCGCAAGGGCCTCAAGGGCTGTACCACCTTCCGCTTCAACCCCGAGGCCTTCCAGGGAGTGCTGGTCAAGGACAAGGACCTCGAGGGAACGACCTACTGCTTCACCCTCGAGGACGGCTCGGTGGTCGAGGTCAAGGGCAACGAGGAGATCGAGTATGACGGCGAGGTCCATACCGCCGCCAATCTCTACGACGCGATCAAGGAAGGCTACTACGGCAAGTTCTGAGCCCCCGGGCACTCCGCGGCAGCCGGAGGGAGAGCCATGACCATCCGCATCGACAAGAAGATCATCGACTACAAGGTCAAGCGTGACCCCGAGCAGGAGGCCGCGCGCGAGCCGGCACGCAAGCCCGCCGAGGTCATCCAGATGCACGAGCGCCTGGAGCGCCCGGAGACCCTGCTCGGCTCGACCTACAAGATCAAGACGCCGCTGTCCGAGCACGCCCTCTACGTGACCATCAACGACATCCTGCTCAACCCCGGCACCGAGCACGAGCAGCGCCGGCCCTTCGAGATCTTCATCAACTCGAAGAACATGGAGCACTTCCAGTGGATCGTCGCCCTCACCCGGATCATCTCGGCGGTGTTCCGCAAGGGGGGCGACGTGACCTTCCTGGTCGAGGAGCTCCGCTCGGTGTTCGACCCGCGCGGCGGCTACTTCAAGAAGGGCGGGCGCTACATGCCCTCGCTGGTCGCCGAGATCGGCGACGTGGTCGAGCAGCACCTGCGCGAGATCGGCCTGCTCGGCGATGACGGACCCGACGAGCACCAGCGCCGGCTGATCGCGGCCAAGCGCGAGGAGGCGCTCGCGGCGGGCGGGACGGGCGAGGGCGTCTTCCCGCCCGGGGCGCAGCTCTGCACCCGCTGCAACACCCAGGCGGTGGTGCTCACCGACGGCTGCATGACCTGCCTGAACTGCGGCGAGTCGCGATGCGGTTAGCCCGCGGGGCGCGCCGAGCGGCGGCGGCGAGGGCGCGGCCCGCCACCACGTCGCGCCGGCGGGAGGGCGCACCTTCGGCCAGGGCGCATCGATCGGCGCCCGCAGGCCGGGGATCGGGGAGCGCTGCGGACGAGCACCGGGACGGAGGGGATCGGCGAGCGCCTGGGATGACGAGCGAGAGCCGTGACGGGCGCCGAGAGGGAGCTCGGCACTGACCCGCCGCGCGTCGGCGCACGGCGCGCGGCGGGTGACTTTTCAGGGCGGAGACCCGCGCTCGGGGGAGGGGAAAGCCGATGCACACGATCGTCGTCGCCGATCGCTCACTCGAGCACCTGCGCCACATCGAGGCCCTGCTCGCCCGCTACCGGCTCGCCTCGCTGCCCGCGAGCAGCGCCGAGGAGGCCGTCGGGCTGGTCCTCGCGCATCACCCGGACGGTGTCCTGATCGACGCCTTCATGCCCGAGATGGCGGGCTTTCACGCCGTGCGCCGCCTGGCCCGCGACCCGCGCAGCGCGCCGATCCCGGTGCTGATGATGGCCGCGCCGGCCGACCAGGGCCACAAGGTGCGGGCGCTCTGGCATGGCGCCCGGGATCTGCTCGTCAAGCCGCTCACCGCGGCCCAGCTCGAGGCCACGCTGCTGCCCCTGCTCGATCCCGCCGTGCCCCCGCCTGGCCGGCATCGCTCGCCGATGTGCGCAGCGAGGGCCCCGCGGCGTGGTCCCGGCGGGGCGCCGGGCGGCGAAGGCGTGGCCGAGCCGGGCCGGCCGGAGGGAGCACGACCCGCCTGGACCGATGGATCGGCGCCCACAGCCGTGGACTGGTGAGCGAGGCGGGCTCGGCCTGCCGGCGGCCCCGGTGAACGGCCGCGCGGGCGGCGAGGCGGGCTGGATCGCCGGCGACGAGGCGCTCGCCGCGGCCTGCGCCGGGTGGCTCGAGTGCCGGCGGCTGGCCCTCGACACCGAGTTCGAGCGGGTCCGCACCTACTACCCGCGCGCCGGCCTGGTGCAGGTCCACGACGGGCGCTCGGCCTGGCTGATCGACCCGCTGGCGATCGCGCGCTGGGAACCGCTGGCAGCCGTGCTCCGGGCCCCGGCGGTGCTCAAGGTGATGCACGCCTGCGCCGAGGACTGCGAGCTGCTGCGGCTGCTGGCCGGCGCGGTCCCCGAGCCGATCTTCGACACCCAGGTCGCGGCGGCCTTCGCCGGGCTGGGAACGCAGCGCGGCTACGCCGACCTGGTCGCCGCGCTGCTCGGGCGCGAGGTGCCGCGCGGCGAGACCCGCTCGGACTGGCGCGCCCGCCCGCTCAGCCCCGCCCAGCTCCGCTACGCGGTGGCCGACGTCGCCTCGCTGCTCGAGCTGCACGAGGCGCTCGCGGCGCGCCTCGCCCGCCACCCGGACCATGCCCGCTGGGCGGCCGAGGAGACCCGGAGGATCGCGGCCGAGCGGGCCCGGGACCCCGACCCGGAACGGGCCTATCTGCGGGTGCGCGGGGCCGCCGATCTGGCCCCGCGGGAGCTCGCCGCGCTGCGCGCGCTCGCCGCCTGGCGCGAGCGCGAGGCGCGCGACCGCGACCGTCCGCGCCGGCGGCTGCTGAGCGACGAGGCGCTGCTCGAGCTCGCCCGGACCCGCCCCGGCGAGGCCGCGGCGCTGCGGGTGCTCGAGGCCGGGCAGGCCCGGCACCACGGCGAGGCGCTGCTCGGGGTGCTGAACGGCTGCGCCGGCGCCCCGGCGCCGCCGGCGATGGTGGCAGGCCGGCGCGCGACTGCTACGATCCGCGCGCTGGCACGCGCAGTACGCCGGCGGGCCGCGGCACTCGGCCTCCCCCCCGAGCTGCTCGCGCCGCGCCGCCTGCTCGAGGCGATCGCGCTGCACGGCGGCCGCTCCCCGGCCGACGCCGTGGCCAGCGCGCTCGAGGGCTGGCGCCACGAGGCGCTCGGGGAGACGCTGCGCGAGATACTCGAGGAGCTTGCCGATGAGAGTTAGCCCGCAGTTGCCGCCGGGGCGCGAGGCGAGGGCGCCGAGACGCCGTGCCGGCCGGGCACGGGCGGCCACCGGGCTGCTGCTCGCCGTGCTCGCGGGCGGCGCCGCGGGCGCCGAGCTGCCGCGCGGGTTTGCCGGCATCGAGGTCGGCGCCCGCTGGGAGGAGGTCGCCGAGCGATTCGCCGCCCGCGAGCTCGAGCAGCCGGCCAGCCCCTGGGACCGCAAGGTGAGCGAGTGCGGCTACCGCTACCTCGAGGTCGAGGCCGAGCGCGGCCGGATCCTGGTCACCATCAACGGGGAGGTGGTGACCGCGGTGAGCTACCTGACCCCGATCGAGCCAGGCAGCGACATCCTCGCGGCCGCCGACCTGGTGATGCGCACCTACGGGCAGCCCGAGCGGGCGACCCTGCGCGACATCAACGGCCAGGTCACCCTGGACCGCGCGCGCGCGCGCTTCGTGACCGTGGAGTACCGCCGCCCGCGACCGGTCGAGTTCACGGTCAGCGGCGCACCGCTGTGGGAGTACCGGATCCAGGTCGAGGAGCCCCAGCACCGCTGGTACGAGAACAAGACCCTGCGCTGCGCGCGGGCCAGGGAGCGCGAGGCCGGCGCCGCGCAGTGACCGGGCGCTGGACGCGCTCCCATCCCACCCTCCATCCCGGGTGGAGGTCGGGCGCAGCCCGACGGCCGGTCTCGTTGCGGCAGCGAACGG
>CAZRGU010000045.1:0-17083 GCA_964599705.1 uncultured Ectothiorhodospiraceae bacterium | reverse complement strand
AATCAACGGCTTAGCCAATTCTCGATGAAAATTCGTGAAAGAATCCGAGCGCTACCTGCCGCCCTCGAGCAGGCCCTCGCGGACCTCCTCGAACTGCTCGCGGGCGGCCGCGACCGCCGGCTCCACGTGCTCGCGCCCGAGGCCGCTGAGCTCCCAGGCGGCCGCCTCGATCGGCGGGGCATGGATCGGGTCCAGGGTGTCGAGCTCGGCGAGCACCGCCACCGAGTTGGCGATGTGCACGATCGCGGTGGCCAGCGGCTGCTCCTCGGCGGCGGCCGGCTGGTGGTGGTGCTCGATCGGGTCGCGCAGGCTGGCCGGGAGCTGCCAGAGCCGGGCCAGCTCGCCGCCCACCTCGGCGTGATCGAAGCCCAGCACCTGGCGCTCGGCCTGGTAGGGCTCGGGCTCGCCGGGGCCTTCGAGCGAGAGCCACAGCGCCTCGCGGGCCTGCTCGGGCAGGCGGGTGAAGATCACCAGCCGGCCGATGTCATGGAGCAGCCCGGCGACGAATGCCGAGTCGGGAGGGATGCCGCCGCGCTCGCGGGCCAGCCAGCGCGAGGCCAGCGCGCAGTAGATGCTGTGGCACCAGAAATCCTCCATGCTGACCAGCTCGTTGGGGATGCGCGCGAAGGTGGCCACCGCCGAGGTCGCCAGCACCAGCTCGCGGAGCCGCTCGGCACCGATCACGGCGACCGCCCGGGCGCTGGTCTCGACCCGCGAGGCGAGCCCGTAGAAGGCGCTGTTGGCGATCCGCAGCAGCCGCGCGGTGAGCCCCGGATCCTGGTTGATCAGCTCGCCGATCTGCGCCGCCGAGCAGCGCGGGTCCTCGATCATCGCGTTGACCCGCATCGCCACGGCCGGCAGCGAGACTAGGTCGTGGATCTCGCGGACCAGCTCGGCTGCGGTCGTCCTTGCGCTGTCGTCCATCCTCTCCTCCGGGCCCCTCGCGGGGAGCACGGGCACGCCGCTCGGGGCGCGCCGGGACCTTCCGGGCAGGGCGCCGAGCGAGGCCTGGCGGCTTCCCCCGCCCCGAAGGGCGCTACGATACGGCGCCACGGCGCACGGGACCAGCCTGGGGGCCGGCCCGCCGCGCGGCCGCGGCGGTGCTGGAGCCGTTCGCCGGCCCGGTGCACAATGAGGCCGGCCAGCCCGCCTTTTTCCCCGGTGCGCGCAGCGTGGCGCCGGGCAGCGGTGAGGAGGGATGGACTGGCGGCCGCGGGCGGGTCGGAGGCAGGAGGAGCGCATGGCAGGGGGCTGGGATTTCTCCGGGCGGCGCGCGGTGGTCACCGGCGCGGGGCGCGGGATCGGCGCGGCGATCGCCCGCGCGCTGGCTGCGGCCGGGGCCGCGGTCCACGTCCTCGATCGCGAACCACCGGCCACGGCCCTCGACTTCGCCCACCGGTTCCACCGGGTCGACATCGCCGATCCGGCCAGCGTCGCGGCCTGCGCGGGCGAGCTGCCCGAGGACGCCTTGCTGCTGGTCAACAACGCCGGCATCACCCGCGACCGCTCGCTGGCGCGGATGAGCGACGAGGAGTGGGAGGCGGTGCTGGCGGTCAACCTCGGCGGGGCCTTCCGGATGATCCGCGCGCTCGCCCCGCGGATGCGCGAGGCCGGCTACGGGCGGATCGTCAACGTCACCTCGATCAACGGGCTGCGCGGCAAGTTCGGGCAGGCTAACTACGCGGCCTCCAAGGCCGGGCTGATCGGGCTGACCAAGACCGCCGCGCGCGAGCTCGGCCCCAAGGGGGTCACGGTCAATGCGGTGGCCCCCGGGATGGTGCTCACCGAGATGGCCCTGGCGCTGCCCGAGGAGTTCCGCGAGCGGGCGCTCGCCGAGGCGGTGCTGCCGCGCCTGGCCACCCCCGAGGACGTCGCCGGCGCGGTGCTGTTCCTGCTCTCGGAGGCCGCGGCGACGATCACCGGTGAGGTGCTGCGGGTCGACGCCGGGCAGTACATCTGAGCGTGGAGAGGAGGGGGCGATGAGTGCCAGCCGGATCGCCGACCTGGCGACCATCATCGAGGACCTCGAGGGCATGGGGCGGCTGGTGCGGGTGCGCTCCGAGGTCGACCTGCACCTCGAGCTGGCCGCGATCGCCGCGCGCCTCGAGGGCGGGCCGCGGGCGGTGCTCTTCGAGCGGGTGCGCGGCCACGACGCGCCGGTGCTGACCGGCCTGTACTGGTCGCGCGAGCTGCTCGCCGCGCTGCTCGGGCGCGAGGAGCGGACCCTGCCCCAGTACGTCTCCTCGTGCATCGGCGCCTGGCAGCGCCGCCCGCTCGAGCCGGTGGTCATCGAGCACGGCCCGATCTACGAGGGCGAGGAGATCGGGCTCGCCGAGATGCCGGTGCCGGTCCACGCCGAGGGCGACGGCGGCCCCTACCTGGATGCCGGGGTGGTGATCGCGCGCGACCCCGAGACCGGGGTGAGGAACGCCTCCATCCAGCGCTTCATGGTGGTCGACGGCGAGACCCTGCACGTGAACATCGACGCCGGGCGCCACCTCGAGCTGTACCTGGACAAGGCCCGCGCGCGCGGCGAGACCCTGCCCTTCTCGATCAACTGCGGGGTCGGCCCGGGGCTGCACTTCGCCGCCGCCACCCCGGCCGAGGCCGCCCCGGCCGAGGCCGACGAGCTCGGCATCGCCAGCGAGTTCCACGGCGCGCCGCTGGAGCTGGTCGCGGGCCGCCACCTGCCGGTCCACATCGTCGCCCGCGCGATGTACGCCCTGGAGTGCGAGTGCGTGCCCGGCGAGCTCGGCGAGGAGGGGCCGTTCGCCGAGGTCACCGGCTACTACGCCAAGCGCGCCCCGCGCCCGGTCGTGCACGTGCGCGCCGTGCATCGGCGCCCGGGAGCGGTCTACCAGACCATCCTCTCGGGCAAGGAGGTGTGGAACTCGGTCGGGCTGCTCGGCGAGGCCAACGTGCTCGCCCTCCTCCAGCGCCAGGTCCCGGGGGTCCGCGACTGCTACTTCACCCACGGCGGCTGCGGCTTCTACCACGCCGTGGTGCAGCTCGAGCAGAAGCGCGCCGGCTGGTCGAAGCAGGCGATCCTGGCCGCCTTCGCCGCCTTTCCGCCCCTCAAGATGGTCACCGTGGTCGACGAGGACGTCGACATCCGCAGCGCCGAGGACGTCGAGTGGGCGATGGCCACCCGCCTCGACCCGCGCCACGGCATCGTGCGCATCGAGGAGTGCTTCGGCCACGGCCTCAACCCCGGCTTCCCCGACTACCTCGGCACCAAGGTCGGCTTCGACTGCTGCCGCCCGTTCCCGCCCCGGCCCGAGTACCGGCGTGCCGCCTACGCCCGCGCCAGCCTCGAGGGGCTCGATCTCGAGATCCCCGAGATCCGCCCGCCGGCGCGTCCGGCGGAGGGCGGCGGGTGATCCTCTTCGACTTCGAGCACGAGCGCGCCGGCTCACTCGAGGCGGCCGCCGCACGCCTCGCCGCGGCCGGTGGCCGCGCCCGCCTGCTCGCCGGCGGCACCGACCTGCTGCCGGCGATGCGCGTCGAGATCGTCAAGCCCGAGCGGCTGGTGAGCGTCGCCGGGCTCGCCCCGCGCCCCCCCGAGCCGCTCCCCGAGGGGGGGCTGCGGGTCGACGCGCTGATGCGCCTGGCCGCCATCGAGGGCGATGCCCTGATCGGCGAGCGCGCCCCGCTGCTCGCGGCCGCGGCCCGCGCGGTGGGTGGCCAGCAGATCCGCGAGATGGCGACGCTCGGCGGCAACCTCTGCCAGGACACCCGCTGCCTGTATCTGAACCAGCGCCACGACTTCCAGTTCAGCGAGCCCTGCTACAAGCGTGGCGGCGAGTGCTGCTACCCGTTCCCGGGCAACGCCCGGGACCTGTGCTGGGCGGTGCACATGTCCGACGTGGCCCCGGCCCTGGTGGCGCTCGGCGCCGAGCTCGAGGTGCTCGGGCCGGACGGCTCCCACCGGCTCGCGGTCGAGGCGCTCTACAGCGGCGACGGGATGGCGCCGCTGACCCTTGCCCCCGGCGAGCTGCTCGCCGCGGTGCGCTGCCCGGGACTGCCCGCCGCGGCCGGCTGGGGCTTCCGCAAGGTGGCCCGGCGCGGCGGGCTCGAGTTCGGGATGGCGGTGCTCGCCGTGGTGCTGGTGCTCGAGGCCGACGGCGAGCGCTGCCGCGAGGCGCGGATCGCCGCCGGCGCGATCGAGCGCGGGCCGCTGCGTGCGGGCGGGGCCGAGGAGTACCTGGCCGGGCGCCCCCTCGAGCCCGCCGTCCTCGAGGAGGCCGCGGCCCGTGCCGCCGCCGGGATCCGACCGCTGCCCCACCACGGCTTCGCCAAGGGCGAGCTGCGCGAGGCGCTGCGCGTGCACCTGGCCGCAGTCCTCGCCGAGGCCACCGAGCGGGCGCGCGCGGCGCGCCGGGGAGGAGCGCGATGAGCGACCCGGCCATCGATGCCGACGTCGGCTCGCGGCGGGTGCCGCGCGCCCGGGTGCGGGTCGTGGGGCTGACCGTCAACGGCGAGCGCCACGAGGTCGTGGCCCGCCCGCGCAACACGCTCCTCGAGGTGATCCGCGAGCAGGTCGGCCTGACCGGCACCAAGGACGGCTGCGAGTCGGGGACCTGCGGGGCCTGCACGGTGCTGCTCGAGGGCCGCCCGGTGCTTGCCTGCCTGACGCTCGCCGTGGAGTGCGACGGGGCGACGGTGCGCACCGTCGAGGGACTGGCCGAGGGCGAGCGGCTGAGCCCGGTCCAGGAGGCCTTCCTCGATCAGGGCGCGACCCAGTGCGGCTTCTGCACCCCGGGGATGCTGATCTCGGTGACCGCGCTGCTGGCGGCCAACCCGCGCCCGAGCGTCGAGGAGATCCGCAAGGCGCTGGAGGGGAACCTGTGCCGCTGCACCGGCTACAACGCGATCCTCGCCGCGGTGCTGCAGGCCTCCGGCCAGGGGGTCGAGCCGCTGATGCGCTCGGCGGAGGGAGAGGGGGCGTGAGCGAGGAGCTGCGCTACGTCGGCAAGAGCTGGCGGCGCAAGGACGGCCCGGACAAGGTCACCGGGCGTGCCGTCTACACCCAGGACGTCAGGCTCCCCGGAACCCTGGTCGGGCGGATCCTGCGCAGCCCGCACCCGCACGCCCGGATCGTGCGCATCGACACCGCGCGAGCGCGCGCGCTCCCCGGCGTCAAGGGGGTGATCACGGCCGCCGACACCCTGGGCATCAAGCACGGCTTCGTCGAGACCCCGCGCTACCCCCCTGACCAGGAGGTGCTGGCCAGCGAGCGGGTCGTCCACGTCGGCCAGGAGGTCGCCGCGGTCGCCGCGCTCGACGAGCTCACCGCGCAGCGCGCCCTCGAGCTCATCGAGGTCGACTACGAGCCGCTGCCGGCGGTCTTCGACCCCGAGCGGGCGATGCGCCCCGGGGCCCCGGAGATCCACCCCAGCCACCCCAAGGTCGCCGCCCGCGAGGATCTCGCCAACATCGCCGGCAAGACCGAGACCGGCTGGGGCGACGTCGAGCGCGGCTTCGCCGCGAGCGACTACGTCCGCGAGGACCGCTTCGAGAGCCACCTGCGCACCCACGGCTACCTCGAGCCGCAGGCCACCCTGGCCCACTGGGAGGGCGACAAGCTCAACGTCTGGACCTCGTCGATGGGCGCCTTCCTCAAGCGCGCCAAGCTCGCCCGGGTCCTCGACCTGCCCTACGCCCAGGTCCGGGTCCACAAGACCTACACCGGCGGGACCTTCGGCGGCAAGATCGACCTCTACACCCACGAGTACTGCGCCGCGCGCCTGTCGATGCTCACCGGCCGCCCGGTGCGCTTCGTGGCCAGCCGCGAGGAGATCTTCTCGGCCTACCGCCACGGCCAGCCGCTGATCGTCGAGATCAAGACCGGGGTGCGCAAGGACGGCACCCTGCTCGCCCAGCAGATCAGGGTGATCAACAACGCCGGCGCCCACCGCGGCAGCGGGGTGGTGGTGATCTTCCTGGCCTGGGGCTTCACGATGGTCCCCTACCGGGTCGAGAACCTCCACTACCAGGGCTACTCGGTCTACACCAACCACACCACCCGCGCCCCGCAGCGCGGTCACGGCTGCCCGCAGGTGCGCTTCGCCATCGAGAGCCAGCTCGACATGATCGCCGAGGCGCTCGGCCTCGACCCGATCGAGATTCGGCTGCGCAACGCCCGCGGCCCCTGGGAGGAGCTGCCCAACGCCGACAACACCCACAACGGCGGGCTGCCCGAGTGCATCCGGGTGGCCGCCGAGCGCTCCGAGTTCCACGCCCGGCGGGCGCGCTACCGGACCCGGCGCGAGGGGCCGATCCGGCGCGGCATCGGCATCGGGGTGAGCTCCTACATGACCGGGACGCTGATCTACCCGAACGGCTCGGGGGTGATCGTCAAGATGAACGACGACGGCTCGGCGGTGGTGCTGACCGGGGCGCTCGACGTCGGCCAGGGCGCCGAGACGGTGATCAGCCAGCTCGTCGCCGAGGAGCTCGCCATCCCGATGGACGACGTCAAGATCGTGGCCGCCGACACCGACACCACCCCCCAGGACATCGGCTCCTGGATCAGCGGCCTGACCTACGTCACCGGCAACGCCGCCCGCCAGGCCGCCGGCGAGGCGCGGCGCAAGCTCCTCGAGATCGCCGCCGAGCGCATGAACGTGCCGGTCGCCGAGCTCGGCTGCGCGGGCAAGCGGGTCTTCGACCGCAGCCACCCCGAGCGCTCGATGAGCTACCGCGAGATCATCGCCGCCAGTGTCGCCACCCGGCGCGGCGACACGGTGATCGGCGAGGGCTTCTGGCGGACCATGCGCGACGAGCCCTTCCACCCGAGCCTGGCCACCGCCAAGGGTCGCTGGACCGAGAACTACGCCTTCAGCGCCCAGGTCGCCGAGGTCGAGGTCAACGTCGAGACCGGCCAGGCCCGCCTGCTCCGCGCCCTGACCGTGCACGACTGCGGCTTCCCCATCAACCCGGCCCTGGTCAAGGGCCAGGTCGACGGCCAGGTCTCGATGGCCCTCGGCCACGCCTTCCTCGAGGAGGTGCTGACCCGCAAGGGCTTCACGCTCAACCCGACCTGGCTCGACTACCGGATGCCGACCATCCACGAGATGGCGGTCTCGGAGGACGCCGACGTGATCACCGAGCAGTACAACATCGGCGAGCCGTACCGCACCAAGGAGGTCGGCGAGGGGCTGGTCTCGGGGATCCTGGCCGCGATCGCCAACGCCATCTACGACGCCTGCGGGGTGCGGCTGCACGCCACGCCGTTCACCCCGGCGAAGATCCGCAAGGAGTACCGCAAGCTGCGCGCAGCGCAGCGGGGGGAGAGGGGGTCGGGTCGATGAGCGAGGTCAGCTACTGGAACCGCGAGCTCGAGTGCCTGGAGCGCGAGGCGCTCGCGCGCCACCAGCTCGCGCTGCTCCGCGAGCAGCTCGCCCACGTCGCCGAGCGCAGCCCGTTGTACCGGCGCAAGCTCGCCGCGGCCGGGATCGGCCCCGAGCAGGTACGCTCGATGGAGGACCTGCGCCGGATCCCCTTCACCACCAAGGAGGAGCTGCGTGCCAGCCAGGAGGCCCACCCCCCGTGGGGCGACTTCGGCTGCATCGGCCCCGAGCAGGCGGTGCGGGTCTTCCAGACCTCGGGGACCACCGGTCGCCCGGTGCGGATCATGCTCGACGGGCACGACTGGTTCGAGGTCTTCTACGAGCAGTTCAGCTACTTCCGCTGCGCCTTCGGGCTGACCGCGCGCGACGTGCTCTTCGTGCCCTTCAACTACGGCCTGTACATCGCCTGGTGGGGCTTCCAGGCGGCCATGGAGCGCTCCGGCCTGATGATCATCCCCGGCGGCGGGCAGAGCTCGCGGGATCGGCTGCGGGCGATGCTCGACTGGGGGGCCACCGCGATCTGCGGCACCCCCTCCTACCTGCTCTACCTGGCCGAGACCGCGCGGCGCAGCGGCATCGATCTGCCCGGCTCGCCGATCCGCAAGGTGATCGCGGCCGGCGAGCCGGGGGCCGCGGTGCTCGCCACCAAGAAGACCATCGAGAGCCAGTGGGGCGCGGAGCTCTTCGACGACATCGGCTCGACCGAGATCAGCAACTTCGGCTACGAGTGCCTCGCCCACCAGGGCACCCACGTCAACGAGGCGATGTTCATCGCCGAGGTGCTCCATCCCGAGACCCTCGAGCCGGTCGCCGACGGCGAGATCGGCGAGCTGGTGCTGACCAACCTGTGCTGCCGGAGCATGCCGCTGATCCGCTACCGGATGATGGACCTGGTGCGCTTCGATCGCGGCCGCTGCGCCTGCGGGCGCACCAGCCTGCGCCTCGACGGCGGGATCCTCGGGCGCGCCGACGACATGTTCCACTTCGCCGGGGTCAACATCTTTCCGAGCCAGATCCAGAACCTGCTCCACCAGATCGACGAGCTCTCCCAGGAGTACCAGCTCGTGGTGCCGCCGATGGGCAGCGGCCGCCACCTGGTCATCCGGGTCGAGCCGGCCCACGAGCGGATCGACGCGGCCACCCTCCGGCGCGCCGTCGATCACCTCGTCGAGCTGGTCAAGTACCGCATCACCATCACCCCCGAGGTCGAGGTGCTGGACATCGGCACCATCCCCCGGGTCGAGGGCAAGGCCAGACGGATCCTGCGCGAGCAGTGAGCGGGCGCCGCGCCGCTCCGCGGGTCGCCGGGGTGGTCCTGGCGGCCGGCTGCTCGCGGCGCTTCGCCGGCAACAAGCTGCTCGCCGAGCTCGACGGGGTGGCCCTGGTCGCCCGGGTGCTGGCCGCCGCGCGCGCCTCGCGCCTCGACCCGGTCGTGGTGGTCCTCGGCCACCAGCACCGCGCGGTGCGCGGCGCCATCGAGGCGCTGCTCGAGCCCCCGCGGGTGCGCGCGGTGCGCAACGAGCGCCACGCGGCCGGGCAGAGCAGCTCGGTGATCTGCGGGCTCGCCGCCGTCGAGGCCGAGGCCGACGCGGCGATGTTCCTGATGGGCGATCAGCCGCTCATCGAGGCGCCGATCATCGACCGCCTGATCGCGGCCTTTGCCGCCGGCGGCCACAGCATCTGCTACCCGGCGGTGGCCGGGCGGCGGCGCACCCCGGTGATCTTCGCGCGGTGCCACTTCGCGGCCATCCACGCGCTCGCCGGCAACGTCGGGGCGCGCGCGATCATCGAGGCCCACCGCGATGACGCGCTCGCCGTCGAGTTCGCCGAGGAGGCGCCGTTCCGGGACGTCGACCGGAGCGGCGACCTCGAGGCGCTCAGGGCGCTCCACCGGTGAGCCGGGCGGGCGACCCCCGCCGGTGGCCCCCGCCTACTGCTGCCCGAGCGCCAGTACCAGGATTCGGTGGGCGCCCTGGTCGACGACGTAGAGCCGGTCGCCGGGAGCGAAGGCGAGGTCGGTGGGGCGCTCGATGGCCAGCCGCACCCCGCCGGGCGCGCGCAGGATGCCGAGGCTCTCACCACCGTTGCCGAACGCCTGGATCCGCGCGTTGCCGGCTTCGGCGACGTACAGGCGCCCGAGCGCATCGAAGGCCAGACCGGAGGGGTGGCGCAGCTCGCCGGGGCCGCTGCCCTCGCTCCCGATGGCGGCCAGCGGGGTGCCGTCGGCCGCGAACACCGCGATCCGGTGGCGGGCATGGTCGGCCACGAAGATGCGCCCCTGGGAGCCCACGGCGACCGAGATCGGCCGCTCGAGGGCGAGCTCGCCGCCGCGCCCGAGGGTGCGCAGGTAGCGCAGTCGGGCGTCGAAGACCCGCACCGCGCCGTTTCCCCAGTCGGCGACGTAGAGCCGCCCGCCGCGGTCGAAGGCGAGATCGCGGGGGTTGGCGAAGGTGCCGAGCAGTCGCCAGCGGCGCAGCACGCGCCGCGGGGTGCCGTCCGGGTCGAGCACCTGGATGCGGTTGTTGCCGGTGTCGGCGACGTAGAGCGCTCCGCCGGGACCCTCGAGCGCGGCGTCGACCCAGGCGAGTTCGCCGCGCCCACTCCCCCGTCGCCCGATGCGCCCGAGCAACGTACCGTCGGCCCGCAGCCGGTAGATCCGGTGGCCGAGGTCGTCGGCGACCAGCAGCGAGCCGTCGCCGGTGACGCTGATCCCGAACGGTCCGGCGAAGCGGTTGTCAGCCTCGAGCTCCGGGCCGATGGTGGCGACGAGGGTGGCGAGCGGAGGAATGGCAGGCTCCGTGGCGGGGACCGGCGCGGCGGGCAGGAGCGCGAGGGCCAGCGGCGCTGCCCAGCCGGCTGCCGAAAGGCTTGCGCACACTCGCATGATATCCCCGTCCGGCCAGCTCGGAGGTGCCCCGGCATGGGCCCGCTTCGCCTGGAGCTTGGCCGCTCGTGGCGCGCAGAGCAAGCGCTCGCCGCGCCGCGCGCGCGGGCTGGGGTCCCGGCGACCGGCCGGGCCGGAGAGCCGGGAGCGCGTCCAGCTGGACTTGCCGGCCGGTGCCTGGTTCGATCCTGTGCGACGGCACCTCTTTCCCGCGGGGCGCGGGCGCTTGCCGGCTCGAGGTGGGGCCGTGGGCCAGACGACCATCGAGAAGATCTTCGCCGCCCATGCCGGCGGGCCGGTCCGGGCAGGCGAGATCGTCGAGCTCGACATCGACGTGCGGATCGCCCGGGACTTCGGCGGCCCCGGCGTGGTGCGCAGCCTGCGCGCGGCCGGGCTCGCGGTGGCCGACCCGGCGCGCACCTTCTTCACCTTCGACTGCAATCCGGGCGGCTCGGATCCGGGCTACGCCGCCGGCCAGCAGCTCTGCCGGGGCTTCGCTCGCGAGCAGGGGGTCACCGTCTACGACGTCGATGCCGGGATCGGCAGCCACCTGGCCATCGACGAGGGTCTGGTGGTGCCCGGGTCGACCGCCGTGTCGACCGACTCGCACGCCAACCTGCTCGGTGCCATCGGGGCCTTCGGGCAGGGCATGGGTGAGCTCGACGTCGCCCAGGCCTTCGCCCGCGGGCGGGTCTGGTTCCGGGTGCCGCCGACCGTGCGAGTGGTGCTGCGCGGCCGCCCCGGCCGGCAGGCCACGGCCAAGGACCTGGCCCTCGCCGTGCTCCGCCGCCTCGGGGCGCGCGGGCTGCTCGGGCGGGCCGCCGAGCTCGCCGGTCCGGCGGTCGAGCACCTGTCGCTCGCCGGGCGCATCACCATGGCCTCGATGGCCACCGAGATGGGCGCCATCGCCGCGCTCATCGAGCCGAGCGAGGAGGTGCTGGACTTCTGCCGGCGCGCCAGCCGGCGCCCGGTGGAGGCGGTGTGGGCCGACCCGGATGCCGACTACGAGGCAATCCTCGAGGTCGACGTCGAGGCGCTCGGAGCGCTGCTCTCCCGCCCCGGTCGTCCCGGGGACGTCGTCGAGCTCGAGACCTTGCGTGGCACCCCGATCGACTCGGTCTTCATCGGCTCGTGCACCAACGGCCGCTACCCGGACCTCGAGGCCGCCGCCGCGGTCCTGCGCGGCCGGCGGGTGGCCGACGGAGTGGTGCTGAAGGTCGTACCGGCCACCGACCGGGCGTGGCGTCGCTGCCTGGAGAGCGGCGTGATGCAGGTGCTCAAGGAGGCCGGCGCGCTGATCGGCAACGCCGGCTGCGGCGGCTGCGCGGCCGGCCAGATCGGGCAGAACGGGCCCGGCGAGGTGACGGTCAGCACCGGCAACCGCAACTTCCCCGGCAAGCAGGGGCAGGGGGAGGTGTTTCTCGCCTCGCCGCCAGTGGCCGCCGCCTCGGCGGTGGCCGGCGTGATCACCGATCCGCAGGCACTCGGCGGGCGGGGCACGGCGCGGCCCCGGGCGGTGCCGGTGCCGCCCCGCCCGTGGCGGCCCGCTGCGCGTCCCCGCGGGGGCCGGCGCCCGGCGCCGGCGACCCGGATCGAGGGGCGGGTGTGGGTGGTGCGCCGCGACGACATCGACACCGACATGATCTTCCCCAACCGCTTCCTGACCGTGAGCGAGATCAGCGAGATGGCCCGCCACGCCTTCGGCAATCTCGCCGGGTGGGAGGACTTCGCGCGGCGGGTCCGTCCCGGGGACATCGTCGTCGCGGGGGCCAACTTCGGAGCCGGCTCCTCGCGCCAGCAGGCCGTCGACTGCTTCCGCGGCCTGGGGGTGGCGCTGCTGGTGGCCGTCTCATTCGCGCCGATCTACGAGCGCAACGCCATCAACTCCGGCTTCCCGATCCTCTGCGCCCCGCTGCTCGACACCGACCTCGCCGACGGGCAGCGCATCGAGGTCGACCTGCGCAGCGGCGTCGTGCTCCGCGATGGCGGCGAGCTGGCCCGCGGGCGCCCGTGGCCGGCCGTGCAGTGGGCGATCTACCGGCGCGGGGGACTGCTCGCCGGCGAGGGGTGCGACGAGGCGGGATGCGTTTCCGCCGAGACTGTTCCTGGCGATGACGTGACCGATGTCGAGTAACGGCCCGTGGGTGGGGCGGGCTGCGAGCCGGAGCGCGGCCCGTTACGGCGAGGCGGCGCGGGCGGTGCGCCGCTCGAGGTGCCCGAGTGCGGCGGCCAGCGTGGCGCCGAGCGACCCGGCGGCGAGCATCAGCAACCAGGCGTGCTCCCAGCCCCCGAGCCGCTCGAGGAGGACGGCGAGCAGCGGCGGTCCGGCGAGGATCCCGAGGTGCGATCCCTGGACCATGAAGCCGTTGACCGTGGCCAGCGCCTCGCGGCTCGGCGCGTGGGCAGCGCCGGCGCCGAGCACCGCGGCCGGGAGCAGTCCGCCAATGCCGCTGAAGGCGAACGCGCTGGGCAGCTTGAGGAGCGCCGGGACGCTCGCGGCGAACACCCCGTAGGCGCTCGCCGCCATCCCCGCGTAGGCGGCCAGCAGCAGCCACCAGCGCGCCACCCGGCGATGCAGCAGCCAGGCGCCGACGAGGTTGCCGGGGACGTTGGTCGCGACCACCGCGGCAGTCACCAGCCCGGCGCCGGTGCTGGCCGCGCCGCGGGTCTCGATCAGGAAGGTCGGCAGCCAGGTGGTGATCGCCGCCCACTGCACCGTGTAGCAGCCGAAGCAGGCGGCCAGCAGCCACGGTCCGGGCAGCCGGGCGACCTGCCCCAGTCGGCCCGCGGCCCGTCGCGGTCGCGAGGGGTCCGGCGGGGCCCGGGTCAGGGACGCGAAGAGCACCAGGAAGGCGAGCAGCAGGGCGGCGTTGAGCAGCCACAGTGCCCGCCAGCCGGCCGCAAGCGTGCCGGCCAGGACCATCGCCAGCGCCATCCCGGTGGGCATGTAGGTCCCCCAGGCACCGAGCGCGAGCCCGTAGTCGCGCGGCGCGGCCGCCGAGACGATCAACCGCGGCGCGGCGACGGCCACCGCGATCAGGCCCGTCCCGGCGAGCGCCCGGCTGCCGATCAGGGTCGCGCCGCCGAGCGCCGCGGCCCCGGCGAGCGAGCCGAGGGCGAGCAGCGCGAGCCCCGCGAGCAGCGCCCGGCGCGCCCCGATCCGGTCGGCCCACAGCCCCCCGGCCACCGCCGCGCAGGCCCCGACCACGTTGAAGGTCGATGCGACCCAGCCGGCGGTCACCAGCCCGAGGTCGAGGCTGGCACGCAGCGCCGGGATCGAAGGCGGCACCTTGCCGACCTGCATGCCGGCGAGCACCCCGGCGCCGATCGCCAGCCCGACCACCCTCCAGCGGGTCGCGGCAGGCCGGCTCACCGCGCCTCCCGGGGGCGGTCGCGGGTCGCTCGGGGGCGCGTGGCGATCGTCCGGCGCCCGGCGCACGGCCGCCGCCCGCAGCGGGTGCCCCGCGGCGCGGTGGGGTTGAGAGCTGGCTCGGGCACCGGATCCTTCCGAGGGGTGGCGGCGCGGCGCAGTCTGGCGCCGCTCGCGCCGGGGCGTCAACCGCTGCGCGGGCGCGCCGATCCGCGCACCGCGCCGCGCAGCGTGGTCGATATACTGGCGCGGCAGGCCCCGAGAGTCGCGCCGGTCACGGCGCCGAGCCGCATGGAGGGCGTACGTCCCGCCAGGACAGATGGATCGGTGGCAGCAGCCGCCGATCGGTGAGCCATGCGGGCCAGGACCGGAGGGTGGAGAGTGCGGCACGTTTCCGCGGAAACTTTTTCTCGAAACGACTTGAACTTTGCGTGGTCGAGGTGGCCGTGAGCGGGCCGATCGCGCCGCGGGTCCTGATCAAGGGGGCCGGCGAGATGGCCAGCGGGGTCGCCTGGCGGCTGCACCGGGCGCGGGTCCGGCGCCTGGCGATGCTCGACCTGCCCCGCCCGCTCGCGGTGCGCCGCCGGGTCGCCTTCTGCGAGGCGCTGATCGAGGGACGCGCGGTGGTCGAGGGGGTCGCGGCGGTGCGCTGCGCGGGGCTGGCCGCGGTCGAGGCGGCCTGGGGGCGCGGCGAGATCGCGGTCCTCGAGACGATCCCGGAAGGGCTCGCCCCCGAGGTGGTGATCGACGCCGTCCTCGCCAAGCGCAACCTCGGGACCCGGCGCGACGAGGCGCCCCTGGTGATCGGGCTCGGGCCGGGCTTCACCGCCGGGGTCGACGTCGATCGGGTCATCGAGACCAACCGCGGCCACGATCTCGGGCGGGTCATCGAGCGGGGCAGCGCGGCGCCCAACACCGGGGTGCCGGGGGCGATGGCCGGGGTGACCGTGGAGCGGGTGCTGCGCGCGCCGGTCGCCGGGGTGTTCGAGACCGACCGGGCGATCGGCGAGCGGGTCGAGGCCGGGGCGCTGATCGGGCGGGTCGCCGGCGAGCCGGTGATCGCCGCCGTCGGCGGCATCCTGCGCGGACTGATCCGGCCCGGCACCGAGGTCGCGGCGGGGCTCAAGCTCGGCGACATCGACCCGCGCGGGCGGCGCGAGTACTGCGACACCATCTCCGACAAGGCCCGCGCGCTCGGCGGTGCGGTCCTCGAGGCGCTGATGGAGCACGCCAACCGGGGGTGAGCGGGTACGCCGGCAGCGCGGCGCCCGGGGAAGCCGGTGGCGCACTTCCCGCCGCGCTCGGCCTCGAGCGCGCGCACCTCGTCGCCCTGGTCGGGGCCGGCGGCAAGACCACCCTGGCGCGGGCGCTGGCCGCGGCCTGGGCCGGGCGGGGCGAGCGGGTGCTGGTCAGCGCCACCACCCGGATGGCCCTCGCCGAGGTCGAGCAGGCCGGCTGGTCGCTGGTCTGGGGCGAGGAGGGCCTCGAGGCTGGCGGCGGCGCTCGGCCGGGCCGGGTGCTGGCGGCCTTCGCGCGCCGCGACCGGGCCTCCGGCAAGGCGCTCGGGCTGGCGCCCACGCGGCTCGACGCCCTGGCCTGCGGCGAGCGCTTCGAGCGGGTGGTAGTCGAGGCCGACGGCGCCGCGCGCCGACCGCTCAAGGCCCCGGCCAGGCACGAGCCGGTGGTCCCGCCGAGCGCCGACGCGGTGATCGCGGTGGCCGGACTGTGGGGCCTCGGCCGGCCGCTCGACGAGGCCACCGTGCTGCGCAGCGCGACCTGGGCGGCGCTCAGCGGGACCGTCCCCGGCGAGCCGGTCACCGCCGCGGCGCTGGCCCGGGTGGCGGCCCACCCGCGGGGACTGTTCAAGGGCACCCCGGCGGGGGCCTCGCGGGTGCTGCTGCTCAATGGCGCCGAGGGGCCGGCGAGCCGGGAGCAGGCCGGCGCGATCGCCCGCGCGCTCGCCGAGCTGCTCGCCGCCCCCGCCCCGCTGCGGGTGGTCGCCGGCCGGCTCCTCCCCGAGCCGGCCCTCGAGGTCCTGGTGCCCGGCTGAGCGGCCTTCGGCGCGGCGCGCGGGGCTCGCTCCGCCGGCTACGCCCCGGCGTCGCGCGCGGGCCGGCGGCC
Organism: uncultured Ectothiorhodospiraceae bacterium; assembly: GCA_964599705.1. Taxonomy (GTDB): domain Bacteria; phylum Pseudomonadota; class Gammaproteobacteria; order HK1; family HK1; genus CAZRGU01. Next base: position 1,356 of record CAZRGU010000045.1, on the reverse strand, counting down.
ACGCTCGGCGAGCTCCCGGTAGCGCGCCAACCGGGGGTCTCCGCGGTCGAGCAGCGAGCCGATCCGGGACTCGATGTAGCTGCGGTCGAGGCGCCCGGCACGGGCCGCGAGCAGGCGCTCGAGATCGGCCCAGTCCTTGGTCCGGGCGAAGAGGATCTTGAACAGCGCGAGGTCCTCGGCGCTCAGGATCCAGACCTCGCGCTCAGCGAAGGGCACCCGCATCCGGCGGGCCATGGCCTCCTCGGCAATCGGCAGCAGCGGCAGGAAGACGTCGACCCTGACTCCACCGAGACGCACCCCGAGATCACCGCGCTGGGCCTGCGCGGCGGCATCGGCTGGGACCTCGCTTCCGGCCTCGCGCAGCGCATCGAGCAGGCCGGGGAGTGCGGCTGGATCCACGTCCACACAGACGTCGATGTCGAGGGTCGCGCGAGGCGCCGTCCAGTAGGCGAGCGCGATGGCGCCGCTCAGCGCGTAGTCGATCGCGGCGCGCTCGAGTGCGCCGGTCAGGCGCTCGACGGCGCCGACAACGTCGAGCTCAGGCATCGCCGGCGTGGCGCCTGCGCAGGCGCTCGAGGAGTGCGATCGAGTCGGCGGGCAGCGGGTCGACGTAGTCGAGCAGGGCACGGCGCTCGGGGTGGTTGGCGAGGATCAGGAAGGCGAGCCGGCAGGCCTCGGCGAACGCCCGGTAGTGCTCGCGAGGCGTCGCGTCGCGAAACGGCGCGACCTCCTCGCAGGCGCTGCGCCAGCTGTCGAGAGGCGGTGGGGCGCTCTTGGGAGTGCTGCTCACGGTCGCTGCTCGCTCGAATTCCTTGCCTACCCGCGGTCGCACCCGTCGATGCGCTCGCGCTGACCGGTGCTCCCCGCGGCCGGTTCCTCGTACGGCGGGCACTGCCTCACCTGTTGCCGAACGGTAGCCGATCGCCGGCTCGCGCTCCGTGCGCTCGGCGAAGACGCCCTCGCTGCGTGTCGAATCGACCCGGCAACAATAACTGAATCGGCTGTCGTCGGCACACGATGGGGAGCGGCGCTTCCGGGGGCTCCTGGCGGGCTCCGATATCGGTCCCCCGAGCCCCGCGGTCGCGGTTCGCCGTGGTGTTCCAAATACGCCGTGGTGTCCCAATAATCGTCACGTACTACCGACGAACGCACCGGATCGCCGCACGAGCACCCGCACCGCTGGGTCTGACGTCCGAGAAGCGGTTCGCCTCCCGCTCGGTGGCGCTCGATCCGGCCGGGAAGGCGAGCGGTAAGGTCCCCCGGCGGGCACCGGCGGGGAGGCCGGGAAAGCGCGCGACTGGCGCTCGCCGGGGCTTTCATCGAACAAGGACCCAGCCGTTGATGCCAAAGGGCGCG
>CAZRGU010000044.1:0-17148 GCA_964599705.1 uncultured Ectothiorhodospiraceae bacterium | reverse complement strand
CGGCGATCAGGCCGATGCGCTGGTAGTAGCGCACGGTCTCGACGTTGACCCCGGCGGCGCGCGCCAGCCGGCCGATGGTGAGCAGTCGCCGGGTGCCCATCGGCCTTCAATAGCCGCGCGCCCGCTCCGCGTCAAGCGCGCCGGGCGGGCACCGGGGCTCGGGGGGGCTCTGCCCACCCGAGCTCTCGGCGCCCGCCCGGCGTTGCCTGCGCCAGGCGCACGCCCGGAGGCGCTACGCCTCCTGGCCGATCGCCCTCCTCACGCGACCCAGCCCGCTCGCCTCGCCGGGCCTCCCGGCGCGCCGGCGCGACGCAGCCCGGCGAGCGCGAGCAGGCCGAGGAGGAGCAGCACGGAGCTGGCCGGCTCGGGCACCGCGGCGCTGCGCAGCAGGTAGGCGCTCTCGCCGTTGGCGAGCAGCGCCCCGGCGACCGGGATCGCGCCGCTCGCCGCGGCGTTGAAGAAGTTGGCGCCCTCGGGGACCAGCGTCGCCCACAGCTCGAGCCCGGCCAGGGTGTCGTGGACCAGCGGCACCGGGTTCATGAACCCGCCGACCAGCAGCTCGTTGAGGAAGCCCGGATCGGCTCCCAGCGGATCGAGGCCGAAGCGCGGGTTGAGCAGCGGGTCGGAGAGGACGTTGAGGAACACCAGCAGGTCGAAGCCGATGAAGTCGTCGTCGTAGCCGCTCGGCCCGAGGTCCATGCGCGTGATCGCCCCGACCGCGTTGCTCGGCGCGCCGGCCAGCACCGTGGCGAAGTCCGGGGCGCTGGCGTCGAGCCCGAGGCCGAGCAGGCCGTAGAGCTCGGCGCCGAAGACCAGGTCGGGGATGAACGGAGTGCCCGGCGCACCGTTGATGAACGGGTTGCCGCCACCGAGACCGGTCGCGGCCAGCCCGAGAAAGGCGCTCGGCGCGGCGCCGAGCGTGGTGCCGGTGGCGCCTGCGCTGGCGTTGCTGCCGAACAGGTAGCGCCCGGTACCGCCCGGGCCACCGGCCGAGGGACCGCTGCCGCCGCCGGCGCCACCGCGGGTGTCGACCGTGCCGGCGTTCTCGGCGACCGAGGCGAACAGCTTCACCGTGCCACCGGCGCCCCCGGCGCCGCCACCGCCGTCGCCGCCCGGCCCGCCGGGCGCGCCGCTGCCCCCGGCGCCGCCGCCGGCACCGCCTCCGCCACCGCCGCCACCGGCCCCGTTGCTGCACGGCAGGCCGGCGGGATCGCCGCCCGGGCCACCGTTGCCGCCGTTGCCGCTCGCCGCGCCGCCAGCGCCGCCCGCCCCACCCGGACCGCCGCCGCACCCGAGGATGTCGGCTCCCTTGCCGCCCGGTGCCCCGGCCAGGCCGAAGGCGCCGCCGTTGCCGCCCCCGCCAGGCGCGCCGGGCCCCCCGGGCAGTCCGCCGCTGCCGTCGCCACCGCGCGCGGTGAAGCTGCCCGCCGACACGATCCGGCCCTGGGCGATCACCTCGAAGGCACCTCCGCCGGCGCCTCCGAAGCCGCCGAGCCCGCCGAGCCCGCCGGCCCCACCAGACCCGCCGGCACCGCCGTCCCCGCCACTGCCACCGAAACCGCCACCCCCGCCGGGAAACGCGGTCGAGCCGTTGCCGCCGCCGGCACCACCGCCGCCGCCCCCGGCCCCGCCGCCGCCGCCGCCACCACCGGAGCCACCCCCGCCGCCGCGACCGCCACCGCCGCCGCCGGCCCCGCCGCTGATCGACGCGCCGGAGGCGAGGTTCGCCCCGCCCGAGCCACCGAGCCCCGCCCCGCCGGCGCCACCCGCGCTCCCGGGGGTGCCGCTCGCCCCTGCCTCGGCGCCACCGCCACCGTTGCCGCCCAGCCCACCGAAGCAGATGAACCCGAGCAGGCAGCCGGTCGACCCGCCGGCCTGACCCGGAAGCCCGCCCGGACCGCCGAAGCCACCCGTCCCGCCGGGCCCGAAGCCGCCGCCGAGCCCGCCGGCGCCGCCCGGGGCGCCGGGTGCCGGGTTGTTGATGCCAGCCGAGCTCGACCCCCCGTTGCCACCGGCCACCCCGGGGCTCCCGTCGAACCCGCCGAAGCCACCACCGCCCTGGGTGCCGGGGGCGCCGTGGCCCGGCGGACCGCCGAGCAGGCCACCCCCCCCACCGCCGCCCGCGCCTCCGAACCCGCCGGCGTTGCTGCCGCTGCCGCCCGATCCGCCCGGGAAGGCGAAGCCGCCGAACGCCGAGCCACTGCCGGCGAAGCCGCCCCCAGCCCCGGGCGCGGTGAACGACGCCGAGAAGTCGAACGAGGCGCCCGGAGCGATCAGGGCGTTGTTGAGCGCGCGCAGCGAGGCCCCCCGGCTGCCCGCCCCGGTGACCACGTCGCTGGCGTTGATCACCAGGTCGCCCTGGAACTCCCAGACCCGCACGCTGCCGGCCAGCGAGGTCGTGAACGAGGTGCCGTTGAGGCTCGTGACCGGGGTGCCGTCCGAGGTCACGACCCCGGTGTCGGTGTCGAAGTTGATCAGCGCCGCCGCGGCCCCCTCCATGCCTGCCATCCCCAGAACCATCCCGATTGCACCGGTCAGCACCCGGTGCCCGAACCGACTCCTGCTCATCATCTGCACTCCTCTGGTGGTCGGTGCAGTGTCCTGCACCGAAGGTAGATGCAGGCAAGAATCAGTCCCGATTTAGGTTCGAGGCGGATCGCTCCCGAGATCCGGTCCCCGGCGTGCCGGGCGGCGCCGTGCTCCGGCGCCCCGAGCGAGCCCTTGCGGGAAGTCTCCGGCGATCCCGACGATGGCCCACATGCCGATGTTTTATAACTGTTTTTCCTGAGCTGCGCGGCTCCATCGAGGCGCGCATCACCGGCTCCATGCGGTGGCGGCGGGCGACCTGAAGGGTTGCCCAGGGCGCCGAGGAGGGCCGCCTCCACGCCTCGAGACCGGCGACCCGGACGGCGTTCACGGCGGGGACGGCGACCCCTCGGAGCGCCATTGTCGGGATTCTTTACAGTCCGCGAGCTTCCCGCCCGTCACCCGGGCAACCCGTTGTTTTCCCGGGAATAGAGTGTGTATCCCAGGTGCCTCCCGGCAGCCCGATGCGGTCCCTGGACGGGGAATCAGGGTCCAGAGTGTCGGAAAACTTTACACTTTGCGCTGCTCGGGGCGCCCCGAGCGTCGCGGGTCGCCCGCCCGGCGAGCGAACCGGGGCATCCGCGTGCGGTGCGCGACTGTCTCACGAGCTCTCGGCCGGGCGAGCCCGGGAGGCCCGGCGCAGGCGCGCCAGCCCGCCCTCGACCAGCGAGTAGACGGCCGGCACCACCACCAGGGTGAGCAGGGTCGAGCTGGCCATGCCGCCGATCACGGCCACGGCCAGCGGCCCGTTGGTGTCGGCCCCGGCGCCGACCCCGAGGGCGGCCGGGAGCATGGTGATGATGATGGTCAGCGAGGTCATCACCACCGGGCGCAGCCGCACCGGGCAGGCCTCGAGCAGCGCCTCGCCGATCCCGCGGCCCTCGGCGCGGAGCTGGTTGGTGAGATCGACGAGCAGGATCGAGTTCTTGGCCACCAGCCCCATCAGCAGCACCAGGCCGATCATCGAGAAGATGTTGAGCCCCATCCCGGCCAGCCACAGCCCGGCCACCCCGCCGATGATGGCCAGCGGCTGGGCGACCATGATGATCAGCGGCTGGATGAAGGAGTCGAACTGGCTGGCGAGCACCATGTAGACGAGCACGATGGCGGTGACGAAGGCGAACAGCATGTAGCGGGCGGTCTTGCCGAACTCCTCGGCGCGCCCGATCATCTTGACGCTGTAGCCGGGCGGGAGGATCTCGGCGGCCGCCGCCCGGACCCGGCTCACCGCCTCGCCGAGCGATACCGTCGGGGTGCTGAAGAAGTTGCCCGAGTAGCGCAGGTCGAAGCGGGTCACCACCGCCGGGCCGACCCCCTCGCGCAGCCGCACCACGCTGTCGAGGCGCAGCAGCTCGCCGCCGCGCCCGCGCAGGTAGATGCGACGCAGGTCGGCCGGGGCCCGGAAGCTGCCCTCGGCGGCCTTGAGGCGCACGTCGTAGCGCTCGCCGTCGCCGGGCTGGTCGTTGTACTTGGCGACATCGAGCCCGCCGGCGAGCACGTTGACGGCCAGGGCGATGTCGCGGGTCGTGAGCCCGGCGTCGGCGGCCCGGGTGCGGTCGATGTCGAGGGCCAGCTCGGGGAGCTCGAGCTGCAGGTCGAGGTCGACCCGCCCGAGCTCGGGGATCGCGTCGAGGCGCGCCTTGAGGCGCTCGCTGAGCGCGGCCACCGACTCGATGTCGGGGCCGAGGAGCACGAACTGCAGCGGCTCGCCGCGCTGCCCGCCGAGCGGCGGCACCGGCGAGGGGAAGGCCCGCACCCCGGGGATCGCGGCGAGCTCGGCGCTGAGCCGCTCGATGACCCGGTACATGTGGGCGGCGCGCTGCTCGCGGGGCGTGAGGCGCACGAAGACGGTGCCGCGGTTGGCCTGCCCGGTCACGCCGCCGCCGATGGTCGAGAAGTAGCTCGCCACCTCGGGCTGGCGGGCAAGGACCGCCTCGATGGCGCGCAGCCGGCCATCGGTGTAGGCGAGGCTCGAGCCGAGCGGGGTCTTGAACGAGATCAGAAACCGGCCCTCGTCCTCCTGGGGCAGGAACCCCTTGCCGATCTCGGCGAAGAAGAAGCCGCTCGACCAGACCACCGCGACGGTCACGGCGAGCACCGTCCAGCGGAAGCGCAGCGCCGCGCGCAGCAGCGCCCGGTAGAGCCGGTCGAGGAGCCGGAAGGCCCCCTCGAGCAGCCAGTAGAGCCGCCCGTGGTGGGCGGAGACCTCGAGGTAGCGCGAGCACAGCATCGGGGTCAGGGTCACGGCCACGAACAGCGAGGTCAGCACGCCGAAGGTCACCACCACCGCGAAGGAGCGGAAGAAGCGCCCGATGATCCCCTGCATGAAGATCACCGGGGCAAAGATCGCCACCAGGGTGAGGCTCGCCGCGATCACCGCGAAGAGCACCTGGTTGGTGCCCGCGAGGGCCGCGCTCACCGGGTCCGGGTCGACCTGCTCGCGGTGGCGGTAGATGTTCTCGAGCACCACGATGGCATCGTCGACCACCACCCCGATGAGCAGCAGCAGCCCGAGCAGGGTCATGGTGTTGAAGGTGTAGCCGGCGAAGTACATCACCGCCACCGCGCCGAGCAGCGAGACCGGGATGGCCACGGCGATGATCGCGGTGGCGCGCAGGCTCTTCAGGAACAGCCACACCACCAGCGCGGTGAGCAGGGTGCCGAGCACCAGGTGCTCCTCGAGGGCGCCGACCAGGTCGAGGATCAGCTCCGAGTCGTCGGCCGCGATCGAGATCCGCACCCCCGGCGGGAGCTGGGGGAGGATCTCGTCGGCCAGGCGCCGCTTGACCGCCTCGACCACGGCGACCGCGTTGGCCCCGGTCACCTTGACGATGCCGAGGCCGACGGCCGGCTCGCCGTCGTAGCGGGCCAGGCCGCGGGCGTCCTCGAGCCCGTCCTCGATCACGGCCAGGTCGCCGAGCCGGATCGGCGCGCCCTGGCGGTAGGCGACGATCAGCGCCTCGAGATCGGCGGGGCGGTGGAACTCGAGGTCGAGCTTGATCAGGTACTCGCTCGCCTCCCCGACCAGGAATCCGCCCGGCATCTGGAAGTGCTCGACCTGGAAGGCGCGGATGAGATCCTGGGTGGTCACCCCGTAGGCGTTCATCCGGGCGAGGTCGAGGTTGACCCGGATGGTGCGCTCGCGCCGCCCGCCGAGGCGCACCTCGCCGACCCCGTCGATGTTCTCGAGGCGCTTCTTGACGACGTTGCGCGCGTACTGGTTGAGCTGCTGCAGGGTGCGGTCGCCCTGGACCGTGAGCCACAGGATCGGGATCGCTCCGAACTCGACCTTGGCCACCACCGGCGTGTCGGCCCCGGCCGGCAGGTCGCGCAGCACCTGGTTGACCTTGGCCTGGACCTCGTTGAAGGCGACGTCGACGTCCTTGGCCAGATCGAAGGTGATGCGCACCACCGAGGCCCCCGGCGAGGAGTCGGACTGCACGTGCTCGATGCCCGGCACGCTGTTGACCGCGGTCTCGATCAGGCTGGTGACGCTGGCGTCGATGATCTCCGGGTTGGCGCCCGGCAGGGTGGTGGTCACCGAGATCATCGGGAACTCGACGTAGGGGTAGCGGTCGACGCCGATGCGCTGGTAGCTGATCACCCCGAACAGCACCAGCGCGCCGCTGAGCATGAAGGCCAGCACGTGGCGCCGGACCGAGATCGCCGGCAGGCTCACCGCCCCTTGACCTCGACGGCGACCCCGTCGCTGAGGAATCCGGCGCCGTCGACCGCGACCGTGGTCCCGGCGGCGAGCCCGGAGCGGATCTCGACCTCGCCGGCCAGGCGCAGCCCGGTCTCGACGACCCGGGCGCGCGCCGTGGCGCCCTCGATGGCATAGACCACGGTGCCGGCCGGGCGGCGCACCACGCTGGTCTCCGGGACCAGCACCGCGGCGGGGCGCCGGGCGACCCGCACCGCCCCGCTCACGCTCGCCCCCGGCTCCCAGTCACCGGGGTTGGCGAGGCGCACGATGACCTCGATCGCCCGGCTGGCGCGCGTGATCCGGGGGCGCAGATCGGTGATCTCGGCCTCGACCACCCGCCCCGGGGCGACCGGGCTCTCGAGGCGCACCGGGAGCCCGCGACGCAGCCGCCCGGCGAGGCTCTCGGGGAAGGGCAGGCGCACCCGCAGCGCGGCGGTGTCGGTGATCCGGAACAGCGGCGTGCCGACCTTGACGTAGTCGCCCGGCGAGACGTAGCGCTGGTCGATGCGCCCCGCCGTGGGGCTCACCACCCGGGTGCGTGCGAGGTCGAGCTCGCCGCGCTGCAGGCGGACCCGGGCCGCGGCCCGCTCGGCGCGCAGCGCCGCGAGCTGGGCCTCGGCGTCGTCGAGCGCGGCCTGGCTCGAGGACTCGCGGGCGACCAGCTCGCGCAGCCGCCGCACCCGCAGCTCGCCGGCGCGCGCCAGCGCCTCGATGCGGCGGATGTCGGCGCGCGCGGCCGCGATCGCCAGCCGGAAGTCGCGCGCCTCGATCTCGGCGAGCGGATCGCCGGCCGCGACCGCCGCCCCGACCTCGGCGTGCACGGCGAGCACCCGGCCGGGCACCTCGGCGGCCACCGCCGGGGCGTTCTCGGCCTCGACCTGGCCGACCGAGTGCTCCCAGACCTCGACGGTGCGCAGCGCGGCGCGGGTCACGGTGATCGGGATCGCCTGGCGGGGGCCGGGCGCAGCCCCGCCGCCCGGCGCCGCGGCGGCGGGCCAGAGCGCGGGACTGGCCGCCGCGAGCGCCACGCCAAGCAGCCCCGCGAGCCAGGGCCGCGCCGGGCGCCGCGCTCGGCGCAGGGGTCGAGCGAGGCTCACCGCTCGAGCGCCCCGCGCAGCACCAGGTCGAGGACCTGCTCCGAGTAGCCGCCCGGGTCGGCGGCGAAGCCGGCCTCGGCCAGATGGCGGATCACGCCGCGGCTCTCGAAGAAGAAGGCGTTGGCCGCGACCAGCACGAAGGCGAGCAGCCCCGGGTCGAGGTCGGCGCGCAGCGCCCCGCCCTGCTGGCCGGCGCGGACCAGCGCGACGAGGCGCGAGAAGTGATCGGCGAGGACCTGCTCGGCGAGCGCCTGCAGGCGCCGCTCGTCGCCCTCGACGATCTCGCGCAGCACCAGCCGGGTAGGCCCCGGGTGGGTGAGCATCGACTCGAGGTGGGTGCGGGCGTAGCTGCGCAGCGCCTCGAGCGGCGCCTCGTCGGGACCGGCGCCGATCCCCTCGATCGAGCCGGCGGTCTGGTCGCAGGCAGCGCGCAGCACCGCCAGGTAGAGCCCCTGCTTGGAGCCGAAGTGGTGGTAGAGGTTGGCCTTGCTGACCCGCGCGCGGCGCGCCACCTCGCTCATCGCCACCCCCGCGTAGCCGTGCTCGGCGAACAACGCGGCCGCGGCCGCCAGGATCGCGGACATCCCCGGTGCGTGCGTGGTGCCGGTCATCGCAGGATCGCCCTCTTCTCGTCTTGCTCGCTGGATCGGGAGCTGACCGTCCGGTCGGTCAGGAGCAACTTTAGAAGAGGACGAGCAGCCGGTCAAGCGCTGCCCTGCCCGGTACGCGGCGACGACCGCCTCGCGACGACCAGGGACGAGGCATGGGGGCTGGCGGCACGGCGATAACCGCCGTTCATCGCCCCATGAGAAGTCCTTGCTTGCGCGCGGGCGAGCGCTGGCCGATGCTTGGATCGCGCATCGCTCGACGGTTCGGCTCGCGGGCGAGCGGGCTGGTCAGCGGAGCTGCGATCGCGTTCTCCTCGTATGCATGTTCAATCCTGCGTGTGTTGCGCCGGGCCCCTTGGGTCCGGCACGTTCTTTCTGGACCCGGCCCGGCCCGCGCCGTGCGACCGTGCGCCCCGCCGCGGGGCCGAGCGGCCTGACCCTGATCGATGAGACCCGTCGACGCCTTGCTCGCCATCACCGTGGCCGTCGTCTGGGGGCTCGGGATGGTCTTCGCAAAGGCGGCGATCAACCACTTCCCGCCGATCCTGCTGATGGCGCTGCGTTTCACGCTCACCGCGGCGGTGCTGGTGTGGTTCGTGCGGGTGCCGTGGGCCATGCTCGTGCGAGTCTTCTGGATCGCGCTGGTCAGCGCCGCCATCCAGTACAGCCTGACCTTTACCGGCCTCGCCGGGCTCGATGCCTCGACCGCCGCCCTGGTGGTGCAGCTCGAGGTCCCCTTCGGGGCGCTGCTGGCCTGGCTGGTGTTCGGCGAGCGCCTGGGCTGGCGCCGCGCGGGCGGGATGGTGGTCGCGTTCGCCGGGATCGCGCTCATCTCCGGAACGCCGAAGCTGGCCGGGAGCCTCGGCTCCCTGCTGCTGGTGGTCGGCGGCGCGTTCACCTGGGCCCTGGGCCAGATCATGATCAAGCGCCTCGGGGTCAGCGGCGGAGTCGAGCTGATCGCGTGGGTGGCGGTGTTCGCCAGCCCGCAGCTATTCCTCGCCTCCTGGCTGTTCGAGGACCATCAGCTCGCTGCCCTGCGCGATGCACCGCCGGTGGTCTGGATCGCGGTCGCCTACCTGGGCCTGGTCATGACCGCGCTCGGCTACGCCATCTGGTACCGGCTGATCACCCGCCACGACGTCAACCAGGTGATGCCGTTCCTGCTGCTGCTCCCGGTGGTCACGGTGGCCGCAGGGGTGGCGTTCCTCGGCGAGGTGCTCACCCCCGGCGTGATCACCGGCGGCGCGCTCGCCATCGCCGGGGTCGCGCTGATCATCTGGCCGCGCGCTGCACGACGCCCTCGCCTCGCGCCCCGCTGAGAAATGCGGCCCAGGAGCGTTCCTCATCAGCGCCCCGCCCCTGCAAACCGGACGATGGCCTCGATCGTGGCCCCCGGCGCACCGTCTCCACGTCGGCCCGCGCGAGGCGCCCGATGGCGAGCATCGTCGCGCTCATCGCGATCGGCCCGCGCTCACTGGCCCGCGGCGAGGCTCCGGAGCCACCCGCTGACCGATTCCAGCATGCCGGGCTCGCCAGCCACTCTCGCCGGGCTGGCGACTCGGGGCGCAAACACCTTCCCGGGTGTCGGAATTCTTTACATCCCGGGGCTGACCGCGGAGATCCGGTAACGCATTGTTGGGGCAGCAGTTTTTCTTGCCCCGCAGGGAACTGCAATAGGTCTTTTTCCTAATAACCACAATTATCCAGCCTTCTGCAGGTCGCCAACAATTGGACTTACGACCGCTTCGTCTTGAGCGGACGCATCGGGCGCCTCGATGCGGTGCCGGTAGAGCCGCGTGCCGTCCTCGCCGTAGAGCTCGACCTCGAGCGCGCCGGGGGCGAGCACCACCCGCGCAAAGCCGTACGCAGCGGCCGCGAAGTGGACCTGCAGCCCGGCCCGGGCGCGCTCGCGCAGCCGGTACAGCGCCGCGCCACCCCCTCCCGAGACCACGTAGAGCGGCTCGCCCGGCGCCGACAGCACCTCGAGATCGTGATCGTGCCCGCTGAGGTACAGATCGACCCCGGCGCGCCGCATCGCCGGGAGCAGCCAGCCGGCGAGCGCCGCGGTATCGCCGTGCCGCCCGACGCTGCGCACTGGGTGGTGACCGGCGACGATCCGCCAGCGCGGCGCCCCCGGCCCCTCGGCGAAGGCCTGCTCGACGGCGCGCGCCTGCTCGGCGGCGAGCGGGTTGGCACGCCCCGAGCGCGCTCCGGTATCGAGGGCCAGCAGGCGTCCGAGCGGCCCGCCCGCGCCCCCCCCGAGCTCGAGCGTGTAGTAGCGCCCCGGCATCCGCCAGCGGCCGCTCCCGAGCTCCCGGCGCGCGTAGTCGAGCTCGGCGGCGATGCTGCCGCGGTGGTCGTGGTTGCCGAGCAGCGCGTAGAGCGGCAGCCTTCCCAGGCAGCGCCCCACATAGACCGACTCGAGCTTGTCGCGCCATTGCGGGTCGTCGCTCGAGCGCACCCCGTCGGGGTAGAAGTTGTCGCCGAGCAGGAGCACGAAGCGCGCTCCCTGCCCGGCACGCAGCACCGCCTCCATGGCCGCCGCCACGCGACGCTGGCGGGCATCGCCGGTCCCCTGATCGCCGAGCACCAGGAATGCCGGTGGCCCGCCGCTCGGGCAGCCCGCCGCCCCGGCCGGGACCACGCCGCGCCCTGCCTCGCCGCTGACCTCGACGCCGATGCCCGCGCCGGCAAGCAGCACCGTGGCGCCCCCCGCGACCCGCCGCTCGGCCCGCGGGCGGAGCGCACCGAGCAGTGCCTCGAGCGCGCCGGCAGTGCCCGACCCGTAGGCTTGTCGCACCCGGGTGAACATCCCGGCCGGATGGAGCACGCGCTCGCGTACCACCGAGGCGAGGAGCAGCTCGCGGGAGGTGCCCGAACCGGTGAGGCGGTAGCCCGAGCGCCAGGCGCGCAGCACCCAGCGCTCCTCGGGCGAGCCTCCCGGCTGGACCCGCACCAGCGCCGGCTCGCGACCGTCGTGCAGGGTCGGCAGCACCGGGAGGGCGGCGAGCGCGGTGCCGGGCCGGGCGAAGCCGGCCGCGCTCGACAGCGTCCACCCCGCTGGCGGCCGCCAGCCGGCGGTGAGGAGCCGCGCCGCGAGCTGGTCCGGCGAGCCAGCCCATTGGAGGACCAGCGCCTCCTCGGGCTCGCCGCCGAGATCGATGCGCCGCGCCGGCAGCTCGCGCCAGGCCCCGGCGCGCCAGTCATCGAGCGCCATCGTCGCCGGGACCGGGCGCGCCAGGTAGCGGGCGGCCCGCTCCGGGTAGCTCGCGCTCAGGTGCCAGCCGCCGGCGAGCGCGAGCACCGCGAGCACCACCACCGCGAGCCCGCTGCCGCGCAGCCGCTGGCGCGGCACACCGCCGTAGAGCAGCGCCGTGGTCGCCACCGCCACGGTCCCGACCAGCAGCCCGCCGAGGACGTCGGAGGGCCACTGCACGCCGAGGTAGACTCGCGAGGTCCCGATTGCCAGCACCCAGGCGAATGCGCCCGCGTAGGCGGTCACCCGCAGTCGCGCACCGCGCGCGCTCGCCACCAGCCACGCCACCAGCCCATAGAGCGTGGCGGCCATCGCCGTGTGCCCGCTCGGGAAGGCCAGCGCAGCGGCCTGCGCGGGGAGGACATCCGGGCCCGGCGTGTGGACCAGCACCTTGAGCACCCAGACCGCGAGCCCGGTCAGCCCCAGGGCCAGCGCGACCCCGGCGCTCAGGCGCCTCGCCCCGCGCGCGACCAGCCAGCCGAGCACCGCGAGGGCCACCGGCACCGTGACCACGCCGTCCCCGAGGCTCGTGATCGCGACCATCACCGGATCGGTCCACGGGTTGCGGAGACCGAGCGCGAGGTGGCTGATGGCGCGGTCGGCGAGCACCAGCGGATCCCCGCTGAGCACGTCCTCGAGCACCCCGATGAGCCCGACCACCGCACCGAGCAGCACGCCCAGCGCGCCGACCAGCGCCGGGGTCGCCGGGTGGTCCGGGTCGAGCCACCTGGACAGATACCCTGCGCGCCCCTCGAGCCGCGCGTAGACCTTCCGGTAGCCGAGCGCCAGCGCCGGCCCGACACGCGCCACCGCCACCCAGGCTCCCCAGACCAGGATGCCGAGCGCGACGAGCAGCGCGAGCGCCGCGCCCATCAGCCGCGGGCTGATCCCCCTGAGCAACCCGAACGAGGCCCCGACCAGCACCCCGGGCAGGATGTGCGCCGGCGACCAGATCAGCGCCGAGGCCACGTTGATCACGTAGAAGCGCCCCGGGGGCATCCCCAGGATCCCGGCCACCACCGGCACCACGGGCTTCAGCACCGGCACGAAGCGCCCGAGGAGCACGCTCTTGCCGCCGTGACGTTGAAAGAACGCCTCGCCGCGCCCGATCAGGTCCGGGTAGCGCGAGAACGGCCAGCGCCGGCGCAGCGTGTCCTGGTAGCGATGCCCCATCCAGTACGAGAAGCCGTCCCCGGCGATCGCCCCGAGCGCCGCCCACACCAGGATCGGGACCAGTGGCAGATGGCCGAGCCCGATGATCCCGCCGACCGCGAGCAGGATCGCGGTCCCGGGGATGATCATGCCCGCCACCAGCACCGCCTCGGAGGCCGCGACCGCGAAGACCAGCAGCCCGGCCCAGTGCGGGTGGGCGCCGATGAAGGCGCTCAGCGCCTCGACCCAGGCGCTCATCGCGGGACTGCCCTCCCGGCCATGCCCGGCCTGTCGCTACTGACCGTCCGGTCGGTCGGTAACTGTAGGGCGGTGGGAGCGGGGCCGTCAAGCGCGGTGGCGGCTGCCCGCGGCCGTCACCGGCCGCGCCCGACAGGGCGCGCGGTCCGGGTGGCCGGAGCGGGGCGGCTCAGGGCGCCCCGAGCTCGATCGCCGAGACCACCGCGCCCATCACCTGGTCGGTGAAGATCCGCCGCCCCGGCTCGCCGGTGGCAGCTCCCGCGGCCACCATCAGCGGCACCAGGTGCTCCTCGCGCGGGTGAGCGAAGCGCGCCTCGGGCGCCTCCTCCCAGCGCAGCAGGGCCGCCTCGCGCGCTGCCGGGTCGCCCTCGCAGACGGTGACCAGCCACTCGTCGAAGCGCTGCGAGGGCTCGACCGCCTCCCCCTCGCCCATCAGCACCTGCATGTTGTGGAAGCTCAGCCCGCTGGCGACGATGAGCACGCCCTGCTCGCGCAGCGGCGCAAGCGCCCGGCCGATGGCCAGGTGGTGAGCCGGGTCGAGGCCCGCCACGAGCGAGACCTGCAGGGTCGGGATCCGCGCCTCCGGGAAGGCGACCTTGAGGGGCACGAAGACCCCGTGGTCGAAGCCGCGCTCGGGGTCCTCGCGGCTCTCGATCCCGGCCGCCGCGAGCAGCTCGCGGATCCGCGCGGCGAGCACCGGCGCGCCGGGAGCCGGCCAGGTGAGCTGATAGGTGTGGGGCGGGAAGCCGTAGTAGTCGTAGAGCAGCGGCGGGCGGGCCGCGCTCTGCACCGTGACCACCGGCTCCTCCCAGTGCGCCGAGATCACCACCAGCGCCTCGAGCGCGGCGAACCGGGTGCCGAGCCCGGCGAGCCACGCCTCCATCCGCGCCCAGGTATCGGCCGGCCCCAGGGTCCACTCCATGAAGAAGCACGGACCGCCCCCGTGGGGGATGTAGAGCGCCGGCAGGCGCGATCCCGGGGTGGCGCGGGGCCGCTCGCGGGTCTCGATCATCGTTCTCCTCCGCCTCTCGCGCACTCCTCGCCGCCGCCTCGGCCGGGGCGAGTGGATCGGCGCCCGCTCCGGAGGATGGTATCAACGAGCGATACCATCGCGGGAACACGTTCTCAGATGGTCGGCTCGACCGCGCTCATCGCCGCCCTCAAGCGCCGCCTCAAGGCGCATGGCATGACCTACCGCGACGTCGCCCCGCTGCTCGGGCTGAGCGAGGCGAGCGTCAAGCGCCTGTTCTCGCGCGGCGACTTCACCCTGGCACGCATCGAGCGGATCTGCGCGGCCCTCGAGATCTCGCTCGGCGACCTGGTGCGCGAGGCCGAGGAGGCGCACGCGGCGCTGCGCTCCCTCACGCCCGAGCAGGAGCGCGAGCTGATCTCCAGCCCCGACCTGCTGATGGTCGCGGTGCTGGTCGTGCAGGGCTGGACCTTCGAGCAGATCCTCGCCTGCTACGAGCTCACCGAGCACGAGCTGATCCGGGCCCTCGCCCACCTCGACCGGCTGCGCCTCATCGACCTGCTTCCCGGCAACCGCATTCGGCGCCTGGTGGCGCCGAACTTCACCTGGGTCGCGGGCGGCCCGATCGAGCGCTTCCTCGCCGAGAAGGTCCGCGCCCGCTTCCTGCGCGGGCGCTTCGCCGGCCCCGGCGAGAGCATGCGCTTCGTCCACGGGATGCTCTCGGCGCGCTCGCTGGCCATCCTCCAGCGTCGCATCGAGCAGCTCGCTCGCGAGTTCGACGACCTGCAGCGCGCGGACCAGCATCTCGGGCTCGACGAGCGCCAGGGCTCGAGCCTGCTGCTGGCGCTACGCCCCTGGGACTTCTTCGCCGACCGGCGCCGCCGCTCCCCCGAGAAGCGAGGGGGCGACTGAGAGTTTGTGAAAAACATATGCGTTGGCGCACAAGTGTGCCAGAGCTCGGCGTTCCCCGTGCCCTCGCGCCGCATCGCTCACCGATCCCCGGCGGCGAGCGCGCCGATCCATCCGTCCTGACGGTGCGTGCTCCGTCCCGCAAACGGACAGGACGTCCGGGCTCGGCCATCGCGGCCATCTCCATGCACGCAGGTACCAAAAGCACGGGCCCGCACCAGAAGTCTGCACGAGTGCGCCGCGACCCGGCGCAGGTCGGTGGCGATCCATACCTCGGCGGGTGGCGAATCCCGGTGGCCACCGTGCTCGGGTTGTCGGGGGCGGGGTGCCCGCTCGTGATCCGGTTCTGACGGTGTTCCGGCTGACCCGCCAGCGCTCAGCCGTCGCCCTGAGACACCACCACGCTGACCTCGCTCGACGGATACGCCCGCAGCAGGCCCTCGATCGCCTCGCGCGTCCTCCCTCCCCACTGGTTCGTGAGGGCGTAGGTGCAGCCCTCCGAGTAGAGGAGATCGCCGTCATCACAGTACCAGCGACCCGGATCGAATCGGCCGCTACGGGCAGCGGCCGCCGCCTCCCGGAACGCTGCACCGGCGAGCTCACCCTGCACTTCGGCAAACAGGCTCGTCCGGCCGCGCCACGGGATGGCCTCGGCGATCTGGGCCGGCGTCACGCCGTGGTCGACGAGCGCGCGCACGACAAGGTAGATGGCGCGACGCTTCGGAAGGTTCGTGTGTCGCTCCCCGACCACCGTGACGTCGAAGCGGGTGTAGTCGCGCTGGCGCCGACGTGACTCGCGCTCGCGGATCTGCTTGTCACGCACCCGCACCACATACTCGGATACCTCGGGCAGGGGGAGGACCTGCTGCACGTCGAGGAGCAAGGAATCACCGCGGTCCCGGTACGGCCGGATCCGAACGCAGGTGATATCCAGCCCGCGCTCGTTGAGCCACAGTACGCTGGTCATCAGCTCCTTGGAGAAATCAGCCGCCGCCAGGATGATTCGCACCTCCTGGGCGAACTCCTCTTCCTGCTCCTCGTCCCATCCCAAGAAGTCGAGGAGTGCCTGCCGGGCATCCTCCTCCCTGCCCAGACGTTCCAGGTAGCTCGCGAGCGCTCCTGCCGCCTGCTCGAAGGTCATGCTCGAGATCATGGCCGCGTAGCGCAGCGCCTGAAGCTCCATGTGACCGCCGTCCTGCGTGCGCTTGAGCTCCACCACCACCAAGCGCGCCTCCTTGTCGATGGCGAGGAGATCGATCCGGCGCCGACTCTCCTCCCAGTCGCCGAACTCCTCGGCAACGACCATCGCCCCACCCGGAACGAGGATGTCGAGATGTTCGCGGAATAGCGGTTGAAGGTCGTGGCGCTCCAGGATCCCGGCGTCACGAAAGGTGACCTCATCTAGAGGCGTCAAGGCGCCTCCCGAGAGCCGGTAAACGGCCATGCTTCGTTCCTCCCCACGCGGCGCCGATCGCGCCAGTGACGTGCCTGACCGAAGCGTTCAGTCGCGCAAGGCAGGTGCGCCAGCTGAAGCGCCATGTTAACCCGGACATCTCACCGATACGCGAAACGAGGGCGCCGCGCCGGCTCACCGGCGAGCACCGGCCCCGGGGCGGCGCGGGCGTGCTCGGAGCGCAGGGTCGGGTGCGCGGTAGCGACGCCCCCGCGTCCCGGCCGCGTGCAGCGCGGTGACCACCTCCGAGAAGCTCGCGTCGACCACCACCACGACCCCAATCGCGGCCTCGAGCAGCGCCGCGGGCAGCCCCCTGCAGCGCAGCCGGGCGGCGTGGCGGCGTGTGATGAACAGCGCGCGGCACCCGCCGCCGACGTGGCGCACGCCATCGTGAGAGGAGAGGATCAGCTCGAGCACCGCGGTGCGGATGCCGCGCTGGCGGATCCGCCCGGCAGCGTGGCGGCTCAGCGCCCACGGCGCGGCGTCGCCAAGCCGCCCGGCGAGGACGGCCGCGCCCCCCGGCCGGAAGCCCCCCGCGGCGAGCTCCGGCGGGCTCACGGTGCGAGCCCCGCGACCACCTCGCCGACCGCCGCCTCGACCTCGGGCGGGATCGAGGCGTCCCGGGCGGCCCGGCGGATCAGGCGGCGCAGGTGGCGCGACAGCCCGGCGCCGCCCGGGCTCTCGGCGAGCGCGGCCAGGAAGGCGAGCACCACCGTGGCCTCCTCGACCCCGTCCATGCAGAGCACCTTGAGCGCCACGAGCTCGGCGGAGCGCAGCGGCAGCCGGTGCAGCGCCGGGAGCGCCTCGAGGTCGAGCTCGCTGGTCGTCTCGGCCGGGTAGCGGGCGTTGAGCCGCCCGACCAGGCGGTGCAGGCGGCGGCGCAGGCGGGCCTCCTCGGCCGGCGCATCGGGGAAGGCCGCATCCGGGAAGCGCAGTCTCATCCTCCTGCCCACCTTCTCGGACGGGTGAGCCGGCACGTCGTGGTCGTAGTCCGCCGGCGCCCCGAGCTCGCCGCGCTCATCAACACCCGGGATGCGCTCCTCGCTGGCAACGAAGTCCGCTGACATGCGGGCCCTCTCCGAGACATCGAGACAGAGATCCACCGACCCCATCCCGCCCCAGCCGGCGGCGAGCTCGGCGGGCACCTTGCGAA
>CAZRGU010000043.1:3652-17233 GCA_964599705.1 uncultured Ectothiorhodospiraceae bacterium | reverse complement strand
TCCCGGGCAGAGCCCGGGCTACGAGGATGGCCTCCGAGTCCCGGGAAGAGCCCGGGCCACGAGCCGGGCAGAGGAGCCGTTCTCTCCCGAGCGCTCAGCCGGCCAGCAGGCGCGCGCGCAGCTCTCGGTAGGCGCGCGGGGCGTAGGCCGGGAGCTGGCTCTCGCGCAGGTCGAAGCCGAAGGCGCGCTTGCTCAGGCAGATGATCGGCGGGGCCTGGATGCGCTTGAAGACGCTCGCCCTGAGCTGGCGCTCGACCCAGTCGAGGTCCTCGAGCCAGGCCGCCGGGGTCGGGAACCAGCGCCGGAAGGCCTCGCGGTCGCCCCAGCCGATGCGCTCGAGCAGCTCGCCGGCGAGGTACCAGCGGGCGAGCTCCAGGGGATGGCGGCGCCACTCGATGAGCTGGGCGAGCAGCGCATCGTGGTAGCCGTAGCGGATCGGGTCGCCGAGACCGCGGGTGACGTCCTGCTCGGCGGAGAGCTCGGCGCTCGGCACCACCTCGCCGCGCACCAGCGCCCAGGGCACCACCTCCTCGCCGAAGACCGCCTCGTTGAGGTGGGCGGCGAGCGTGAAGACCTGGGTCTTGTAGAGGTCGGCGATCGGGGCGATGGCGCCGTTGACGTCGCCGTAGAGGGTGGCGTAGCCGAGCGCGGTCTCGGTCTTGTTGCCGTTGTTGGTGTAGACCAGGCCGCACTTGGCGGCCAGCCCGGAGAGCACGTCGGCGCCACGGATCCGGGCCTGGAGGTTCTCGTCGACCAGCCCGGTGTAGCGGCCCGGGAGGCGCGCGAAGCCGGCCTCGCGCAGCCGCGCGGCGAGCCGCTGGTAGAGCTCCTCGACCGGGAAGACCAGGTGATCGATGGCGAGCGCCGCGCACAGGCGCCGGGCGTTGTCGCGGGTCAGCTCGGCGTTGTGGCGGGTCGGCATGTTGACCGCGAAGACCCGCTCCGGGCCGAAGGCGAGCACCAGCAGGCAGGCCACCAGGGACGAGTCGACCCCGCCGCTGACCCCGATCAGGTACCCGCCCTGGCCGCCGCGCAGCCAATCGAGGTGGCGCAGCCCGGTGAGCACCGCATCGAGGATCGCGGCCGGCGGCTCCTGGGGCGGCGCGATCCCGTCCCCGTCGCTCCACAGCAGCGCCTCGCGCCAGCGCGGGGCCCGGGCGCGCACCCGGGCCTGCTCGTCGTAGGCGGTGCTGTCGCCGTCGAAGACCAGCACGTCCTTGCCGTTGTTCTGGGCGCCGACGTGGTTGCAGTAGAAGTAGGGCAGCGGGGTGCGCCCGAGGACCTCGCGCACGGTGCGGGCGCGCTTGGCGTTCTTGCCCTGGGTCCAGGGCGAGGCCGAGAGATTGAACACCGCCTCGGCGCCACGTGCCGCGAAGGCCTCGACGGTGTCGAGCACCGTCCCCTGGCAGCGGTAGTCCTGGCACCACAGGTCCTCGCAGAGCTGCACCCCGAAGCGGAACTCGCCGCCCGCGGCGCGCGGCACCGCGAACGGCACCATCCAGTCGCGCACCGCCAGGCCCTCCTCCTGGGCGAGCTTGCGCAGCGAGATGAAGTGGCGGTCGTCGTCGAAGAAGCGGTAGTTGGGGTGCAGGGTCTTGGGGTGGAGCCCCGGGGCGAGGCGCGCCGGGGGGCCCGGACGGGCCACGTAGCGCCCGTCGTGGCAGACGTGCACGGCGTTGTACTTGCGGGTCCGCCCGTCCTCGCCGATCCGGCCGGGCTCGATGGCCACGTTGCCGAAGATCACCGTCAGCCCGGCGCTCGCCGCGCGCACCGTCTCGCTCCAGGCGGCGAAGTCCTCGACCAGCGCGTCGACCTCCCAGAGATCGCCGAGGATGTAGCCGGGGATGCACATCTCCGAGAAGACCACCACCTCGGCGCCGCCCTCGCGGGCCCGCTCGATCCAGTCGAGCATCCGCGCCACGTTGCGCTCCGGGCACCCGGGGGCGACCTCCATCTGCACCAGGGCGATGCGCGGCAGCGCCTGGTAGCGGCTCACCGGGCCACCCCGGCGGGGAGTGTCACGCTCACCGGGGCGCGCCACCGGGGCCGCGAGCCGCTACACTGAGCGCGGCCCACAGTGGAAGCCCTGCGAGCGTGGCCGAGACGCCCGCGCGCGCCAGCGCGCCCTCCTTGCTGCTCAGCGCCGCCGCCTTCGTGGTGGTGGTGGCCGGAATGCGTGCCGCGCAGTCGCTGGTGGTGCCCTTCCTGCTCGCGGTGTTCATCTCCATCCTCAGCGCCCCGGCGCTGTTCTGGCTCGAGGCGCGGCGCATCCCGCGTCCGCTCGCGCTGCTGCTCGTGATCGCGGCGATTATAGCGGCGGGCTTCGCCCTGACCGCCCTGGTCGGCAGCTCGCTCGGCGACTTCTCGCGCAACCTCCCCGAGTACAAGAGCCGGCTGGGCGCCCAGGCCGGCGCGGTGGTGGCCTGGCTCCAGGGTCACGGGATCGTGGTCTCGCGCGAGCGGGTGCTGGCCTTCGTCGACCCGGGGCGCGCCATCCAGCTCGTGGCCGACATCTTCCACGGCTTCCAGGGCCTGCTCGCCCAGGCCTTCCTGATCCTGCTGATGGTGGTCTTCATCCTCCTCGAGGCATCGAGCGTGCCGGCCAAGCTGCGCGCGGTGGCCGCCGACCCGGAGCGCGAGCTGGCCAACTTCGAGACCTTCAGCAGCAACCTCAAGCGCTACCTGGCCATCAAGTCGGCAGCCAGCATCGCCACCGGGGCGGCCGCCGCGGCGCTGCTCTGGGCGCTCGGGGTCGACTACCCGGTGCTCTGGGGGCTGCTCGCCTTCCTGCTCAACTACGTGCCGAGCATCGGCTCGATCATCGCGGCGGTACCGGCGGTGCTCTTCGCGCTGCTCGAGCTGGGCGCCGGCGCGGCGCTCTGGGCGCTGGCCGGCTACGCCGCCATCAACGTGGTGATCGGCTCGCTGATCGAGCCCCGCTTCATGGGCCGCGGCCTCGGGCTGTCACCGCTGGTGGTGTTCCTGTCGCTGGTCTTCTGGGGCTGGGTGCTCGGGCTGGTGGGGATGTTCCTGTCGGTGCCGCTCACCATGACCGTCCAGATCGCGCTCGGCAGCCGGGCGCGGACCCGCTGGATCGCGGTGCTGCTCGGCCCGGCCTCGGCCGTCGATGGCGGCGCGCCGGCCCGCTCAGAAGACGATTCTCCGGATCCACGGGGTGGTGACCACCGCGACCAGACCGGCTAGCACGTAGTCGGGGTCGTAGCCGATGCTCAGGGCCAGCTCGGCAGGCAGGTTGGCGGCCACGGTCATCAGCACCACGAGCACCACCAGGGCGAGGCGCTGGTGGGCGACGAGGCCGGTGATCACCAGGGCCACCAGGGTGGCCAGGAGGATGTTCGGATCGAGACCGAGACGGGCGAGAAAGCCGTCCTCGAGGTTGGCACCGATGCTCAAGGTCAGGGTCAGGAACACCAGGCCGAAGCTCACCATCGCCAAGCCCCTGCGGGCGCACCCCGCCCGCGATCACCGCCCGTCCCCGGATAGCGGCAGCAGGGAGGAAACATGAAGCGCAAGCCACGGATCGGCGTCGCCGGCTTCCAGCACGAGACCAACACCTTCGCCCCGGTGCCGGCCGGGCGGGCCGCCTTCGAGGAGCCCGACGCCTGGCCCGGGCTGCTGCTCGGGGGCGAGCTCGAGCCGGCCCTGGCCGGGCTCAACATCCCGGCGGCCGGCTTCCTCGGCGCGGCCCGGGAGTCCGGCCTGGAGCCGGTGGCGCTCGCCTGGTGCAGCGCCAACCCCTCGGGACCGGTCACCCGGGAGGCCTACGAGCACCTCGCCGGGCTGATCTGCGAGCAGGCCGCCGCGGCCGGCCCCCTCGACGGGCTCTACCTGGACCTGCACGGGGCGATGGTCGCCGAGCACCTCGAGGACGGCGAGGGCGAGCTGCTCGAGCGGCTGCGCGCGCGCCTCGGCGCCGAGGTGCCGATCGTGGCCAGCCTCGACCTGCACGCCAACGTCAGCGCGAGGATGGTCGAGCAGGCCACCGCCCTGGTCACCTACCGCAGCTATCCGCATGTCGACATGGCCGAGACCGGGGCGCGGGCCGCCCGCCTGCTCGCGCGGATCCTCGCGCAAGGCGCCCCGGCGGCAGCGCGCCGGGCGCTGCCCTTCCTGATCCCGCTGACCTGGCAGGAGACCGCCCGCGAGCCGAGCGCCTCGCTGCTCGCCGAGGCCCGCCGCCTCGAGGACGAGGAGGAGCTGTGGACCTGCTCGCTGGCGATGGGCTTCCCGGCCGCCGACTGCCGCGACTGCGGGCCGTGCGTGCTCGCCTACGCCGGCAACCCGGGCACCGCCCGGGACGCAGCCGATCGGCTCGCCGCGCACTGGCTGGCCCGCGAGCACGACTACGCCGGCAGCTACCACACCCCGGCCGAGGCGCTGGAGCGCGCACGAGCACGGCTCGCGGCCGGCGAGACCCGCCCGCTGGTGCTCGCCGACACCCAGGACAACCCCGGCGGCGGCGCGCCCGGAGACACCGTCGGGGTGCTGCGCGCGCTGCTCGAGGCGCGCATCGCCGGCTCGGTGCTGGCCCTGCTCTGCGACCCCGAGGCCGCCCGGCGTGCCCACCGGGCCGGCGAGGGCGCGACCGTCGAGCTCGCGCTCGGGGCCCGCCACGGGATCGGCGGCGAGCGCCCGGTGGGCGGGCGCTGGCGCATCGAGCGGCTCGGCGACGGGCGGATCACGGGCACCGGCCCCTTCTACGGCGGCTGCCGGATGGAGCTCGGGCCGATGGCGGTGCTCGAGCGCGACGGAGTGCGGGTGGTGCTCTCGACCCGCCCCAAGCAGGCCGCCGACCGGGCGATGCTCGCCGCGCTGGGCATCGATCCGGGCGCCCAGCGGATCCTCGCCCTGAAGAGCTCGGTGCACTTCCGGGCCGACTTCGAGCCGCTTGCCAGCGAGGTGCTGGTGGTGCTCTCGCCGGGGATCAACGTCGAGGACCCGGTGGCGCTCCGCTACCGGCGCCTGCGCCCCGGGGTGCGGCTGCGCCCGGGCGGGCCGTGCCACCGTGCGGACGGGGCTTGACCCCCCGGGGCGGGCCGGCCGAAGATTTGTATACCAACCGCGGCGGCGCGCGGGGCGCCGCCGGACCCGATTCGCACGCCACCCGGCCCACGGCGGGCCACGGGTGTCGTACGATCCGTTTTTCGCTCAGGGGGAGCACGATGGAATCTCGCAAGGTCAGGGACGCGGGCGACGCGCGGCGCATCGTCGAGGAGCGAGGCCTCAGCCACGTCAAGGTCGGGGTCTTCGACGTCGACGGGATCCTGCGCGGCAAGTACATGTCGCGCCAGAAGTTCTTCTCCGCCCTCGAGGGCGGCTTCGGGTTCTGCGACGTGGTGCTCGGCTGGGACTCCCACGACGTGCTCTACGACAACGTGCGCTACACCGGCTGGCACACCGGCTATCCCGACGCCCCGGTGCGGATCCTGCCCGACTCGTGCCGCGAGCTGCCCTTCGAGGACGGCGGCCTGTTCTTCCTCGGCGAGTTCGCCCCGCCGGCCGAGGAGGTCTGCCCGCGCGGGGCGCTGCGCCGAGTGCTGAAGCGCGCCGCGGCCGCCGACCTCCACGCGCTGGCCGGCTTCGAGTACGAGTTCTTCTTCTTCAACGAGACCCCGCACTCGATCCGCGAGAAGCGCTACCGCGACCTGGTGCCGATGGCCCCGGCCGAGTTCGGCTACTCGGTGCTGCGCAACTCGGTCCATGCCGACTTCTACCGGCTCATGCTCTCGACCTGCGAGGCGATGGACTTCCCCCTCGAGGGGCTGCACGAGGAGACCGGACCGGGGGTGATCGAGGCCGCGATCGCGGTCGACGCGGGGCTGGCCGCGGCCGACAAGGCGGCGCTGTTCAAGACCTTCACCAAGGTCATCGCCCAGCAGCAAGGGCGGCTGGTGACCTTCATGGCCAAGTGGTCGCCGGACTGGCCGGGATCGAGCGGCCACATCCACGTCTCGCTCAAGCGCGGCGACGGACGCTCGGTGTTCCACGATCCGGGCGCCGAGCACGGGATCAGCGAGGCGATGCGCCACTTCATCGGCGGCCAGCAGCGGCTGATGCCGGAGATGCTGGCCCTGATCGCCCCGACCGTGAACTCCTACACCCGGCTGATCCCCGGCTTCTGGGCGCCGACCGACGCCAGCTACGGAATCGACAACCGGACCTGCGCGCTGCGCGCCATCCCCGGGAGCGCCAAGAGCCAGCGGGTCGAGTTCCGGGTCGCGGCGGCCGACGCCAACCCCTACCTGGCGCTGGCCGCCGCCCTCGCCTCGGGGCTGTGGGGCATCGAGCAGCGCATCGAGCCCGAGGGGCCGATCGAGGGCAATGCCTACGAGCGGCGCTTCCCGCGCCGCCTCAACCTGCCGCGCACCCTGTGGGACGCGGCCCAGCGCCTGAAGCGCTCGCAGGTCGCCCGCGAGTGGCTCGGCGAGGCCTTCATCGAGCACTTCGTGGCCACCCGCGAGTGGGAGGAGCGCGAGTTCCGCCGCCACATCACCGACTGGGAGATGGACCGCTACTTCGAGATCATCTGAGGGCGCCCCCGGGCGCGCCCGGGGGCCGGGCGTCGAGCCGGCGCGACCGCCCGGCGCCGCCCGCCGGCCGTGACCGCCGCCGGCACGGCGCCGGCCCCCGCGATGCCCGGCGGGCGGCCTTGATCGGCGTCATGGAAGCGCCCTGCGGGCTGGAGGACGATGGCCGCCGCCTGCGGCGCGGCGGCGCCACCAGGGAGGAGACGGATGCGCGCGCACAAGGCGGCCGCCCCGCGGATGCCGGCCACCATCGCCCCCGGCGCGGCGCCCGCGCGGGCCGCAGGAGGCCGGCCGGGCGCGCCGCGCCGCGTTGCGGCCGCCCCTCCCTCGGCCCCGCCCGACGCCCCCACCGCGCGAGCCTGAATTCCCAAGGACCCCCGCCCGGACCCGGGCGGACAAGCTACGAGGAACGTACCGATGAGCTCCAAGACCCTGCGATGCATCAGCCCGATCGACGGCGCCTGCTACGTCGAGCGCACCCTCGCCTCGAGCGAGGAGGCCCAGCAGGCGGTCGCCCGCGCGCGCACCGCCCAGGCCGAGTGGCGCCAGGCCCCGATCGCCGAGCGCCAGCGCCTGCTCGGGCGCGCGGTCGACGCCTTCCTCGCCCAGGGCGAGGCGATCGCCGAGGAGATCACCCGCCAGATGGGCCGCCCGATCGCCCACAGCCCCGCCGAGGTGCGCGGCTTCGAGGAGCGGGCCCGGCACATGATCGCGATCGCCCCCGAGGCGCTCGCCGACATCGATGTCGGCCCCAAGCCCGGCTTCCGGCGCTTCATCCGCCGCGACCCGCTCGGCGTGGTCTTCGTGATGGCCCCCTGGAACTACCCCTATCTCACCGCCGTGAACGCGATCATCCCGGCGCTCGCGGCCGGCAACGCGGTGCTGCTCAAGCACAGCGCCCAGACCCCGCTGTGCGCCGAGCGCTTCGCCGAGGCGTTCACCGCCGCGGGGCTCCCCGAGGGGCTGTTCCAGTACCTGCATCTGGGCCACGAGACCGCCCTCGAGCTGATCCGCGCCGAGGTCGACTTCGTCGCCTTCACCGGCTCGGTGCCCGGCGGCCACGCCGTCCAGCAGGCCGCCGCGGCGCGCTTCATCGGCACCGGGCTCGAGCTCGGCGGCAAGGACCCGGCCTACGTGCGCGCCGATGCCGACATCGCCCACGCGGTCGAGAACGTGATGGACGGGGTGTTCTTCAATGCCGGCCAGTCGTGCTGCGGGGTGGAGCGGATCTACGTGCACGCCGACGTCCACGACGAGTTCGTCGAGGGCGCCGTCGAGGTCGCCCGCCGGCTGCGCCTCGGCAACCCGCTCGACCCCGAGACGACCCTCGGGCCGATGGTGCGGGCCAGCGCCGCCGAGCTGGTGCGCGCCCACATCCACGAGGCGGTCGGCCAGGGCGCGGTGGCGCTGCTCGACACCAAGGCCTTCGAGGCCGACGCCGAGGGCACGCCCTACCTCGCCCCGCAGCTGCTCGTCGACTGCAACCACTCGATGCGGGTGATGCGCGAGGAGACCTTCGGGCCGGTGGCCGGGATCATGCGGGTGGCGAGCGACGAGGAGGCCATCGCGCTGATGAACGACAGCGACTTCGGGCTGACCGCCTCGATCTGGACCCGCGACGAGGCCGCCGCGGTGGCCATCGGCGAGCGGGTCGCCACCGGCACCTGGTTCATGAACCGCTGCGACTACCTCGACCCGGCGCTGGCCTGGACCGGGGTCAAGGACTCGGGGCGCGGCTGCACCCTCTCGAAGGTCGGCTACGAGCAGCTCACCCGGCCCAAGTCGTTCCACCTGCGCATCGAGATCTGAGGCGCCCGGGCAAGGAGCCGCGCGGTGGCCGCCGGGGGTCCCGGCGGCCGGCGCACCCTGCACACCGGGTGCCTGGCAAGGAGCACCGAGCATGAACATCGATCCCAAGACCCTCACCGGCAACTGGAACTACCCGACCGCGGTGCGCTTCGGGCCGGGGCGCATCGCCGAGCTGCCGGGCGCCTGCCGCGAGCTCGGCATCGAGCGCCCGCTGCTGGTCACCGACCCGGGGCTGGCCGCCCTCGAGATGGTCGGGCGTGCCCTCGAGCTGTGCCGCGAGGCGGGGCTCGCCTGCGAGCTGTTCAGCGAGGTCCAGGCCAACCCGGTCGAGGCCAACGTGACGGCCGGCGTCGAGGCGCTGCGCGCCGGCGGGCACGACGGCGTGATCGCCTTCGGCGGCGGCAGCGCGCTCGATGCCGGCAAGGCGATCGCGTTGATGGCCGGCCAGACCCGGCCGCTGTTCGACTTCGAGGACCGCGAGGACTGGTGGACGCGGGTCGACGTCGACGCCATGGTCCCGGTGGTGGCGGTGCCGACCACCTCGGGGACCGGCTCGGAGGTCGGCCGCGCCTCGGTCATCACCGACCTGCGCGACCACACCAAGAAGATCATCTTCCACCCGCGGATGATGCCCGCGATCGTCATCGACGACCCCGAGCTGACCTGCGGCCTGCCGGCCCACCTGACCGCCGCGGTCGGCATGGACGCCCTCTCGCACAACCTCGAGGCCTTCTGCAGCCCGCTCTTCCACCCCATGGCCCAGGGCATCGCGGTCGAGGGGATGCGCCTGATCAAGGACTGGCTGGTGCGCGCCTGCGAGGACGGCTCGGATGTCGTCGCGCGGGCCTACATGCAGGTCGCCTCGACCATGGGGGCGACCGCCTTCCAGAAGGGGCTCGGCGCGATGCACTCGCTCAGCCACCCCTGCGGGGCGCTGCTCGACACCCAGCACGGGCTGACCAACGCGGTGGTGATGCCCTACGTGCTCGAGTTCAACCGCGCCGCCATCGAGCCGGACGTCGCCCCGCTGGCCCGCTACCTGGGGCTGCCCGACCCGCCCTTCGAGAGCCTCATGGAGTGGGTGCTCGAGCTGCGCGAGCGGATCGGCATCCCCCACACCCTGGCCGCCCTCGGGGTCGAGGAGCGCCACGTCGGCGAGCTGGCGCGGATGGCCGAGGCCGACCCCTCCTCGGCCACCAACCCGGTGCCGCTGACCGCCGAGAACCTCGAGGGGCTGTACCGCCGGGCCCTGGCCGGTACCCTGGAGTGCGGCTGAGCAGCCCCGGGGCGAGCGCCCGGGAGGAGGAGCAGCGATGAGCGGCAACGGCGAGCTGGTGCGCTACCGGATGTACATCGGCGGCGAGTGGGTCGAGGCGGCCTCGGGCGAGCGCTTCGAGAGCTTCGACCCGTTCACCGCGCAGCCCTGGGCGAGCGCCCCGCGGGGGCGCGCCGAGGACGTCGAGCGGGCGGTGCGCGCCGCCCATGCCGCCTTCGAGGGCGGCGAGTGGCCGCGGCTCACCGCCTCGCAACGCGGCGCCCTGCTCCACCGGCTCGGCGACCGGATCGCCGAGCACGCCGAGGAGCTGGCCCGCGTCGAGGTCCGCGACAACGGCAAGCTGATCAGCGAGATGGCCGCCCAGCTTCGCTACGTCCCCCAGTACTACTACTACTACGGGGGGCTGGCCGACAAGATCGAGGGCGCGGTGCTGCCGATCGACAAGCCCGGCCACTTCACCTTCACCCGCCACGAGCCGCTCGGGGTGATCGGCGCGATCGTGCCCTGGAACTCGCCGCTGCTGCTCACCGCCTGGAAGCTCGCCCCGGCGCTGGCGGCCGGCAACACCGTGGTGATCAAGCCCTCCGAGTACACCCCGGCCTCGGTGCTCGAGATGATGCGCCTGGTCGAGGAGGCCGGCTTCCCGCCCGGGGTGATCAACGTGGTGACCGGCTACGGGCCCGAGGCCGGCGCCCCCCTGGTCGAGCACCCGCTGGTCGCCAAGATCGCCTTCACCGGCTCGGACCGCACCGGCGAGGCGATCTACGCGGCCGCCGCGCGCGGCATCAAGCGGGTCAGCCTCGAGCTCGGCGGCAAGTCGCCGAACATCGTCTTCGAGGACGCCGATCTCGACAACGCGGTCAAGGGCGCGATCTCGGGGATCTTCGCCGCCACCGGGCAGACCTGCATCGCCGGCTCGCGGCTGCTCGTCCAGGAGAGCATCCACGACGAGTTCGTCGAACGGCTGGTCGAGTTCGCCCGCGGCGCGCGGCTCGGCAACCCGATGGACCCCGCCACCCAGGTCGGTCCGGTGACCAACCTCGCCCAGTTCGAGAAGATCCTCTCCTACATCGAGATCGCCAAGGGCGAGGGGGTGCGCACCGTGCTCGGCGGCGCTCGGGCCACCCGGCCCGAGTGCGGCAGCGGCTGGTTCGTCGAGCCGACCGTGTTCACCGGGGTCGACAATTCGATGCGCATCGCCCAGGAGGAGGTCTTCGGGCCGGTGCTCTCGGTGATCCCGTTTGCCGACGAGGACCAGGCCGTGGCGATCGGCAACGACGTGGTCTTCGGGCTGGCCGCCGGCATCTGGACGCAGAGCATCCGCCGCGCGCTGACCGTCTCGCAGCGGCTGCGTGCCGGCACGGTGTGGGTCAACACCTACCGGGCGGTGAGCTACCTGGCCCCGTTCGGCGGCTACAAGCGCAGCGGCCTCGGGCGCGAGGGCGGCCAGGAGGCGATCCGCGAGTACCTGCAGACCAAGAGCGTCTGGATCTCGACCGCCGGCGAGGTCCCCAACCCGTTCGTGATCCGATGATCGCGGTGATCTTCGAGGTCGAGTTCCGCCCCGGGGCGGCCGACGAGTACTTCGCCCTGGCCGCCGAGCTGCGCGCCGAGCTCGAGGGCAGCGACGGGTTCCTCGGCGTCGAGCGCTTCGCCAGCCTCACCCAAGAGGGGCGCTACCTGTCGGTCTCGCTGTGGCGCGACGAGGCCGCGGTGCGCCGCTGGCACGAGCACGCCGGCCACCGTGCCGCCCAGGCCCGCGGCAAGGCCGCGCTGTTCTCGCGCTACCGGATCCGGGTCGCCGAGGTGCTGCGCGAGCACGGCTCGCCGGACACCGAGGAATCCGGCGAAGGCGCCAAGGAGCGGTCATGAGCACCCGCAGCTTCGCCATCGAGGACACCGGGCGCAACCCCTTCCTGCCCCGCCTGCTCGGCACCCGCGGGGCGATCGCCTGCGAGCACTACCTGGCCGCCCAGGCCGGGCGCGACATCCTCGAGGGGGGCGGCAACGCCATCGACGCGGCGGTCGCCGCGACCCTGGTCGAGGGGCTGGTCAACCCGCAGATGTACACCTTCGGCGGCGAGTGCCCGATGCTCATCTGCCCGGCCGGCGAGCGCCGCGTGGTGGCGGTCAACGGCAACACCGCCGCCCCGCGCGCCGCCACCCCCGAGGCCTACCGCGAGCGCGGCCTCGCCGAGGTCCCCGAGGAGGGGATCCTGGCCGCCGGGGTGCCGGCCGCCCCGGCCGCCCTGCTCGACGCGCTGGCCCGCTTCGGCACCCTCGACCTGGCCACCGTCGCCGCCCCGGCCCTGGGCCTGGCCCGCGACGGCTTCCCGGTGCACCGCGGCCTGCGCTTCCAGCCCCGCTACGGGATCGCCGACCTGGCCGCCAAGTTCCGCAGCCAGTGGCCGGCGAGCGCCGCGCTCTACCTGCCGGACGGCGCGGTCCCGGCCGTCGGGCAGCGCCTCGCCAACCCGGCCTTCGCCGCGCTCCTCGAGCACCTGGTCGGTGCCGAGCGGCGCGCCGGCGGAACCCGCGAGGCGGCGCTCGGGGCGGCCCGCGACGCCTTCTACCGGGGCGAGCCGGCGAGCGCCATCGAGGCCTTCTCGCGCGAGCGCGACGGGCTGCTCGAACGGGCCGATCTGGAGGGCTTCGCGACCCGCTTCGAGCCCCCGGCCGCCCTCGACTTCCGCGGCCTGCGGGTGTTCAAGTGCGGGCTCTGGAACCAGGGCCCGGTGATGCTCCAGGCGCTCGCCATCCTCGATCGCTTCGAGCTCGAGGCGCTGCGCCCCGACGGGCCCGAGTACCTGCACCTGCTCATCGAGGCCCTCAAGCTCGCCTTCGCCGACCGCGAGCAGTTCTACGCCGACCCGCGCTGGGCCACGGTCTCGCTCGAGGCGCTGCTCGCCCCCGACTACGCCCGCGCGAGGGCCGCCCTGATCGACCCGGCGCGCGCCGACCCCGAGCTGCGTCCCGGGAACCCGGGCGCCGGCGAGGCCCTGCTCGCACCCGAGGAGCGCCTCGGCGGGGCGGCCTGGGGCGCCGGCACCGTGCACGTCGACTGCATCGACGCGGCCGGCAACTTCGCCTCGTTCACGCCGAGCGGAGCCTGGATCCGCTCCAACGAGGTCGTCCCCGAGCTCGGCTTCCCGCTCGGCAACCGGCTGATGACCTTCTACCTGGAGCCCGACCACCACCCCAACGTGGTGCGCCCGGGCAAGCGCCCGCGCACCACCATCAGCCCGAGCCTGGCCTTCCGCGACGGCGAGCCGTGGTCGTGCTTCGGCAGCATGGGCGGGGACCAGCAGGACCAGTGGCAGCTCCAGTACCTGCTCTACCGGCGGGTCTTCGGGCTCGGCCTGCAGGAGGCCATCGAGGCCCCGAAGCTCTCCAGCGAGCACTTCCCGGGCTTCTTCGCCCCCCACCAGCGAAGCGCGCAGCGGGTGCGCATCGAGCCGCGCTTCCCGGAGGCCACCCTGGAGGCGCTGGCCGCCCTCGGCCACGACATCGAGCGCGCCCCCGACTGGACCGAGGGCTACCTGCTGGCCGTCGAGCGCGACCCGGCCAGTGGCCTGCTCGAGGCCGGCTGCGACCCGCGCGGCACCAAGGGCGACGTCTTCCCGGCCTTCGCCCTGGCCTGGTGAGGCGCCGAGCGCCACCCGGACCAGGCTGCCGAGAGGGCATCCCCGCCGGGACGGCCCGGACTCCCCACGCGGCACCCGGCCGACCGGCCACGATGGCGGAGGAGCAGTCCCGGCGCAGGCCACGGGCGGCTCCCTCGTAGCCCGGGCTCTGCCCGGGATCGGCGCCTCGGCCGGGGACGGGAGTGCCGCACGCGGCTCGAGGCCGGGCTTCGCGCCCGAGCTACGACCGGGGCACCGCCGGTTCAGCCGAGGCCACGGGCGGCTCCCTCGTAGCCCGGGCTCTGCCCGGGATCGGCGCCTCGGC
>CAZRGU010000043.1:0-3552 GCA_964599705.1 uncultured Ectothiorhodospiraceae bacterium | reverse complement strand
AGGCCACGGGCGGCTCCCTCGTAGCCCGGGCTCTGCCCGGGATCGGCGCCTCGGCCGGGGACGGGAGTGCCGCACGCGGCTCGAGGCCGGGCTTCGCGCCGGCCCGCTGGCCGGGGCGGCGCCCCGGCCAGCGGCCGCGGCCGACCAGGCTACCCGTTGCGCAGCGCCTCCAGGGCGTCGTCGAGGGCCCCGGCGAAGCGGTCGAAGAGCTCGTCGATCTCGGCCTCGTCGATCACCAGCGGCGGGCACAGCGCCACCGTCTCGCCGGGCAGCGGGCGGCAGATCAGGCCGCGCTCGAGGGCCGCGTTGGCCACCGCCAGCGGCACCTTGGCATCGGCCGGGAACCACTCGTGGCGGTCCTTGTCGGCGACGATCTCGACGGCCCCGACCAGCCCGATGCCGCGCGCCTCGCCGACCAGCGGGTGCTCGGCGAGGGCGCGCAGCCGGGCCTGGAAGCGCGGGGCGACCTGGCG
Organism: uncultured Ectothiorhodospiraceae bacterium; assembly: GCA_964599705.1. Lineage (GTDB taxonomy): Bacteria > Pseudomonadota > Gammaproteobacteria > HK1 > HK1 > CAZRGU01. The sequence goes on along the minus strand of CAZRGU010000043.1, from coordinate 3,079 downwards.
GACGTGACCGACGATGTCGCGCTCCTCGTAGATGCGCAGGGTCTCGAGGGCAACGGCGGCCGAGACCGGGTGGCCGCCGTAGGTGAAGCCGGTGCCGAGCGCGCCGTGCTTGCGGCTCTGCTCGACGAAGGCCTGGTAGATCGGCTCCGAGATCATCACCCCGGCGATCGGCAGGTAGGCCGAGGAGAGCTGCTTGGCGCAGGTCACCATGTCGGGGCGGATGTCGAAGGTCTGCGAGCCCCACAGGTTGCCGGTGCGCCCGAAGCCGCAGATCACCTCGTCGGCGATGAACAGCACGTCGTGGCGGCGCAGCACCTCCTGGACCTTCTCGTAGTAGGTCGCCGGGGGCACGATCACCCCGCCGGCGCCCATCACCGGCTCGGCGATGAAGGCGGCCACGGTGTCCGGGCCCTCGTCGCAGATCAGCGCATCGAGGCTCTCGGCGAGCCGGGTGGCGAAGGCCTCCTCGGACTCGCCGGGCTCGGCGAAGTCGTACTGGCAGGGCGTGTCGGTGGCCAGGAAGCGGTCGAGCGGCAGGTCGAAGTCGTTCTGCATCAGCGGGATGGCGGTCAGGCTCGCCCCGGCCACGGTGATCCCGTGGTAGCCGCGCCGCCGCGAGATGATCTTCTTCTTCTCGGGGCGGCCGACGGCGTTGTTGTAGTACCAGGTGAACTTGACCGCGGTGTCGACCGCCTCGGAGCCGGAGTTGGTAAGGAACACCTTGGCCATCGGCCCGGGCGCGATCGAGACCAGCTTCTCGCAGAGCTCGATCACCGGGATGGTCGAGCGGTGGGCGAAGGTGTGCGAGTAGGGCAGCACCTCGAGCTGGCGCCGCGCGGCCTCGACCAGGCGCGGCTCGTTGAAGCCGAGCGACACGCACCACAGCCCGGCCAGCCCCTCGATGTACTGGCGCCCGTCGTCGTCCCACACGTAGATCCCCTCGCCGCGGGTGATGACCAGCGGGCCGCGCTCCTCGTGCAGCGCGAGGTTGGTGTAGGGGTGCAGGGTGTGGGCGACGTCGCGTGCGGCGATCGAGTTGGGAGCGAGGGTCATGGTTGCATTCTCCTGGTTCGCGCCGCCTCACGCGGCGAGGCGGGCTGGCGGTCGATGGGCACCGGGCTCGGGTGGCGAACGGGCCGCAGGCGCGGCTCAGACGTGCTGGCCGCCGTTGATCTCGACCTCGGTGCCGGTCACGTAGCTCGCCTGCGGCGAGCACAGGAAGTAGATCACGGTGGCGACCTCCTCGGGCGTGCCGAGACGGCGCAGCGGCAGCGAGCTCGCCAGGTCCTGGGTGCCGGGCGAGAGGATCGCGGTCTCGATCTCGCCGGGCGCGATGGCATTGACCCGGATCCCGAGCGGCCCGTAGTCGGCGGCCATCTCGCGGGTCAGCGCGGCGAGCGCCGCCTTCGAGGTCGCGTAGGCGGCCCCGGCGAACGGGTGCACCCGGCTGCCGGCGATCGAGGTCACGTTGATGATCGCGCCGCGGCCGGCCTCGAGCTCGGCGACCAGGCCGCGGGCGAGCAGCACCGGCGCGAAGAAGTTGACCTGGAAGACCTGGCGCCAGACCTCGAGGCTGGTGTCGCGGGTTCCGAGCCGCTCGCCGCCCGGCCCCTTGGGGGAGATCCCGGCGTTGTTGACCAGCGCGTTGAGCGGCGCCCCGTCGAGGCGCGCGCGCATCTCCTCGATGCCGGCCTCGAGGCTCGCCTGGTCGGCCAGATCGATGACCACGTGGTCCTCGGGGCCCGCCTCCCACGGACAGTCCTCGGGGAAGGGCTGGCGCGAGCAGGTGATCACCCGCCAGCCGGCGCTCGAGAAGCGCTTGACCGTGGCGTGGCCGATGCCGCGGCTGGCACCGGTGAGGATCAGCGTGCGCCGGCTTCCGTGCTGGCCCTGGGTCATGTGGCGCGACCTCCTCCCCTGGCTCGCGTGGGGAGCAAAGGATAGCGCGTCACGCGGCCGGACGCAGCAGATCGCGGCCCCGCGTAGTATCCTCTCGCGCCCCCGCCGTCGAGGAGGAGCCGCCATGGAGTGCATCGCCGATCTGCGCAGCGACACCGTCACCCGCCCGGTCCCGGCCATGCGCGAGGCGATGGCCCGCGCCGAGGTCGGCGACGATGTCTATGGCGAGGACCCGACCGTCAACCGCCTCGAGGCGCTGGCCGCCGAGCGCCTCGGCCAGGAGGCCGGCCTGTTCGTGTCGAGCGGCACCCAGGGCAACCTCCTCGGCCTGCTCGCCCACTGCGAGCGCGGCGACGAGTACATCGTCGGGCACGTCGCCCACACCTACAAGTACGAGGGCGGCGGCGCGGCGGTGCTGGGCAGCATCCAGCCCCAGCCGATCCCCTTCCAGGCCGACGGCTCGCTCGATCTCGCCGAGGCCGCCGCCGTGATCAAGCCCGACGACTACCACTTCGCCCGCACCCGGCTGCTCTGTCTCGAGAACACCCAGGGCGGCAAGGTGCTCCCCCTCGGCTACCTCGACCGGGCGCGGGCCTTCGCCCGCGAGCGTGGCCTCGGCCTGCACCTCGACGGGGCGCGGGTGTTCAACGCCGCGGTCGCCCTCGGGGTAGCGGTCGAGCGGATCAGCGCCCTGTTCGACACCTGCTCGTGCTGCCTCTCCAAGGGGCTCGGCGCCCCGGTCGGATCGGTGCTCTGTGGGCGCCGCGAGCTCGTCGCCCGTGCGCGGCGCTGGCGCAAGGTGCTCGGCGGCGGCATGCGCCAGGCCGGGGTGCTCGCCGCGGCCGGTCTCTACGCCCTCGAGCACCACGTCGAGCGCCTCGCCGAGGACCATGCCAACGCCGCGCGCCTCGCCGAGGGGCTGGCCGCGCTCGGCGGGATCGAGGTCCTCGCCTGCCACACCAACATGGTCTTCGTGCGCATCCCCGCCGAGCGCCGGGCGCGGGTGCGCGCGCTGCTCGCCGAGCGCGGCGTGCGGGTCAGCGACGGCGACCCGCTGCGCCTGGTCACCCACCTCGACGTCAGCCCCGCGGCCATCGAGCAGGCCATCGAGGCCTTCGGCGCCGCCCTCGAGGGCGCCGCGGCGGGGAGTTGACGGCGGCGCTCCCTCCACCTGCCGCCG
>CAZRGU010000042.1:11991-17662 GCA_964599705.1 uncultured Ectothiorhodospiraceae bacterium | reverse complement strand
ACGTCGGGCTGGCGCCTGATCTACAGCGCGGCGGCGCGGGCGAGCAGCTCCTCGAGGCCGGGCTCGGCCGGGTTCCAGGGCTTGCCCGGGTGGATGATGCACACCGGGCAGTTCTCGGCGGCCTCGATCAGCTCGCGGTAGGTCCCGGCGGTGAGATCCTTGATGTAGGCCTGCTTGGCCTCGTTGTAGCCGAACATCAGTCCGTTGCGATCGACGCAGTCGTTGCAGGCGGTGCACATCTCGGTCTCGATCCAGGTCTCGTCCGGATCGCGCTCGGCCGAGGTCTCGGCCGGCGCGGCCTGCTCCTCGGCGCCGCCTTCGCGAGCTGCATCGCCTGCGCCCTCCTCGCCGGCCGGGCTGGCCGGGGCGGCGGCCGGAGCGGCGGCCGGGACGGCCGCGGCGAGCTCCTCGCGCAGCTCGGCCTCGAGGCGCTCGCGCTCACGGGCCAGGGCCTGCTCGACGTGGGAGGACTCGATCCCGGCCAGCTCGCGCAGGCTGCGCCAGCGCGCCCGCGCCCGGCGGGCCGCGGCGATCGGCCCGCGGCGCACCACCACCCGGCGGATCGCACCCTCGGCATCGCTCATCAGGATGTAGGGGACCTTGCCGAGCGCGTCGTCCTCGCCGAGCGCCAGGTAGTCGGCCACCGGCATCATGTCGGGGTGCCAGGCGCCGCGCCCGACCGGCACGAAGTGCCCGGCGAAGCGCGGGTCGCAGGCCAGGAAGTCGACGTAGGTGAAGCGCACCGGCTCCTCGACCAGGCGGCCCTCGGCGTCCTCGTAGGAGACCCGGTGCTCGGGCCAGTCGGCCTCCGGGGCGGGGTTGGCAGCGAGCGAGAAGCGCTCGGCCCAGCGCGCCCCGCGCCCGGGCGCGCTGACCAGCACCGGGTAGGCGCGGCTCTCGACGGCCGCCGCGGTGCGCAGGTAGGGCGGCAGGTCCTCGCGCGGCTCGCGCGGCCCGGTGTAGACGGCAAACAGCGCCGGCCCCTCGAAGCGCAGCCCCTCGGCGATCTCGCCGGCCAGCGCCGGCAGATGGGAGACCGGGGCCTGGAGCACGAAGGCGCCTTCCAGAGTGGCGGCCATCGCCGGGAGGCGCTCGAGCCAGCCGCTCACCGCGGTCGGGCCGGGCGCCGGCAGCACCCCGCCCGGCACCCGGGTGACCTCGAGGAGCACCTTGATCGGCAGGTCCGAGGCGAGGATGTCGAGCAGCGTGCAGCGATCGGTCTCGGTCATCGAGTCGCCGTCGAGGTAGACCATCAGCGGAGGCAGCGCGCGGCGCTCCTCGGGGGTCAGGTGGTCGGGGCCGAAGGCCTCGAAGAAGGCGTCGTGGCGCCCCTCCTGGTAGCGGTTCTCGACCTCGAGGCGGGCGATGCGCACCGCCCGCACCAGGGTCACCATCCGGTAGATCTCGGCCTGGAACAGCGACAGCGCCTCGCTGCAGCTCCCGGTGGTGGTCACCAGCTTGCGCCGCGAGCGGCGCCGGGCGCCGTTGCCGGCGTGACGGGCGAGCAGCGCATGCTCCTCGTCGAGCACCTTGAGGACCTCGCGCAGGCGCTTGCGCCGCGCCGGAGTCAGCGGCCGGTGGTGCTTGCTGGTGCGCAGCAGGGTGGCCATGCGCTCGAAGTCGATGCCGCCGGCGTGCTCGCCGCCCAGCGCGGCGCGCAGCACCTGCGGCGAGGTGGCCCGCGGCGAGCGCGCCTTGTCGGCATCGAGGATGTCCTGGATGGCCGCGATCAGGCGCTCGAGCGAGGCCCGTTCGCGGCGGCTCTGCTCGGCGAGCAGCCGGTCCCAGCCATGGGCGAAGAGCTTGCGGGCGCTGTCGTGGGCACAGCCGATCACCGCGCCCTCGACCTCGAGGGCGGCGCGCGCCGCGCGCAGCCGCTCGCCGAGCCGGGTCCGGGCCTCGCCCTCGGGGGCGGCCTCGAGGAGGCGGTCGACGGCCCGCGCCCAGAGCTCGGAGAGCTGCCCGTAGGCGCAGGCCGCAGCCAGGCGCTTGATCTCGAGCTCGAGGCGGTACAGCGCCCGGCGCACGGCGTCGCGCTCGCCCTCCTCGGCGCGCTCGGCCAGCCCGTCGAGGAGCCGGGCGAGCGGCACGGCGAGCGGCCCCTCGCTGCCCTCGCAGAGCACCAGCGGGTAGTCGTGGCGCACCGCCTCGAGGTCGAGGAAGCCGCAGAAGGCCGCCGGCAGCAGCCGCGAGGCGGCCCCGCTCGGACTCTCCTCGCTGGGCGCGGCGAGGTGGATGCGCAGCAGCGCCCGGAAGTCGGGGTCGTGGCGCGCGCTCGGGCGCTTCGCGCGGGTGGCTCCAAGCTGTACCAGCACTCTGGCGATCCTCCTCGGCTAGCGGCTCAGAGTCCGTGCACCCATCGCTCGCCGCAGGCTGGGTGATGGGTGCCTAGGCTCTCAGGCCGGCTCGATCATGAAGCGGTCGAACTCGCGCTCGAGGGCGGCGACCCGCTCCTCGGCGCTCAGGTGCACCCCGGTGGCGCGCAGGTCCTCGTAGCAGGGCACGTCCTCGTTGCGGTACAGGATCCCGAGCGGCACGCACTCGAGATCGCTGGCCAGCTCGCGGGCCCGGGCCAGATCCGAGGGGTCATGCTCCTCGCGGTTGCGGAAGCGCCGGGCCAGGGCCTCGTCGACCTGCAGGCCGCGCTCGTGGGTGAGCAGGCGGATGTTGTCGGGGTTCTTCATGAAATGGTCGAAGAAGTCCGGCAGGTAGTTGGGGCAGCGCTGCATGATGATCACGAACGACAGCCCGCGGTGGTGGAAGGCCTGCTCGAGGATCTGGTGGAGCAGCCCCGGGAGCCAGTCGGCGGCGTGGGCGACGAACGAGACGTTGGCCACCCCGAGGGTGGTCTCGAGCGGGTTGAGCGGGTCGAGGTAGGCGCCGCGCGGGCTGGTGTTGGTGGGCAGGCCGCGCGGCGAGGTCGGCGAGGCCTGGTTCTTGGTCAGACCGTAGATGCAGTTGTTGTGCAGCAGCACGGTCATGTCCATGTTGTAGCGCACCGCGTGGATCCAGTGCGCCGCGCCGATGCTGCAGCAGTCGCCGTCGCCGGTGTTGACGAACACATGCAGGTCGGGGCGGCGGATCTTGATCCCCTCGGCGACCGGCAGGGCCCGCCCGTGCAGGCCGTGGAAGCCGTAGGTGCCCATGTAGTGCGGGAAGCGCGACGAGCAGCCGATCCCGGAGACGAACACGGTGCGCTCGGGCGGGAGCTGCTCCTCGGCGCAGAGCTTCTGCAGGGCGGTGAGGATGGCGTTGTTGCCGCAGCCGTGGCACCAGCGCGACAGCCCGCCCTCGTAGTCCTGGATCGTGTAGTCCTCGTCCTCGATGTCGGCGAGGCTGGTCGAGAGGGTCTCGATCGGATCGAACACGGCTCATCCCTCCGCGAGCTTGCGGCGCAGGGCGCGCGCCACGGTGGCCGGCTTGAGCGGCTGGCCCTGGACCTCCGTCCAGCAGTCGACATCGACCAGGTAGCGGGCCCGGAGCAGCCAGGCGAGGTTGCCGTAGCGGCGGTTGTCGGCGTCGATCAGCTCCTCGTCGGGCGAGTCCGACCAGTTCATCTCGACGGTCATCACCCGGGCGAAGCGGGCCATGATCTCGCCGATCCCGCTGGCCATCGGCTGCAGGTAGGTCAGGTGCAGCGAGGAGACCTTGAGGCCCTCGGCGCGCAGCTCGGCGACCGCCTCCTCGATGACCCCCTTGGTGCTGCCCCAGCCGAGCACCAGCAGGTCGCCGCGCTCGTCGCCGAAGACCGGCGGGGCGAGCAGGGTGCGCTGGAAGGCGGCGAGCTTGAGGCTGCGATTGCGCAGCCCCTCCTCGTTGACCCGCGGGTCGTAGGCGACCTTGCTCCCGCGGGTGTGGGCGAGGCCGGTGATGGTGTACATGCCGCCCGGCTGGCCGGGGATCACCCGCCGGTGCAGGCCACTGGCCGGGTCCCAGTCATAGGGCTCCTCGCCCTCGGGGACCGGGGAGAGGTCGATCGGCGCGGCGACCCACTCGGGGCGCAGCTCGGGGCGCCGGAAGGGCTGCTGGGCGGTGGCCAGGTTGGCGTCGGTGAGCAGGAAGACCGGCATGTTCAGGGTCTCGGCGATCTTGCGCGCCGTGATCGGCAGGTAGAAGCACTCCTCGATGGTGGCCGCGGCCATCACCACCCGCGGCGCGTCGCCGTGGCCGCCGAAGATCGCCTGCAGCAAGTCGCCCTGCTCGACCTTGGTCGGCAGCCCGGTGCTCGGTCCGCCGCGCTGGACGTTGATCACGACCAGCGGGATCTCGGCCATGACCGCCAGTCCCAGCACCTCCTGCTTGAGCGAGATCCCCGGCCCCGAGGTGATGGTCACCGCGCACTTGCCGGCGTAGGAGGCGCCGACCGCGAAGGCGCAGGCCGCGATCTCGTCCTCGGCCTGGTGGACCAGGCCGCCGACCCGCTCGTAGGCCTCGCTGAGGTAGTGCGAGGCGGAGGTGGCCGGCGTGATCGGGTACATCGCGCAGACCTCCATCCCCGAGGCCATGATCCCGAGGGCCAGAGCGGTGTTGCCGTTGACCACGATCTGGGCCTCCTCGGGGGGCCTCGCCGGGATCTCGAAGCGCAGCTCGAGGTGCTCGCCGGCCCACTGGTAGCCGGCGTCGAACAGCTCGACGTTGCGGGCCACCACGGCCTGGCCCTTGCGCCCGAACACGAAGCCGATCTGGGCGCGGCCGAGCTCGGGGTCGAAGCTGTAGATGCGCACCAGCATGCCGAGCACGAACATGTTCTTGCCGCGCTGCGGGCTCGAGGTGTACTGCAGGCAGACCTGCTCCATCGGCACCTCGTAGACCCGGAAGCCGCGCTCGATGAGGCGCGCCGTGGTCTCGGTGTAGGAGGTGACGATCGCCGGGTCCTGGTGGTGGCGCCACTTGCTCTCGAGGAGGATGATGCAGCCGGGCTTGAGCGCCCCGGCCTGGACCCGCCCGAGCAGCACCTGCTCGTTGAAGGCCACCACCAGGTCGGCCTCGTTGCCGCCGTTGTGCACCGGCCCGGAGCCGACCCGGATGCGGTTGCCGCTCGCCCCGGCGATGCTGCGCGCCGGGGGCTCGATCTCGGCCGGGATGATCTCGACCGTCCAGATCCCGTTGCCCATCTTGGCCGCGATGGTGGCGAACGACTGGCCGCACTTCTGGGCCCCCTCCCCCGAGTCGCTGACCACCTCGACCACGTGGCCCTCGAGCCGGGTGGCGGGGGTCTCGGGCACCGTCGGCGTCTCGGGCTCGAACGCCTTCGCCGTGCTCAGCTTGTCCATCGGCATCGCATCCTGCTCGAAGTGATCGGGGGGGTGTCCGGGTGGGCGGCCGACCCGGCGGCTGGGGGGTTCGCTCTGTGGGCCGCGCGCTGCCGGCCCCGCCCGGGGCCGCGGCGCGGCGCGGCTGCGCGACGCATCGCCTTCCTCCTGTGGCGCGCGATCAGCAGGGCGCGATCGAGGGCGCGCCGGCCCGCCGCGCCGAGCGCCTGCGCGCCCCGGCCGGCACGCGCCCGCCGCTGGCCGCGTCGCGCTGCGGCGCGATCGCTCGGCGTACGGATGCGGTGTCGGGCTCGCTCGTCCTGTGCTTCGGGGAGCGCAACGCGGCTGGGTCCTGCTGATCCTCCTCGCAACCTAGCACCGGGCGGAGCAGGCGTTCTTGACCTGGATCAAATCGCCGC
>CAZRGU010000042.1:5946-11891 GCA_964599705.1 uncultured Ectothiorhodospiraceae bacterium | reverse complement strand
CTCGACCGGCGAGCATCGCGCAGGCCTCGGCGAGCGTCGGGCGTCCCGGCCCGGCGACCAGCAGCGCGCCGATCCCGGCGGCCCGCGCGCCGGCGCCGTCGGCCGCGGCACTGTCGCCGACATGCACCGTCTCGCCGGGCGCCACCCCGAGACGCTCGAGGGCAGCGGCGAAGATCGCCGGGTCGGGCTTGGCCGCGCCGGCCGCGCTCGACCAGAGCAGCGCATCGAGATGGGCGGTGAGGCCGAGGCCGGTGAGGATCGGCGCCAGGCGCGAGTCGAAGTTCGAGACCACCGCCAGCCGCAGCCCGGCCCCGGCCAGCGCGGCGAGCCCCTCGCGCGCGCCGCGGACCGCCCGCCATGCCGAGGGGCGCGCGTAGTGGCCGTAGAGCGCCGCGAACAGGGCCTCGAAGTCGCCGCCCGCGCCGCGCCCCACCACCTGCGCGACCAGCGCCCGCCACCAGCCCCGCTCGGCCTCGGCGAGCGCCTCTCCGGCCAGGCCCGGGAAGGCGAGCGGCGGCATCCGCGCGAAGGCCTCGGCAAAGCGCGCCGCGAGGCGCTCGGGGGCGAGGCGCAGGCCGTGGCGGGCGGCGATCTCCGCGTAGGTCTCGCCGACCGGACGGGCCGGCACGATCAGCGTGCCGGCGGCATCGAAGGTCACCGCGCGCAGCGCGCCGCTCACCGCCCGCTCCCCCAGAGCGCCTCGCGCAGCCCCGAGGCGCGCACCACCCGGGCGCTCACCGCGGCGCGCACCACCGCCTCGCTGCCCCACAGCTCGAGGCGCCGGCGGGCCCGGGTCGCCGCGGTGTAGAGCAGCTCGCGGGTGAGCACCGGCGAGGGCCGCTCGGGCAGCACCACCACGACCTCGTCGAACTCCCCGCCCTGGGCCTTGTGCACGGTGGTCACCAGGGCGCTCTCGTGAGCGGGCAGACGGGCCGGGGAGAGGATCCTCGCCGCCCCCCCCGGCAGCGCGAAGCACACCCCGAGCCCGCCGGCGCCGAGCCCCGCGACCGCCACCCCGACGTCACCGTTGTAGAGCTCGAGCACGGGGTCGTTGCGCACCACCATCACCGCGCGCCCCGGGTACCAGGGATCGCGCCCGCCCCGCGGGGCCAGCCGCCGTTCCAGCGTGCCGGCCAGCGCCGCCACGCCGAGCGCCCCCTGGCGGTGCGCGCACAGCGCCCGCAGCCGCTCGAGGCGGGCCAGGACCTCGGCGGCCGGGGCGCCGCCGCGGGCCGCCTCGAGCAGCGGCCGGTAGCCGGCGGCGAGGCGCTCGATCAGCGCCTCGCGCTCCACCTCGGGCCGCCAGGCCAGCTCGCCCGGATCGGCGGCGCGCAGCAGCGCGACGACCCGATCCGGGTCGCCGTCGCGCACCGCGCGCGCCAGCCGCCCGATGCCGCTCTGCGGCCCGAAGCGGTGGCTCGCCTCGAGCAGCGCCACGCACTCGCCCAGCCCGGGCCGCGCCCGCGGGGGCGGCGAGCGCTCGGGCGGGGCACTGCCCGGTGCAGCTCGCCGCCCGCCGGCTCGCCCGGGGAGCGCTCCCCCAGGGCGGGCGGATCCGCCGGCCGCCGGGCCCGGCTCGGGGAGCGGGCAGCCGGCCAGCGCGGCGAGCTCCTCGCGCCAGCGCCCGGCCGGGCCGCGCGCCGGGGCGCACAGGTCGCCGAGCACCGCCCCGGGGGCCACCGAGGCGAGCTGGTCGCGGTCGCCGAGCAGCACCAGTCGGCCCTCCTCGGGCAGGGCGTCGAGGAGGCGCGCCATCAGCTCCAGATCGATCATCGAGGCCTCGTCGACGACCACCAGGTCGTGGACCAGCGGCCGCCCGGCGTGGTGGCGGGGGCGCGGCTGGCCGGGGCGCACGCCGAGCAGGCGGTGCAGGGTGGCGGCGCGCTCGGGCAGCGCCGCCCTCATCGCCGGGTCGAGCGCCAGGGCCGCGCGCCCGGCGCGCACCGCCTCCTCGAGGCGCGCGGCGGCCTTGCCGGTGGGGGCGGCGAGGGCCACCCGCAGCCCCGGGCGCAGGGCGCCGAGCAGGGCGATGATCCGCACCACGGTGGTGGTCTTGCCGGTCCCCGGCCCGCCCGAGATCACGCACAGGCGGCGGGCGGCGGCCAGCGCCGCGGCGACCCGCTGGCCGGGGTCGGCGCCGGGCGCCGCGGGCGGGAAGAGGCGATCGAGGAGCGCCGGCAGCGCCGCGCGGTCGAGCGCCGGGCGGGCCGCGGCGAGCGCCGCGAGACGCCGCGCCACCCGCTGCTCGTAGCTCCAGTAGCGGTGCAGGTAGAGTCGCCCGGCCCCATCGAGGATCAGCGGCCGGTACTGGCCCGGCTCGCCGACCGCCGGGCAGGCGCGCAGCGCCTCGCGCCAGGCAGCGAGCGCCGGGGCGCGCGGTGCGCCGGGGGCCTCGGCGAGCGGCGCGGTGCCGGCCAGGCTCGCCAGATCGGCGCAGCTGTGCCCCTCGGCGGTGAGCCGCGCGACCGCGCAGACGGCCAGCGTCGCCTCGCTCGAGAGGGCGCCGCAGAGCCGCCCGAGGAGCCGTGCCAGGTGCAGCTCGAGGGCCCCGATCCAGCCGCTGCGATACCAGTGCCAGAGGTCGGTGGCCACCTCAGCGTCCCCCCAGCAGGGCATCGAGGGCGGTGATCAAGGCCGCCGGCAGGCGCCGGAAGTAGACCCCGGTGCCCGGCTCGTGGGCCGGCGACATGCCGCGCAGGAACAGGTAGTAGACCCCGCCGAGGTGCCGCCGGCAGTCGTAGCCGGGCAGCCGCGCGGCGAGGTGGCGGTGCAGCGCGACGCTGTAGAGGAGGAACTGGAGCGGATAGGCCTCGGCCCCGATCACCGCCTCGAGGCGCTCCTGGCGGTAGGCCCGCGGCTCCTCGCCCAGCCAGGTCGACTTGTAGTCGGCCAGGTAGTAGCGCCCCCCATGGCGGAAGACCAGGTCGATGTAGCCGTGCACGAAGCCCTGTAGCGGGCCCCGCTCGAGGCTCGCCACGGCCCCCGGGTCGATGCCGTGCCCGGCGGCGAGCCGGGCGAGCGCGCGCGGCTCGAGGGCGCTCACCGGGAAGTGGAACTCGAGCTCGGTGCGCCGCGCCGCGGAGGGCAGCGCGGCGAGGGTGATCTGGGCCCCGCCGCCGAGCGGAGTGGCGAGGATCTCGTCGATCCAGCCGGCCAGCGCCCCGGCCCAGGCCGGGTCGAAGCCGTGCTCGGCGAGCAGCCCCGCGGCCTGCTCGGCGAGCGACTCGCGCCGTCGCGGATCGAAGCGCTCGAGGAGCGCGTGCAGGCAGCTCCCGGCGCGCGCCCCGCGCGGGAAGGCGAAGCGATCGCCCCCCGGGGCGGGTGCCACGGCGGGCACCTCGTGGCTGGCGGCAGCATCGTGATCGGGACGCTCGGGGGCGTGGCCGGCGAGCAGCGCGGTGAAGCTGGTCAGCTCGCGGCGGCTGGCGATGCGCGCCGCGAAGCTGCGCGCGCGCGGCTCGGTGGCTGCCCCGGGGGGCGCGGCGAGCGGCAGCGGGCGTGGCGCCGGGGGCGCCTCGACGGCGAGCGCCCCCCCGCAGCGCCCGGCGAGCCCGGCCAGGGCCCGCTCGAGGGCGGCGTCGTCGAGGCCGGCGAAGCGCTCGGCGAGCGCCGCGACCGGATCCTCGCCACCGCCCTCCTCGCCGGCGCACAGCAGCCACGCCAGGGCGCTGCGCCCGGCGTCGCGCACCGCCCCCCAGGCGAGCACGCAGTGGCTGCGCGCGCGGGTCACGGCGACGTAGAGCAGGCGCAGCTCCTCGGCCAGGGTCTCGAGGCGGGCCTGGCGCAGCGCCTGCTCGGGCGGCTCGGCGACCAGCCACAGGGTCTCGCGGCCGCCGGCCTCGCGCTCGTGGCAGGCGATCCCGGCGCGCGGATCGGGCTCGCGCCCCGCGCTCCACGCGAACGGCAGGAGCACCACCGGAAACTGCAGCCCCTTGGCGGCGTGGACGGTGAGCACCTGGACGGCCTCGCCGTCGCGCTCGAGGCGAAGCTGGGCCTCGGCGTCCTCGCCGCCGGCCAGCGAGCGGCGCGCGGCCAGCCAGGCGGTGAGCGCCGCGGGCCCGAGGCCGCGCTCGTGCTCGATCCCGTGGAGCCGCTCGGCGAGGTGGCGCAGGTTGGTCAGCGCCCGCTCCCCGCCGGGCGCCGCGAGCAGCCGCGCCGCGCAGCCGGCCTCCTCGCTCCAGCGCAGGAAGGCGGCCATCAGCCCGCGCTCGCGCCAGGCCCGCTGCCAGCGCGCGAAGCGCTCCGCCCAGAGCTCGGCGCGCCGCGGCTCGGCCTCGAGGGCGGCGAGCCCCTCCGCGTCGAGCCCGAACAGGGGCGTGGCCAGCGCGGCACGCACCCGCCCTGCCGAGCCGGGGGCGAGCAGCGCTCGCAGCACCCGCTCGAGCTCCTCGGCCTCGGCGCTGGCGAAGACGTCGTCCTGGCCGTGGCGCACGCACGCCACCCCGGCCGCCTCGAGGGCGGCGCGCACCGCCCGGCCCTGCAGGTGGCTCCTCACCAGCACCGCGATGTCGCCGGCGGCAAGCGCCCGCTCGCCGAGCCGCGCGGCCCCGGCGCGCCCGAGCTCGATCAGGCGGGCGGCCTCGGCGGCCGCGGCCGCGGCCATCGCCGTCGCGGTGTCGCCCTTGTTGAGCACCTTGCCGCCGGCGCCGCGGCGCAGCAGCCAGACGCGCAGCGCCGGGCACGCCTCGCCGGCCACCGTCAGCGGCGGCGGGCTCGCCCCGGGGGCCGCGCGCACCGGCGCGAAGCCGACCTCGGGGAGCACGAAGGGGGCGCGGCGCGAGGCGAACAGCGCGTTGACGGCCGCCACCAGGGGCGGGGTCGAGCGCCAGTTCTCGGCCAGGCGCCGGGTCCGGGTGGCGCGGCCCCGGGCGGCGAGGTAGGCGAACAGGTCGGCGCCGCGGAAGCGGTAGATCGCCTGCTTCGGGTCGCCGACCAGGAACAGCGGGCGCCGGCCGGCCGCGAAGATCCGCTCGACGATCTCGAGCTGCACCGGGTCGGTGTCCTGGAACTCGTCGATCAGGGCGGCGCGGTAGCGCGCGGCGAGCGCCGCGGCGAGCCGCCCGTCGTCGCCCTCGAGGGCGCTGGCCAGGTCGAGCAGCAGGTCGTCGTAGCCGAGCTGGGCGCGCGCCCGCCGGCGCCGGGCGAGCTCGACGCGGCAGTGTTCGAGCAGGCGCACGCGCAGCGCCCGCTCCCACTCGGCGAGGGCCTCGGCGCCGCGCTGCCAGGCCTCGGCGACCTGCCGGCAGGCGGCGAAGGCCGGGTGGGCGGGCGGCTCCTGCCCGCCCTTGGTGGCGGCCGCGAGCGCCTCGGGGGCGAGCCGCTCGATGCCCTCGGGCGGGGCGCCGGGCGCCTCCGCGGGGTCCTCGAGCCAGGCCTCGATCGCCTCGACCAGGGCCCTGAGGGTGGCCACCCGGTAGCGGGCCCGGTTGAGTGGCGAGGGGTCATCGCAGAGCAGCGCCTCGATGCGCCGCCGCTCGCCCCGCCAGCGCCGGGCGAGCGCGGCGCGGGCCCGCACCCGGCGCTCGAGGACTGCCTCCGGCGCGGGCGGCTGGCGCGGCCCGCGCACCTCGAGGCGCAGGCGGGCCAGCGGTCCGCTCACCCAGCGGGCCAGCCCGTCGGGCGAGAGGCGGCGCTCGCGGGCCGCCGGCGCCGCTCCCGGCACGGCCATCTCGCGGCGCCAGAAGTCCTCGACCACCTCGAGGAGCAGGGCCTGCTGCTCGGCGAGCAGCTCGCGCCCGAGCGGCAGGCCGGCGGCGAAGGCATGCTCGGCAAGCGCCTGCTGGCAGAAGCCGTGGATGGTGTGCACCGCGGCGAGATCCATCGAGCGCAGCGCCGCGGCGAGGCGGGCGCGGGCCGCCTCTTCGCCTCCGGCCCGCGCGACCAGCCCGGCGAGCGCCGGGGACGGCCCGCGCTCGAGCTCGTCGCGGGCCGCGGCGAGGCGCTCG
>CAZRGU010000042.1:0-5846 GCA_964599705.1 uncultured Ectothiorhodospiraceae bacterium | reverse complement strand
GCGCTCGAGCTCGTCGCGGGCCGCGGCGAGGCGCTCGCGGATCCGCCCGCGCAGCTCGGCGGTCGCCGCCCGGGTGTAGGTGACCACCAGGATCGCCTCGACCGGCAGGGCGGCCTCGAGCAGCAGGCGCAGGTAGAGCTCGGTGACCGCGTGGGTCTTGCCGGTGCCGGCGGCCGCCTCGATCAGGCAGGTGCCGGCCAGCGGCACCTCGAGCGGATCGAGGGGCGGGTCGGGAGCGGCGGCGCCGGCCGTGCTCACCGCTGCTCCTCGAGCGGGGCGAAGACCTCGGCGGCGAGCTCGACGAAGCCGGGCTCGGCGAGCGGGTCGCGACCGCGCCAGGCCAGCGCGTTGTAGGGGTCCGACTGCTCACCGGGATGCCGCTCGCTGCCCTCCCAGCGGCGCCGCGCCGCGCCCAGCGGGTCGCGGCCGGCGGCCAGCGCCGCGGCGGCCGCCTGCGAGGACTCGGGGAGGAAGGCCAGCGGCGCGCAGCGCCCCGCCCGCCAGCCCGCCACCAGGCCCTCGAGCAGCGCCCCGGCCCCGGCGACCGGGGCCAGCTCCCAGAGGCCGTCGAGGTCGAGCCAGCGGCTGCGCGGGGCCACCCCCTCGGGGGCGGCCAGACAGAGCAGCAGGTGGCGGATCCAGACCGCGAGCCGGTCGCGAGCCCGGCGCCGCCCGAGCCGCCAGGCGAAGCAGCCGTCCGCGCCGAGCCCCTCGAGCACCCCCTCGATGCGCACCCCGGCGAGCTCGGCGGCCAGCGCCCGGGCGGCGCGCCGCGCCCCGCCCTCGGCCTCGACCCGGGCGGCGAACGGCCCCACCCGGGCGCGCTCCTCGGCGAGCGTGGCCTGGCCCATCTCGCCGTGCGGCAGGCGCCCCTCGGCGCGCATCAGGGCGAGATCGGCATCCGGGTCGAGCCCGGCGAGGCGGCGCCCGAGCAGGCGCTGGTCGAGCGCCCAGCGCTCGAGCCCGTCGAGCAGGAACGGCTCGCTCGCCGGCGCCTCGACCCCGCCCTCCTCGAGCGCCACCCCGAGCCTGCCGCGCAGCAGGGCGCGGGCCGGGTGGCACCAGAACTCGATCAGCTCCTCGAGGGCGAGCGGCTCGGGCGGGGGCTCGGGAGCGGCGAGCGGGGCGGCGAAGAAGCGCGGCTCGCGGCGCCGGCCGGCGCCGGCCCGGCTGGCCTCGGCGAGCGCGGCCGAGTAGCTGAACAGGCCGGGCTGGCCGGTGAAGTAGCGGCTGCTGAACGGCTGCAGGGGGTGGCGCACGAGCAGCGCCTGCGAGCCGGGCGCCCCGCCCGGCCCGCGGAAGCGGGCGTCGAGGTAGTCGAGCAGCTCGCCGAGCACCGGCGAGGGCGGGATCGGGCTGTCGTCGTGGACGTCGGCGCCGGTGTAGCTCAGGTACAGGCAGCGGCGCGCGGCGAGCAGCGCGTCGAGCAGGAGCTGGCGGTCGTCGTCGCGCAGGCTGCGGTCGCCGCGGCGCGGGCGCGCGGCGCTGAGGTCGAGGCCCGGGTCGCGCTCGGCGCGCGGGAAGACCCCGTCGTCGAGGCCGAGCAGGCAGATCACCGCGAACGGGATGGCCCGCGCGGCGGTCATCGAGCAGCAGTTGACCGCCCCGACCAGGGCCGGTCCGAGCGCCCCGGGGGCGAGCGCCGCGGCGAGGCGCTCGCGGATCACGGCGAACCCCACCGGACCCGCGTAGCCGCCGGCCCGGGCGGCGCGGGCCAGCGCCTCGATGGCGCCCGCGAGGCCGGCCGGGTCCTCGAGCTCGGGGTCGTCGAGGGCCAGGAACTCGGCGGCCGTCTCGTGGAGCAGCGCGCACCAGGCCGCCACCGGGCGCGGCTCGGCGAGGCGCTCGCCGAGCCGGCACAGCCCCTCGGCGAAGCGGGCCAGCTCGCCGAGGATCCCGGCCTCGAGCAGCCCGTCGAGCGGGGCGGCGCCGGCGAAGGTCTCCTCGGCGGCCTCGAGCGCGTGGCCGAGCAGCAGCCGGTCGAGCCCGAAGCGCCAGCTGTGCTCGGCGACTGCCGGCAGGCCGAGCCGCGCGCGGGCCTCGGCATCGCGCCCCCAGCGCACCCCGGCCCGGCGCAGCGCCTCGCCGACCTGCTCGAGCTCGCCCTCGCCGAGCCCGAAGCGCCGGCGCAGCGCCGGGCGGGCGAGCAGGTCGAGCACCCCGTCGAGCTCGAGCCTCCCGGCCGCGGTGTCGAGCAGGGCCAGCAGGGCCTCGGCGAGCGGGCGCGGCGCGGCCTCGCGCAGCGCCACCGGGATGCGCGGCTCGCCGGCCGCCAGCACCGCGTCCAGGAAGGGGGCGTAGCGGGTGATGTCGGGGGCCGCGATCAGCACCTCGCCGGGATCGAGCCCGGGCTCGGCCTCGAACAGCGCCAGCAGCCGGTCGCGCAGCACCTCGACCTCGCGCACCGGGCCGTGACAGGCGTGGACCTGGAGCGAGTCGTCGCCGGCGGCGAGCACCACCGGGGGCTCGCCGCGCGGGTCGCGCAGGGCCAGCAGATCGGCCTGGACGACCCCCAGCGCGCAGTCCTCGGCGGGTGCCTCGAAGTGCTCGCGGTCGTCGCCGGCCAGCTCGAGGAGCTGGTCGAGGAAGGCCCGTGCCGGGGCCCCGAGCGAGGCGAGCAGCGGGTTGCCGACCTCGAGGTGGAGCTCCTCGCCGCCCCCGGCGCTCTGGCGGCGCGCGGCCTCGCGCGGCGAGCACAGGTCGCCCCAGTACTCGGCGCACGGATCGGGGACCAGCAGGTGCAGGTCGCAGTGGCGCCCGAGGGCGGCGAGCAGCTCGCTGTAGCACGGCGAGAGCGGCGCGCCGAGCAGCACGCAGAGGCGCCCCGGCAGCACCCCGGGGGGTGGCCCGGCGCGCTCGAGCGCGGCGAGCAGCCGGGCCTGCACCGCGGCCCAGTGATCGGCGCCGGCCGCGGCGACCAGGGCGCGCCACAGCTCACCCTGCCAGTGCGGCTCGCCGCGCCCGGCCTGCCAGTCGCGCAGCCAGTCCGGCCGGTAGACCAGGTAGCGGTCGTAGAGAGCGGCGAGCCGCGCGGCGAGCGCGTGGCGCTCGCGCTCACCGCCCTCCCCGGCCCGCGCCGGGCTCGCCGCGACCCGCTCGAGGTAGGCGCGCAGCGCCGCGGCCTGCGCGCCGCCCGGCGGGTCCTCGAGCAGCGCCGCGATCCGCCAGGCGAGCGCCTCGGGGGTAAAGCCCTCGGCCGGGGCGAGCTCGCCGAGCAGCGCCCGGGCGATCTCCCAGGCCAGCGTGGCGGGGAGCACGAAGCGCACCCCGGCGCAGACCCCGTCGCGCTCGGCCAGGCGCAGCGCCAGCCAGCGGGCCAGGGCGCCGCGATCGACCACCACCGGGCGCTCGGCGAGCGGGTCGTCGGGCCCGCCGGCGAGCAGCTCGGCGAGGCACTCGGCCAGCCGCTCGAGCCGGTTGCCGCGGTGCACGGTCAGCATCGCCGCCCCCGGCTCACGGCAGGTGGTAGTGCTCGCGGAAGCCGCGCACCCAGCGCGGCTCGATGACCACCATCGCGGTGACCAGCGTCCCGGTGACGAAGGCCTCCGGGAAGAGCAGCAGCAGCGAGGCGCCGAGCTGGGCCGGGACCAGCCCCGCGGCGCCGCTCGCCCCGAGCAGCGCCGCCCCCGCCGCGCCGACCGCAGCGACCGCCAGCGCGGCCGCGGCGAAGGCGGCCAGGAACAGGAACACGAACGGGTTGGGGGGCAGGCGCCGGCGCACCAGGCGCTCGAAGCGCGCCGAGACGGCCACCGGCAGGGCCCCGGTGAGCAGCCCGTTGATCCCGATCGCCCGCCACCCCTCGCCGGCCTGCCAGGTGCTCGCGGCGAGCACCGCGGCGAGCCCGGCCAGCGCCAGGCGCGGGCCGAACATCACGCTGAGCAGGGTCGCGCCGAGCAGGTGCACGGCCGGCAGCGGGGCCAGCGCGGCGCGGATCTGCCAGAGGACCAGCACCGCGACGCAGGTGCCGAGGAAGACCTGCCCGTAGCGGCGCGCGGTCACCACCGACCACTCGGCGCGCCACAGCGCCGCGGCGAGCAGCGGCCAGTACAGCGCCTGGCCGAGCCACTCGAGGAACGGGGGAAGGAGCCCCGGCGCGATCTCCATGGCCGCCGATCATAGCGCCCGCCCGTGCCGGGCGGGCGGACGAGGCCCGCCGTCGAGCCCGCGCCCCGCACCGGCCCTTCGCTGCCTCCCCGAGCACCATCCCGGGCGCAGCACGGGCGACGAGGGCAACGCCCTGGGCCGGACGATCGGGCACTGCCCGGCGCCGGCTCGCGACCCGCGGGCGCCGATCACCGCGCCCGCCCTTGCCCGGCGGCGAACGATCCCGGAAACTCTGCCGCCCGGCCGCGACGCACCCGGCCCGCATCGCTCACCGAGGTGGGCGGCGACGGCGTCCAGGCCACCGGAGGGAGCACGGCACGCCAGCGCCGGGGGCTCGCCGGCCCAGCGACCGGGGGGCGCCCGGTCGAGCAGCGGATGGGAGGAGAAGCGATGTCGGAGACCGTCAAGTACCTGCTCGACGAGGAGCGCATTCCCCGCACCTGGTACAACATCCAGGCCGACCTGCCCGCGCCGCTGCCCCCGGTGCTCCACCCCGGCACCGGGGAGCCGATCGGCCCCGAGGACCTCGCCCCGCTGTTCCCGATGGGCCTGATCGCCCAGGAAGTGAGCACCGAGCGCGACATCGAGATCCCCGAGCCGGTGCGGGCCATCTACCGGCGCTGGCGCCCGACCCCGCTGTACCGCGCCCGCGCCCTGGAGCGCGCGCTCGGCACCCCGGCGCGGATCTACTACAAGTACGAGGGGGTCAGCCCGGCCGGCAGCCACAAGCCCAACACCTCGGTCGCCCAGGCCTTCTACAACAAGGAGGAGGGGATCCGGCGGCTCACCACCGAGACCGGCGCCGGGCAGTGGGGCTCGGCGCTGGCCTTCGCCGGCTCGCTGCTCGGCCTCGAGGTCGAGGTCTTCATGGTCCGGGTGAGCTTCGACCAGAAGCCCTACCGCAAGGCGATGATGGAGTCCTACGGGGCGCGCTGCCTGGCCAGCCCGAGCGAGGAGACCGCGGCCGGGCGGGCGGTGCTCGCCGAGCACCCGGACAGCACCGGCAGCCTCGGCATCGCCATCGGCGAGGCCGTCGAGCGGGCCGCCGGGCGCGACGACACCCACTACGCGCTCGGCAGCGTCCTCAACCACGTGCTGCTCCACCAGACCGTGATCGGCCAGGAGGCCATCGCCCAGCTCGAGCAGGCCGGCGACTACCCCGACGTGGTGGTCGGCTGCACCGGCGGGGGCAGCAACTTCGCCGGCATCGTCTTCCCGTTCCTCGGCGAGAGCCTGCGCAGCGGGCGCTCGCTCAAGGTGGTGGCCGCCGAGCCGGCCGCCTGCCCGACCCTGACCCGCGGGCGCTACGCCTACGACTTCGGCGACACCGCCCATCTGACCCCGCTGGTCAAGATGCACACCCTGGGCTCGGCGTTCGTGCCCTCGGGGTTCCACGCCGGCGGGCTGCGCTACCACGGCATGGCGCCGCTGGTCAGCCACCTCCAGGAGCTCGGTCTCATCGAGTCGCGCGCCTACCGGCAGCTCGAGTGCTTCGAGGCCGGGGTGACCTTCGCGCGCAGCGAGGGGATCATCCCCGCCCCGGAGGCCAACCACGCGGTCAAGGCGGCGATCGACGAGGCGCTGCAGGCCCGCGAGGAGGGGGTGGCCCGCACCATCCTGTTCAACCTCTGCGGGCACGGCCACTTCGACATGCAGGCCTACATCGACTACTTCGCCGGGCGGCTCAGCGACGAGCCCTACGACGAGCGCGCCCTCGAGGAGGCGCTCGCCGCGCTGCCCGC
>CAZRGU010000041.1:6835-17744 GCA_964599705.1 uncultured Ectothiorhodospiraceae bacterium | reverse complement strand
CCGCCAGCGAAGGTCTGCTGCACCCCTGTTCGCTCGCTCGAGCGCGCGACCTGCGCTCGTCGGGGCTCTGAGGGCGTCGCGGTGAGCGGCGAGACGCTGGCTGCGGTCGATCTGGGCTCGAACAGCTTCCACCTGGTGGTCGCGCGGGTCGAGGGCGGCGGGCTGGCGGTGATCGACCGGCTCCGCGAGCCGGTGCGCCTGGCCGCCGGCATCGACCGCGACAAGCGCCTGCGGCCCGAGGCGATGGTGCGCGGGCTGGCCTGCGTGGAGCGCTTCGGGGAGCGCCTGCGGGGGCTGCCCCGCGGGACGGTGCGCGCAGTCGGCACCAACACCCTGCGCAGCGCCCGCAACGGCGAGCTCTTCCGGGCCCGCGCCGAGCGCGCCCTCGGCCACCCGATCGAGGTCATCGCCGGGCGCGAGGAGGCGCGGCTCATCTACCTCGGGGTGACCCACGGGCTGGCCGCCCCGGGGCAGCGGCGGCTGGTGGTCGACATCGGCGGCGGCAGCACCGAGCTGATCGTCGGCGAGGGCTTCGAGCCGCTCGTGCGCGAGAGCCTGTTCATGGGCTGCGTGGGCATGAGCCGGCGCTTCTTCGCCGAGGGCCGGGTCGACAAGGGGCGGATGCGCGCCGCGGTGCTCGCCGCACGCCAGGAGCTCGAGCCGCTCGAGGCGCGCTTTCGTGCCAGCGGCTGGCGCGAGGCGGTCGGCTGCTCGGGCACCATCAAGGCGGTGGCCGCGATCGCGCTCGCCGAGGGCTGGTCGCGCGACGGCGTCGACCGCGAGGCGCTGCGCCGGCTGCGCCGGGCGATGGTGCGCGCCGGCCATGTCGGGCGCCTCGAGCTGCGCGGGCTCGGCGCCGACCGGCGGGTGGTGCTCCCGGGCGGGGTGGCGGTGCTCAGCGCGGTCTTCGAGGCGCTCGCCGTCGAGCGGATGTCGGTCTCGGCGATGGCGCTGCGCGAGGGGCTGCTCTACGATCTGCTCGGGCGGATCCGCCGCGAGGACGTGCGCGAGCGCACCGTCGAGCGGCTGATGGGGCGCTTCCGGGTCGACCGCGCGCAGGCCGCGCGGGTCGAGTCGGCGGCACGCGCCCTGTTCGCCGCGGTGGCCGCACCCTGGGGCCTCGGCGCCGGGCAGGGCACGATGCTCGCCTGGGCGGCGCGCCTCCACGAGGTCGGGCTGGCGGTCTCCCACGGCCAGTACCACAAGCACGGCGGCTACCTGCTCGAGCACGCCGACCTGGCCGGCTTCTCGCGCCAGGAGCAGGCGCTGCTCGCCGCGCTGGTGCGTGGCCACCGGCGCAAGTTCCCGGAGGCCACCTTCGCCACGTTCCCGGCGGAGCAGGCACCGGGCGCCCGTCGCCTGTGCCTGCTGCTGCGCCTCGCCGTGCTCCTGCACCGCTCGCGCGGGGCGGTCGCGGTGCCCGCCCCCGAGGTCCACGCCACGCCCCGCGGGCTGCGCCTCGGGTTCCCGCCCGGCTGGCTCGAGCGCCACCCGCTGACCGCCGCGGGCCTCGCCGGGGAGCGCGACTACCTGGCCGCGGCCGGGCTCGAGCTGGACGTCACCGGCCTCGGTGCCACCGCCCGGCTGGCCGGATCATTACATGTCCCTTAAGCCGATCCTTTCGCTGCCGCCCCCCGCCCGCTATAGTCCGCGCCAGGAGGAACGGCGCTCCCCGCAGCCCCAGCCGGCGGCGCGGGCGGCCGGCGCCGCCCGCGCAACATGAGCACCGCCTGCTTCGCCTTCACCACCGCCCAGGATCTCTCGACGAGCCGCATCGGGCGAGCGCTCGAGGGGCTCGGTGAGCTCGCCTGGGAGCCCCCCCGGTCGACCCGCTGGGCGCTGCTCGACACCTTCGACCGGCGCCTGCTGCGCGCCGGCGACCTGCTCGAGTGGGTTCCCGGCGCAGCGGGCGGGCGGCTGCGCTGGCGCTCGCTCGACGGCGAGCTGCGCTGGCACTGGCCGGCGGTCGAGCGGCCGGCGCGGGCCGGCGATCTGCCGCCCGGGCGCCCCCGCGAGGCGCTCGAGCGGGCCAGCGCCGGGCGGGCGCTGCTCGAGCTGGCCGCCTGCGAGGGGCGGCTCACGGTGGGCTGGCTGCGCAACCGCGACGCCCGCCCGGTGCTGCGCCTCGAGCTGTGGCGCCGGGCCGGGGAGCGGCGCCTCGAGGTCGAGGGGCTGCGCGGCTACGAGGCCGAGAGCGAGGCGGTGCGCGAGCGTCTGGCGCGCTGCCCGGGGCTCGCCCCGGGGGCGGAGCTTCCCGCCGGGATCGAGCCCCGCACGCTCTGGCAGGGCGCCCCGCCGCGCGGGCCGCTCGAGCTGGCGCCGGGCGAGCGCTGCGACGTCGCGCTCGCCCGGGTGCTGGCCGTGCAGTGCGCGGTGATGCGGGCCAACGAGGAGGGCATGCGCGCCGACCTCGACGAGGAGTTCCTGCACGACTACCGGGTCGCGCTGCGCCGCTCGCGGACCCTGCTGGTGCAGTTCAAGCGGGCCTTTCCGGCCCCGCGGGTACGCCGCTTCCGCCGCGAGCTCGGCTGGCTCGGCGAGATCACCGGCCCGGCCCGCGACGGCGACGTGTTTCTGCTCGACCTGCCGGCCCTGCTGGCCCTGGTCCCCGACCCCGAGCCGGGCGCCGTGGCGGCCATCGAGGGGCTGGTGCGCGCCCAGCGCGAGGCGGCCCGTGCCCGCCTGCTGCGGGCCCTCGACTCGGCCCGCTATCGCCGGGTGCTGGCCGACTGGGAGGCCTTCCTGGCCGCCCCGCCCCCGGCGCGCAGCGCCCTGCCGATGGCCACCCGGCCGGTCATCGAGGTGGCCTGCGAGCGCATCGCCCGGCTGCACCGGAAAACGGTGCGCCACGGGCGGCGCATCGGCCCGCGCTCCCCGCCCGAGGCCTTCCACGAGCTGCGCAAGGAGTGCAAGAAGCTGCGCTACGTGATCGACGCCTTCCGCGCGCTGCTGCCGTCGCGCGCCGCAGCGCGCGCCCTGCGCGACCTCAAGGATCTCCAGGAGCACCTCGGGCGCTTCAATGACCTGCACGTCCAGCTCGCCGAGATCGAGCTGCTCCACGCCGCCCTCGGCGAGGGCGCCGAGGGCGGCGGAGCGCGCCGCCTGCTCGCCGAGATCGCCGCGGTGCTGCGCGCCGAGGAGCGGGCCGGGCGGGCCGGCTTCAGGAAGCGCTTCGCCCGCTACGGGGCCAAGCGGTCGCGGCGGCGCTTCGCGGCGCTGGTGGCCGCGGCCGGTGCCCGGCGGTGAGCGTCGCCGCCCTCTACCACCTCAAGGGCGGCGTCGGCAAGACCACCGCCGCGGTCAACCTCGCCTACCTGGCCGCCGCCGCGGGCCGGCGGGTGCTGCTCTGGGACCTCGATCCGCAGGGGGCGGCGAGCTACTGCCTGCGCACCCGCCCGCGGGTGCGCCGCGCGGCCCGCAAGCTGGTGCGCGGCAAGCTGCGCATCGCCGAGCTGGTGCGCTCCACCGAGCACCACGGGCTCGAGCTGCTGCCGGCCGACTTCTCGGCCCGCTACCTGGACCTGTTCCTCGGCGAGCGCAAGGACCCCAAGGGGCGCTTCGTGCGGCTGCTCGCCGGGCTCGGCGAGGTCTACGATCGGGTGCTGCTCGACTGCCCGCCGGGGATCTCGCTGCTCTCCGAGAACGTGTTCCGCGCCGCCCGGGTGCTGGTCGTCCCGCTCATTCCCACGGTGCTCTCGCTGGAGAGCTACCGCCAGGTCGAGCGCCACCTCGCCCGCAAGCACCTCGACACCCGGCTGCTGCCGTTCTTCTCGATGGCCGATCGGCGCCGCGGCCTGCACCGCCAGGTGCTCGCCGAGTGGCCGGGCGCGGCGCCGGTGGTGGTGCCCTACGCCAGCGAGGTCGAGCAGATGGCCCTCCGGCGCCTGCCGCTGCCCTGCTTCGCCGGCGGCTGCCCGGCGGCGCGTGCCTACCGGGCGCTCGAGGCCGCGCTCGAGGCGGCGCTGGCCGACCGCGGTGGATGACCTATTGCGCTCTTTATTGACGTATACGTCAAGAGGGATCACAATGCGCCGGCGATGGGCGCGGCGCACGACAAGCTCTACACGGCCAGCGAGCTGGCCGCGGCGCTCGGCACCACCGCGCGGGCGCTGCGCTTCTACGAGTCGAAGGGGCTGCTCGCCCCGCGCCGGGCCGGTACCCGGCGGGTCTACGACTACCGCGACCGGGCCCGCCTGCAGCTCATCCTGCGCGGCAAGCGCCTCGGCTTCTCGCTCGCCCAGATCAAGGAGTACCTGGCGCTCTACCAGGTCGACACCGGGAGGCGCGGGCAGCTCGCCCACCTGAAGCGGCTGGTCGCCGAGCGGATCGCCGATCTCGAGCAGCGCCGCCGCGCCATCAACGAGACCCTGCGCGAGCTGCGCGAGATCGGCGAGCAGGTCGATGCCGCCCTGGCCAGCCCGGGCACCGCCGCGGCGCCGTGTCGCCGCGCCACCCGCTATCCGGAGGAGCAGCGATGAGAGAAGTCGTCATTGCCCGATACCTGCGCTCACCCTTCACCTTCGCCAGCAAGGGGGCGCTGGCCGGCGTGCGCCCCGACGAGCTCGCCGCGCAGGTGGTCCGCGCCCTGGTCGAGCGCAGCGGCATCGACCCGGCCGAGGTCGAGGATCTGCTGGTCGGCTGCGCCTTCCCCGAGGGCGAGCAGGGGCTCAACATCGCCCGCCTGATCGGCTTCCTCAGCGAGTGCCTGCCGCAGAGCTGCGCGGCGGTGACCATCAACCGCTTCTGCGGCTCCTCGATGCAGGCCATCCACAGCGCCGCCGGGGCGATCCGGATGGGCGCCGGCGAGGTGTTCATCTGCGCCGGAGTCGAGTCGATGACCCGGGTGCCGATCATGGGCTTCAATCCGCTGCCCCACCCGGGGCTCGCCGAGCGGCTGCCGGCCGCCTACATGAGCATGGGCGAGACCGCCGAGAACGTCGCCGCGCGCTACGCGATCGGGCGCGAGGAGCAGGAGGCCTTCGCGGTGGTCAGCCAGCGGCGGGCCGCCGCGGCCGAGGAGCAGGGCCGGCTCGCCGAGGAGCGGGTCCCGATCGAGACCGGCAACGGGACCGTCGAGCGCGACGGCTGCATCCGCCCCGCCACGACGGCCGAGGCACTCGCCGAGCTCAAGCCCGCCTTTCGGGCCGACGGCACGGTGACCGCCGGCACCGCCTCGCCGCTCACCGACGGGGCCTCGGCGGTGCTGGTCACCAGCGCCGAGTACGCCGCCGCCCACGGCCTCGAGCCGCTCGCCGCGGTGCGCTCGATCGCGGTGGCCGGCTGCGCCCCGGAGGTGATGGGGATCGGGCCGGTGGCCGCCACCCGCAAGGCCCTCGAGCGGGCCGGGA
The DNA here is from genome assembly GCA_964599705.1 of uncultured Ectothiorhodospiraceae bacterium. Classification (GTDB taxonomy): domain Bacteria; phylum Pseudomonadota; class Gammaproteobacteria; order HK1; family HK1; genus CAZRGU01. The sequence goes on along the minus strand of CAZRGU010000041.1, from coordinate 12,396 downwards.
TCGGGGTCGCCGATCTGGACGTCATCGAGCTCAACGAGGCCTTCGCCTCGCAGTCGATCGCCTGCATCCGCGAGCTCGAGCTCGACCCCGAGCGGGTCAACATCGACGGCGGCGCGATCGCGCTCGGCCACCCCCTGGGGGCGACCGGGGCGCGGATCACCGGCAAGGCCGCGGCGCTGCTCAGGCGCGAGGGCGGGCGCTACGCGCTCGCCACCCAGTGCATCGGCGGCGGCCAGGGCATCGCCACGGTGCTGGAGGTGGTCTGAATGAGCATCGAGAAGGTCGCCGTGCTCGGCGCCGGGGTGATGGGCGCCGGGATCGCGGCCCAGGTCGCCAACGCCGGGCTGTCGGTGCTGCTGCTCGACATCGTCCCCGAGGGCTCCGCGGACCGCAACGCGCTTGCCCGCGCCGCCCTCGAGCGGATGCGCCGTGCCGACCCGCCGGCGCTGATGCAGCGGAGAAACGCCGAGCGCATCGAGATCGGCAACCTCGCCGACGACCTCGCGCGGGTCACCGAGGCCGACTGGATCGTCGAGGCCGTGGTCGAGCGCCTCGACGTCAAGCGCGACCTGTACCGGCGTCTCGAGGCGCTGCGCAGGCCCGGCTCGGTGGTCTCCTCGAACACCTCGACGATCCCGCTCGCGGCCCTCACCGAGGGGCTGCCCGAGCGCTTCGCGCGCGACTTCATGATCACCCACTTCTTCAACCCGCCGCGCTTCATGCGCCTGCTCGAGCTGGTCGGCGGGCCGCTGACCCGGCCCGAGGCGCTCGCCGAGGTCGGCGAGTTCTGCGACCGGCGCCTCGGCAAGGGGGTGGTGCGCTGCAAGGACACGCCCGGGTTCATCGGCAACCGGATCGGCATCTACTGGCTGCAGTGCGCGGTGATCGAGGCGATCCGGGCGGGCCTCGCCGTCGAGGAGGCCGATGCGCTGCTCGGCCGTCCGGTCGGGATCCCGAAGACCGGGGTGTTCGGGCTGCTCGACCTGGTCGGGCTCGACCTGATGCCCCACGTGCTGGCCAGCATGGACGCCGCGCTCGCCCCTGACGACCCGTTCCGCGAGTACTTCGAGACCCCGGCGATCATCGAGCGCATGATCCGCGACGGCTACACCGGGAGGAAGGGCAAGGGCGGCTTCTACCGGCTGCGCCGCGAGGGCGGGACGCGGGTCAAGGAGGCGCTCGATCTCGCCAGCGGCGAGTACCGTCCGGCCGCCAAGGCGCGCCTGGCGAGCCTCGAGGCGGCCAGGAGCGGCGGGCTGCGGGCGCTGGTCGAGCACCCCGACCGGGGCGGGCGCTACGCGCGCACGGTGCTCGCCCGCACGCTCGCCTACGCCGCCTCGCTGGTCCCCGAGATCGCCGACGAGCCGCCCGCGGTCGATGCCGCGATGCGCCTCGGCTACAACTGGAAGCACGGGCCCTTCGAGCTCATCGACCGGCTCGGCGGCACCTGGCTCGCCGAGCAGCTCGCCGCCGAGGGCCGGGCAGTGCCGGCCTTTCTCGAGCGCGCCGCCGGTCGGCCCTGCTACCGGGTCGAGGGCGGGCGGCGCGAGTACCTCGCCACCAGCGGCGAGTACCGCCCGCTCGAGCGCCCCGCCGGGGTGCTGCTCCTCGAGGACCTGCGCCTGGCCGGAAAGCCGCTGGCCGGCAACGCCTCGGCGAGCCTCTGGGACATCGGCGACGGGGTGCTGGCCCTCGAGTTCCACAGCAAGATGAACGCCATCGATCCGGCGATCCTCGATCTCGTCGCCGAGACCATCGAGCGGCTGCCGCGCGCCCACCGCGCGCTGGTGCTCTACAACGAGGGCGAGAACTTCTCGGTCGGCGCCAACCTCGGGCTGGTGCTGTTCGCGCTCAACATCGCCGCCTGGTCCGAGATCGAGGCGATGGTGCGCAAGGGCCAGGAGACCTACAAGGCGCTCAAGTACGCCCCCTTCCCGGTGGTCGGCGCGCCCTCGGGGATGGCGCTCGGCGGCGGCTGCGAGGTGCTGCTGCACTGCGACGCCATCGAGGCCCACGCCGAGAGCTACCTCGGGCTGGTCGAGGTCGGGGTTGGCCTGATCCCGGCCTGGGGCGGTTGCAAGGAGATGCTGGCCCGCTGGCAGAGCGCCCCGCGCGCGCCGCGCGGGCCGATGGCCCCGGTCGGGCGGGTCTTCGAGATCGTCAGCACCGCCCAGGTCGGCCGCTCGGCGGCCGAGTCGCGCGATCTCGGCTTCCTGCGCCCGGGCGACGGCATCACCATGAACCGCGATCGGCTGCTCGCCGCGGCCAAGGCCCGCGCCCTGGCGCTCGCCGAGGGCTACCAGCCGCCCGAGCCCCCCGAGTTCCGCCTGCCCGGCGCCTCGGCGCGGGCCGCGCTGGCCCTCGCGGTGCACAACTTCCGCCTCGCCGGCAAGGCCACCGAGCACGACGCGGTGGTCGCCGCGGCGCTCGCCGAGGTGCTGAGCGGCGGGGCGACCGACGTCACCGAGGTGCTCGACGAGGACCGGCTGCTGGCCCTCGAGCGCGAGGCCTTCGTGCGCCTGCTCCACGAGCCGGCCACGGTGGCGCGCATCGAGCACATGCTCGAGACCGGCAAGCCGCTGAGGAACTGATCCGAGGTTCGCGGGGCGCCCCGCGGCGCCCCGCCCGCTCAACACGGAGGCCCGCCATGGCCAGCTACCAGGCGCCACTGAGAGACCTGCGCTTCTGCCTCGGCGAGCTGCTCGCCGAGGAGCGCGCCCAGCCGCTCGAGGGCTGCGAGGAGCTCACCGAGGACCTGCGCGACGCGGTCCTCGAGGAGGCCGCGCGGCTCGCCGAGCAGGTCCTCCAGCCGCTCAACCAGCGCGGCGACGAGCAGGGCTGCCGGCTCGAGGACGGCGTGGTGCACGCCCCCGAGGGTTTCGCCGACGCCTACCGCCAGCTCGCCGCGGGCGGCTGGCTCGGGCTGTCGGCCGATCCCGAGGACGGCGGCCAGGGGTTGCCGGTGGCGATCGGCACGGCCGTCGAGGAGATGCTCTACGCGGCCAACCTGGCCTTCGGCATGTACGTGACCCTGAGCGTCGGGGCCTACGGGGCGATCCGCGCCCACGGCAGCGAGGCGCAGCGCCGCCGCTACCTGCCGCGCCTGATCGACGGCTCGTGGGCAGGCACCATGTGCCTGACCGAGCCGCAGTGCGGCACCGACCTGGGGCTGGTGCGCACCCGCGCCGTCGAGCAGCCCGATGGCAGCTTCCGGCTGCACGGCACCAAGATCTTCATCTCCGCGGGCGACCACGATCTCACCGAGAACATCGTCCACCTGGTGCTCGCCCGCACCCCGGAGGCCCCGCCGGGGACCCGCGGGCTGAGCCTGTTCATCGTCCCCAAGCTCCTGCCCGAGACCGACGGCGGCCTCGGCGAGCGCAACGCCGTGCACTGCGTCGGGCTCGAGCACAAGATGGGGATCCGCGGCTCGGCGACCTGCACCCTGGAGTTCGACGGCGCCACCGGCGAGCTGCTCGGCGAGCGCGGGCGCGGCCTCAAGGCGATGTTCACGATGATGAACGCGGCCCGCCTGGCGGTCGGCATCCAGGGCCTGGGTCTCGGCGAGGTCGCCTACCAGAACGCCGCGGCCTACGCCCGCGAGCGCCGCCAGGGGCGCGCCCTGGGGCGGCCCCGCGACCCCGGGGCCCCGCCCGATCCGATCCTCGTCCACCCCGACGTGCGCCGCATGCTGCTGACCATGCGCGCCTGGGTCGAGGGGGCCCGGGCGCTGGCGCTGTGGACCGCCACCCAGCTCGACATCGCCCTCCACCATCCCGATCCCGAGGCGCGCCGCGCCGGCGGGGATCTGGTCTCGCTGCTCACCCCGGTGGTCAAGGCCTTCCTGACCGATCTCGGCAGCGAGGTCACCAACCTCGGGGTCCAGGTCTACGGCGGGCACGGCTACGTGCGCGACCACGGCATGGAGCAGCTGGTGCGCGATGCCCGCATCGGCCAGATCTACGAGGGCACCAACGGCATCCAGGCCCTCGACCTGGTCGGTCGCAAGCTCCCGGCCCACACCGGGCGCTACCTGCGCCGCTTCTTCCACCCGCTGGCCGCCTTCCTCGAGGCCGAGGCCGGCAACGAGGCGATGCGCCCCTTCGTCGCCCCGCTGGCCAAGGCCTTCGGGCGGCTGCAGCGGGCCACCGCCTTCATCGCCGAGCGCGGGATGCGCCACCCCGAAGAGGCCGGCGCCGCGGCCAGCGAGTACCTGCGCCTGTTCGGGCTGGTGGCGATGGGCTACCTGTGGGCGCGCGCCGCCCGGCTCGCCCTGGCCGGCGCCGACGGCCCCGAGGGGCGCTTCTACCGCGCCAAGCTGGCCACCGCGCGCTTCTACTTCGAGCGCCTGATGCCGCAGAGCGGGGCGCTGTTCGCGGCGCTGGTGTCCGGCGCCGGGACGATGATGGGCTTCGACGACGAGGCGTTCTGAGCCGCGGGGCGGGGTGCGATGGCGTCCGCGATGCTCGGGCGCCGCCCGGCGGGGGTGGCCTGCGAGGGCCGCTCGATGCCGGTGGATGTCACCGCGCCGCGCGCGGCCCGACGAGCGAGGCGAGGCGGCGGCGTCCGCCGGCGAGATGGGCGAGCGGTTGCCCGCCACGAGGAGGAGCAGCGATGAGCGAGCGGGTGATCAGCGAGGTGGGGGAGGGCATCGGCTGGCTCACGCTCAACCGCCCCGAGCGCATGAACGTCATCGACCCGGAGATGGCCGCCGCGCTCGAGGAGCGCACCCGGGCGCTGGCTGCCGACCCGGCGGTGCGCTGCGTGGTGGTGCGCGGGGCCGGCGGGCACTTCATGGCCGGCGGCGACATCGGCTACTTCCACGGCGTGCTCGAGCGCCCCGCCGAGGCCCGGCGGGCGGCGCTCGAGGCCGCCATCGGGCCGATCCACGCCGCCATCGAGACCCTGCGCGCGATGCCCAAGCCGGCCCTGGCCAGCGTCGCCGGGGCCTGCGCCGGCTTCGGGGTGAGCCTGATGGCGGCCTGCGATCTGGCCCTGGTGGCCAGTGACGCGACCTTCAGCCTCGCCTACTGCCGGATCGGCATCAGCCCCGACGGGGGCAGCACCTGGACGCTGCCGCGGATCGTCGGCCGGCGCCGCGCCTTCGAGCTCGCCCTGCTCGGCGATCGCTTCGGCGCCGAGGAGGCCCTGGCCATGGGGCTGGCCAACCGGGTGGTCGCCCCGCAGGCGCTGGCCGCCGAGACCGAGGCGCTCGCCCGACGGCTGGCCGCGGGCCCCGCGCGCGCCCTGGCCCGCACCAAGGCGCTGCTCGAGGCATCGCCCGGGGCGACGCTCGCCGCGCAGCTCGAGGCCGAGGCGGCCGCCTTCCTCGACGGGGTCACCGAGGGCGAGTTCGAGGAGGGGGTGCGCGCCTTCGTCGAGAAGCGCGCGCCGCGCTTCTGAGCGGCGCGCGCACCCCATCCCCGATCCCAGCCGCCAGCCCCACCGGCACGCCCCCCGTAGCCCGGGCTCCGCCCGGGACGTGCATGGGCCACCCCCGTAGCCCGGGCTCTGCCCGGGAGGTGCATGGGCCAACCCCGTAGCCCGGGCTCTGCCCGGGA
>CAZRGU010000041.1:0-6735 GCA_964599705.1 uncultured Ectothiorhodospiraceae bacterium | reverse complement strand
CCGTAGCCCGGGCTCTGCCCGGGAGGTGTGTGCAGCCAACCCCGTAGCCCGGGCTTTGCCCGGGAAGTGCATGGGCCAACCCCGTAGCCCGGGCTCTGCCCGGGATGGGCACGTACCCGTGGCGAGGAGGTGGCGCCGGCCGGGGGCTCGACGCGCCGGGCGGCGCCCGCTCTGAATCTGCGACGACTGCGATCAGAACGTGTACTGGGCCTGGACGCTGAGGATGTCGACGCTGTTGTCGTACTTGCCTCGCAGCAGGTGGCCCTGCGAGTCGAGGTTGTTGATGTTGCCATCGCCGACGAACAGGTGGGTATAGCCGGCATCGATGGTGAGCCGCTCTGAGAGCGTGTAGCTGCCTCCGATCGCCACCCAGGTCCGGTTGTCACCGGGGATCCGCGGGGAACGCCGCTCGGGGTTCGGGATCGGACTTTGATCATAGGCCGCCCCGGCGCGCATGGTCAGGCGCGGGGTCTGCGCCCACTCGAGGCCGAGCGCGAAGCGGAAGGCGTTCCTCCAGTTCTCCGGCGTGGTCGAGGTCGGATGGCCTCCGTCGAAGATCACTTGGAGTTTGTCGAAGCGGGTCCAGCGGGTCCAGGTGATGTCGCCCATCAGCGCGTAGCGGGGACTGAGCCGATAGAAGAAGCTCCCGGAGAGGGTCTCCGGGAGGTCGAGCTTGGCCGAGGCGGTCTGGTCGGTGAAGGCGCCCGCGCGCCCCGGGATGAGCCCGATGATGCCGGCGAGATCGGCGGTGTTGGCGAAGTCGACGTCGCCCTTGAGCTTGTGGTTGATCCGCGAGCGGTAGTGCACTCCGAGGCGCAGCGCGTCGCTGGCCTGAACCAGTAGCCCGACGTTGTAGCCGAAGCTCCAGTCGTCGGCCTGCATGTCGGCCGAGCCGTCGGTGGCCGGGTTGGCGACGTTGGCCGCGGTCAGCCCGGCGGCGGTGCACAGCGGGCCGAGCGCTGGAACTGCGGCGGCTGCTCCCTGGCAGGTCGTCGACTTGTCGACCGCGTTGGTCAGGCGCGCCTCGGCGTACTGGGCGTTGAGTCCGATGCCGAGCGAGAAACGCTCGTTGACCTTGAAGGCGATGCTCGGATTGACGTTGATGGTCTTGAGGTCGGAGGTCACTGCGTGGTAGCGCCCGACCCAGGTCTTGTCGTAGGCGGTCTTGAGCCCGAACGGGGCGTTGACCCCGAGCCCGAACGACAGGCGCTCGCCGAGCCCGCGCACGTAGTAGAAGTTCGGTACCAGGGCGGCCACCCCTGGGTCGCGGCTCCCGGTGAAGGTGCGCAGTGGCGTCACCAGCACCGAGCCACCGTCGCTGTAGTCGGCCGAAGGCCAGATCAGGTGCCCGGCGGCGATCATCTGCGAGTCGAGGCGGGTCATCCCGGCGGGGTTGAAGAACACCGTGCTGGCGTCCTCGGCGGCGGCCGCGCCGCCGGCGAACGCGCTGCCCAGCCCCTTGACGCTCTGCTCGATGATCGCGAAGCCGGCCGCCTGCGCCGCGCCGCCGGCCACTGCAAGCAGCCCGCCGAGCGCGACCGTCAAGGCCCTCTGGCGCATCTCGTTCATGGAGTCCCCCTCATGGTGTGATCACACGCCGCTGGCGGCGCCTGTCCCTGCTCTTGTAGTGGTTGAAGTATGTGCTATATGAAGATGAATTTACAATTCTCTTCACTGACTGCCGGGGCCGATCTCAGCCGCGGCCGAGCATCGCCCGCTTGAGCCCGCCGTGGGCCGGGCGCCGCCCGAGCCAGACCTCGAGCAGCGCGCGCTGGAAGTCGGCGCCCGCGATGCTGCCGAGCGGCTCACCGTCGAGGCTCACGGTGGTGGTCCCGTCGGGGTGGAAGTCGAAGTCGATGCGCTGGCCGCGGCGCACCGTCGGGAACAGCGCGTTGAAGCGCTCGAGGCGGGCGGCCAGCCCGGCGAGCACCGCCTCGCCCTGGTTGCTCTCGAACCCCTCGCTCCATCCCTCGCGCAGCTTGGCTGCCTCGATCTCCTTGTAGAGGATCTCCATGCGCACCCGGCGCGGGCCCTGCATGGCGAGGATCACCTCGGGGGAGTCGGCCCGGCGCGGCAGGTAGAGGGCGCCGGCGTAGATGTTGACGAAGAACTTGGTGCGGATCCCGGCGCCGTTGAGCAGCAGGGTGGCACCGTCGAGCTCGATCTGCTCGGGAAGGGTGACGCCGCCGACCTCCGCTCCGGACGCCGGCGGGACCGCGATGGCGAGCAGCACCGCCAGGACGGCGCGGGTGAAGCGCGGCGCTTGTCGCCTGCCCGAGGATAATGCATGGTATGCCGGCACGCCGCTCCCCCGGTGGCAGATGGCGGTCCCGGCGCCTCGCTAGCCGGCCAGCCGCTCGTCCGGGGGAATGATGCACCGCGGGCCGGCGGGTTGCAACGCGCGGTCCGGCGCCGCGCCAAGGAGGGGGAGATGGAGGGCAGGCCCTGGATCGCGAGCTACCCGAAGGGGGTTCCGGCCACCATCGACCCCACCCGCTACGACTCGCTGGTGGCGATGTTCGACGAGGCCGTCGAACGCTTCCCGGACCGCCCGGCGTTCGCCAGCTTCGGAGTGACCCTGAGCTACGCCGAGCTCGAGCGCGCCAGCCGAGCCTTCGGCGCCTACCTGCAGCACGAGCTCGGGCTCGCCCCGGGCGAGCGGGTGGCGCTGATGATGCCCAACCTGCTCCAGTACCCGGTGGCGCTGTTCGGGGTCCTGCGCGCGGGGCTGGTGGTGGTCAACACCAATCCGCTCTACACCGCCCGCGAGCTTCGCCACCAGCTCCGCGACTCCGGGGCGCGGGCCATCGTGGTGCTCGAGAACTTCGCCCACGTGCTCGAGGCGGCCCGCGAGGGCAGCGCGCTCGAGCACGTGGTGCTGACCAGCATGGGCGAGCTGCTCGGCGCCCCCAAGGGCTGGGTGGTCGACCTGGTGGTGCGCCACGTCAAGCGGCTGGTGCCGGCCTACCGCCTGCCCGGTGCGGCCCGTTTCCGCCGGGCGCTCGCCCGTGGCGCGACCCTGGGGCTCGAGGTGCCGGCGCTCGACCACGACCGGCTCGCCTTCCTGCAGTACACCGGGGGCACCACCGGGGTGGCCAAGGGGGCGATGCTCAGCCACGGCAACATGGTCGCCAACGTCCTCCAGGCCACCGCCTGGCTGCGCCCCTTCGTGCGCGAGGGCGAGGAGATCGTGGTCACCGCGCTGCCGCTCTACCACATCTTCGCCCTGACCGCGAACTGCCTGGCCTTCATGCACTTCGGCGGGCTCAACTTCCTGATCGCCAATCCGCGCGACATGCCCGACTTCGTGCGCCGGCTGCGCGCGGTGCACTTCACCGCGATCACCGGGGTCAACACCCTGTTCAACGGGCTGCTCAACACCGAGGGCTTCGCCGAGCTCGACTTCTCGGCGCTGCGCATCTCGCTCGGTGGCGGCATGGCGGTGCAGGCGCCGGTGGCCGCGCGCTGGGCCGAGGTCACCGGCTGTCCGCTGCTCGAGGCCTACGGGCTCACCGAGACCTGCCCCGCGGTGTGCATCAACCCGCTCGACGCCGAGCGCTACACCGGGACCATCGGGCTGCCGATTCCCTCGACCGAGTGCCGGGTGATCGGCGAGGACGGCAAGGTGCTCGGGGCCGGCGAGGCCGGCGAGCTGTGCGTGCGCGGCCCGCAGGTGATGCGCGGCTACTGGAACCGGCCCGAGGAGACCGCCAAGGTGCTCGATGCGGACGGATGGCTGCGCACCGGGGACATCGCCACCATCGATGAGCGCGGCTTCGTGCGGATCGTCGATCGCAAGAAGGACATGATCGTTGTCTCCGGGTTCAACGTCTACCCGAACGAGGTCGAGGAGGTGATCGCCGCTCACCCCGGGGTGCTCGAGGTCGGCGCGATCGGGGTGCCGGTGGAGGGGGCCGGCGAGGCGGTCAAGGTGGTGGTGGTGCGCCGCGACCCGGCGCTCGACGCCGCCACCCTGCGCGCCTGGTGCAAGGAGCAGCTCACCGGCTACAAGTGCCCGCGCTTCATCGAGTTCACCGACGAGCTGCCGAAGAGCAACGTCGGCAAGATCCTGCGCCGCGAGCTGCGCGAGCGCTTCGGCGAGGCGCGCGGGGAGTGACGCGGGCTGGCCGGCCCGCCCCGCGGGGAGCGCGCTGATGGAGGTCGTGTGCCTCGATCTCGAGGGGGTGCTGACACCCGAGATCTGGATCGCGGTGGCCGAGCGCACCGGCATCGAGGCGCTGCGCGCCACCACCCGCGATGTCGCCGACTACGACGAGCTGATGGCGATGCGCCTCGCCGAGCTGGCCCGCCACGACCTGCGCCTCGCCGACCTCGAGGCCGTGATCGCCACCCTCGAGCCGCTCGCCGGGGCGCGCGAGTTCCTCGACGAGCTGCGCGCCCGCCACCAGGTCTGCGTGCTCTCGGACACCTTCTACGAGTTCGCCGGCCCGCTGATGGCCAAGCTCGGCCGCCCGACCCTGTTCTGCCACCACCTCGAGGTCGACGGCGGAGGGCGGATCACCGGCTACCGGCTGCGCCTGCCCGATCAGAAGCGTGCGGTGGTCGGGGCGCTGCGCGCCCTCAACTTCACGGTGCTCGCCGCCGGCGACTCCTTCAACGACATCTCGATGCTCGAGGCCGCCGACCGCGGCTTCCTGTTCCGGCCCTCACCGGCGGTGCGCGAGCGCCACCCCCAGTTCCCGGTGTTCGAGGACCACCCCTCGCTGCGCGCCGCCCTGGCGGCGGCCACGGCGACGTGAGCCCGGCGGCGCGGTGGCGGCGGTGAGCGCGCTCGCCCCGTCGATGGTGGTCGTCGCCGCGATCCTGGCGCTCACCCTCTACCTGCTGATCTCCGAGGTGGTGCGGGTCGACGTGGCCGCGCTCATCTCGCTGGTGCTGCTCGGGCTCTCCGGCGTGCTGCCGGCCGACGAGCTCTTCCGCGGCTTCTCGAGCGGCGCGGTGGTGACCATCGTGGCCGTCATGGTGATGGCCGCGGGGCTCGAGCGCACCGGGGCGATGGGGCTGGTCGCCAAGCAGATCCTGCGCCTCGGCGGCGGGGTCGAGCGGCGCGTGGTGCCGCTGATGTCGCTGGCCGTCAGCGTGGTCTCGAGCGTGGTGCCCAACATCGGCGCCGCGGCGCTGTTCATGCCGGTGGCCAGCCGCATCGCCACCCGCACCGGGATCCCGCTGTCGCGGATGCTGATGCCGGTCGGGTTCTGCGCGATCCTCGGAGGCACCCTGACCATGATCGGCAACGGCCCGCTGATCATGCTCAACGACCTGATGGCCCACGCCGCGCAGCGCAGCGGCGAGGCCGTCGAGCTGCGCCGCTTCGGGCTGCTCGCCGTGGCCCCGATCGGGGTCGGCCTGGTGGCGGCCGGGATCGTCTACTTTCACCTGCTCGGCAGCCGGCTGCTGCCGCGGGTGCGAGCCGGGGCGCCCGATCCCGGGGCCACGGCCCGCTACTTCGAGACCCTCTACGGGATCCGCGGCGACATCTATGAGGTTCGCGTCCCGGCCTCGAGCCCGCTGGTCGGGATGAGCGTGCGCGAGGCCGAGACCGAGCCCGACGCCCCCTTCATCCTCGGTGTGCGCAGCGGGCGCGAGGTGCGCCTCGAGCCGCCCGGGGACTACGTGATCCGGGCCGGCGACGTCTTCGCGCTGATGGGCAGCGACGCCGAGGTGCGGGCCTACCGCCGGCGCATGGGCCTCGAGCTGCTCGCCGACATGGAGTCGTTCATCGAGGTGCTCAACCCGGCACGGGCCGGCATCGCCGAGCTGGTGGTGCCGCCGGGCTCGAACCTCGCCGGGCGCACGATCCGCGAGATCGGGATGCGCAAGCGCTACGCGGCCAACGTGCTCGCCATCTACCGCGAGGAGGAGGTGGTGCGCAAGGACCGGATCGCGGCCACCCGGCTGCGGGCCGGCGACACCCTGGTGGTGCACAGCCGCTGGGAGGACCTGCAGCAGCTCTCGCGCAACCGCAACGTGCTGGTGGTCACCGACTTCCCGCGCGAGCCGCCGCGCCCGCACAAGGTCGGCCCGGCGCTGGTCGCCATCGCCCTGGCCTTCGGCCTGGCGCTGCTCGCCGACCTGCCGCTGGCGCTGGCGATGTCGGTCGGGGCCGCGGCGATGGTCCTCACCCAGGTGCTGACCATGGACGAGGCCTACCGCGCGATCGGCTGGCAGACGGTCTTCCTGCTCGCCTGCCTGCTGCCGCTCGGCGCCGCGGTCGAGCGCACCGGGCTGGCCGCGCTTCTTGCCCGCGAGACCCTCCAGCTCCTCGGCGGGATGCCGCTCTGGGTCCTCGAGAGCGGGCTGGCGCTGCTCACCACGGCGCTGACCATGGTGGTCTCCAACATCGGCGCCACCGTGGTTCTGGTGCCGGTGGCGATGCGGGTCGCCGAGGGGGCCGGCGCCGATCCGGCGGTGTTCGCGCTGATCGTGGCGCTGGCCGCCTCGAACTCCTTCCTGCTGCCGACCCACCAGGTCAACGCCTTGATCATGGGGCCGGGCGGCTACTCGGTGCGCGACTTTCTGCGCGCCGGTGGGCTGATGACCGTGATCTACCTCGTGGTGCTGATCGCCACGGTGAATGCGATCTACTGATCGCTGATCGACCGGCGCCCCTGGACGAATCGCGAGCCAGCGGCTCGCCCGCGCAATCGCGGGCCTTATGCCGGGCTTCGCCCGACCTGCGGGCGTGCACCGGGTGTTCGGAGCCGGGCGGGGGGC
>CAZRGU010000040.1:0-17987 GCA_964599705.1 uncultured Ectothiorhodospiraceae bacterium | reverse complement strand
CACGCCGGTCGGCGGTGATCGCAACGTCTTCTTCCGCGAGGAGGGCCGCCCCATCCGGCGCTCCTCGCACGCGCTGCTCGAGGACCCGGCCGGGACCGAGAGCGATGCCAGCGATGCGCGCCAGCTCTTCGCGGCGCTCGCCGGCGAGGACTGCGTCGTCTACGCCCACGTCGGCGGACGCTACGCCGACATCGCCTACGCCCACGACGCGCGCCTCGAGACCGCCCTCGAGCTGCACTCGGCCTGGGGCACCTTCGAGTGGCTGCTCACCGACAGCTTCCGGCTCGGCTACCGCTGCGGGGTGGTGTGCAACAGCGACGGTCACAAGGGCCGGCCCGGGGCGAGCCATCCGGGCTCGTCGACCTTCGGCGCCTACGGCGGGCTGACCTGCTTTCTCGCCCCGGCGCTCGAGCGCGAGGCGATCTTCGAGTGCCTGCGCCGCCGCCACCACTACGGCACCACGGGCAGTCGCATGCACATCGACCTCGAGGTGGCGATCCCCGGCGGCGGCACCCTCTACGAGCGCGACCCGAACGCCTTCGACGACCCGCCGAGCCGCCGGATCGAGCGGGCCATGATGGGCGACATCGTACGCACCGCGGCCCGCGAGGTGCGCCTCGCCGTGCGGGTCATCGCCCAGGCGCCGATCGAGCGCATCGAGATCCGCAACGGCGATCGCACCGTCGAGACCTTCCGGCCCTACGGCGCCGGGGAGCTCGGCGCGCGGGTGCGGGTGGTGTGGAGCGGAGCGGAGTACCGCGGTCGCGGCCGCAACACCCGGTGGCAAGGGCGGGCACGTTTCGCCGGCGCCACCATCCGGCGCCTGGCGCGGATCAACGCCTGGAACCCCGAGCGCCTCTTCGAGCAGCGCGGCAGCGACACCGTGCTCTGGGAGTCGGTCACCACCGGCAACTTCGCCGCCTTCGACGCCTGGCTCGAGGAAGGCGCCGACAGCGTCCTCGAGGTGCGCACCAACCGCGGCGATCTCACCGTGCCGCTTGCCGAGCTGGGCCTCGAGGACGTGGTCCTGGAGGCCGGCGGGCTCGAGCGCAGGCTGCGCGTCTTCCGCCTCCCCGAGACCAACCCGCACCGCGAGGTCGCCTTCGAGCGCACCGTCGCGCTCGAGCGCTGCGGCGACAATCCGGTCTGGATCTGCGTGACCACCGAGGACGGCCACCAGGCCTGGACGAGCCCGGTGTTCCTGTTCGCCTGACCCCCGCGCCCCGCCCCCACCGCGAGCGTCGCGATCTCGCGCGCGGCGCGCGGGCCGGGGCGATCGAGTCGCCGATCGTCGAGCCCGAGCAGTCGCGCACCCGCTTCGGCGCGCCGGCGGCTACAGGAACGAGAAGCTGTACTCGATCTGGAAGTGCACCAGCGCGCTTCCGCGCGGCTCCCGGTTGTCGAGCGGGAAGGCGAGCTCCAGCACCCCGGACAGGCCCCGCTTGGCGGAGAATCGCACCCCGATGCCGGTGCTGCTGATGAAATCGTCCGAGCGGATCCCGCCGCTGGCGCGGAAGGGGAAGGCAGCGCCGTGGTCGACGAGCAGGTAGCCGTCCACGGTGGCGTTCACCGCCACCCCGGCCAGCTCGGGCAGGTACCACCTGCGCCCGGCCTCTGCCCGGAGCACGTAGCCCTGGTCCCCGGCCAGCAGCCCCGCCGAGTAGCCGCGCACGGTCGTCGCCCCGCCGATCTGAAACAGCTCGCTGCCCGGCAGCAGGTGGTCGCCGCTGGCCTGTCCGAACCCCGACAGCGTGACGCTGTACTTGTCGAGGAAGCTCTCCACGAGAAAGAACCCGCCGCTGTACCGGGAGAAGTAGCGCTCGTCGAACTCCGCGTAGCTCCGGGTGAACGAGTGGTAGGTGTAGAGCAGGCCTCCGGACCAGTTGTACTGGTAGGTGAACCCCAGGCTCAGGCTGTGCACGTCCTGGCGTGGCAGCGCCACGCCGGTGATGCGGGTCTCGGATCGAACGCTCTGGAGCTGCCCGGTGAGCTCCAGGAACTCCGCCCGATCGATCAGCAGGGGTGCGCTCCAGCTCATCCCGAGCAGGCGCGCGTCGCCCTCGATGCGCAGGCCGGCGAAGGGGCCGTTCCGGATCTCGGTGGCGTTGTCGGAGTAGAAGCCGGTGACCCGGGCGCTGGTGCGGTAGACGGGGACCGAGTAGTCGAGGTACCTGCTGTCGATCCCGCCTGAGCGGACGATCTCGGCGCGCAGCCGGTCCTCGAAGCCGAGCACGGACGCCACCTTGAGCTTGAGCATGGCCTGGCGCTCACCGGTCTCGCGGCTGCCCCGGTTGTCGGCCCCGAGCGTGAGCAGGTAGCGCGGGGGCTCCTCGACCAGGAGGTCGATGGCCGTGGTGCCCAGCGTGGGCCCAGGGCGGAGCTGCGCCTTGAGGCGAATGTCGCTGGTCTTGTTGAACCGGATCAGGTCGCGCTCGATGATCTTGAGATTGGCCAGATCGTCGGCCCGGGTGGAGAACCGGGACAGGATGTGACCCTCGCGCGTGTAGCGCGCATCGCGGACCTCGACCTCGGCCACCTTCGCCTCGACCAGGGTGATGCGCACCACGCCTGCGGCGATCTCCTGCGCCGGGAGCACCGCCTTGGCGACGTGCCCGCCCGCGCGGTAGAGCTCATTGACCGACTCGACGATGCGCCGGATGTCGCCGATGTCGACCTCGGTGCCGAGGTACGGGGCGACCAGCCGCTGCAGGGTCTCGCGCTCGAGTATCGCGCTGTCGCTGAAGCGCACCGCCGAGAGGGTGAAGCGCGCTCCGGCCGCGCCCTCGGGAACCGGCTCGCCCTTCGGAAGGGCCTCCGGGAGCTCCTCGCTCCGGCGCCGGCGCTCGATCTCCTCGCGCCGCCGCTCGATCTCCTGGGTCTGGATCTCGCGGCGCTGGATCGCGGAGGGGCTCTGGGCCGGCGCCACGGCCTGCGGCCACGCTCCGGGGCTCAGCAGCAGCGCCGCCGACAACGCCGCGGCCCGCATCGTCGCTGGCATCGGCTCGCCGCGGCGCCGCTCCGGCTCGCTGCTGCGGGCCGTCTCGAGGGAGCAAGTCTTCATCGAGCGGCGCCTAGAACCGGCCCTCCGCGGGGCTGTCCGCGGGTGGCGTGTCGGTGCCCCCGAGGCGCAGCAGGAAGATGTCGTCGCTGACCTCGATCCCGAGGTCGGACAGGCCGCGCAGGTCCAGCCCGTCGAGCGAGATGACCGCGATCGGGTCCGGGGAGAGCGCCTGCCCGGACGAGGAGCGGCGCTCGCTGGTGCGCGCCATGCTGGCGTTTTCCTCGCCGAGCCTGCCGGCCAGCGACGAGGTGAACGAAGGCGTGAGGATCAGGTAGCCGGCCAGATTGCCCTGCACCAGCGCGGCATCGCTGCGGATCACGTCTCCGCGCAGCGCCAGCACGAAGCGCTGGTCGGCGGCGTGGAACTGGGCGTCCAGGCTCTCGAAGGTGAACGAGTCGCTCTTGACCGCCACCCGGGCATCGCGCGAGGAGAACTCGCCTCGCCCCGACACCCGGCCCGACAGCACCAGGAGCGCGCCGGCGTTGGAGGCCAGGCGGCCGTTGCGGGCCCAGAAGCTCTCCAGCCGCACGGTGCCGCCGGACTGGACGCGCACGTCGATGTTGTCCGCCAGGCTGTTGCCGTCCGGGCCGCGCAGGTCGAGCTTGAGCACCTCTCCGAGGTGGACGATGTTGGCGCGCAGCCCCTTGGCGTTGACGCTGAGACTGTCCTCCACGGTGAGGTTCAGCAGCTCCAGCTCGCCCGCGGATGCAAGCGAGAGACTTCTCACCCGCAGCGCGCCGACGCCGCTGCCCAGCGACCCGAGCACCAGCTTGCCGGGGTTGTCGATGCGCACCGCGCCATCGGCGATGTCGAGCGCGTTGACGCGCAGGTCGTCCTTCTCGTCGATCACCACGTCCCCGCGGGAGCCGGTGCGCAGGTCGGCCGCATCGATCTCGGTGTCCAGATCGATGAGCACCGGGACGGTCGGATCGCTGCTGGTCGCATCGGCGCGCAGCGACTTCCCGGTCACGTCGATGGCCGCATCGCCGTCCTGCAGGATCGAGCCGTCACCAGCGACCAGCTCGATGGCCGAGGCCCGCCGGTCGGCGGCGATCTCGTCGACGTCGATGCCCTTGCCGGCCGCCACGCTGACGTCACCGCCGGCCTGCACGGTCCCGACGGTGATCCGGTCGCTCGAGCTTGCGAGGCGCACGCCGGCGGCGCTGGTGATGCGCCCGGCCGAGAGTGGCGTATCGGGCGCGAGCAGGTGGACCGGGCCGCTGCCGCCGGCGGCGCTGACCGTGCCCGCGGCAGCGAGGCGCAGCTCCAGGGCGTTGGCCGCGGTGCCCACCCCGGCCGCGGCATCGAGCGTGACCGTCCTGGCCGAGATCAGGTTGACCACCTGGTCGTCGAGGCTGTCCCGGATCGCCCCCTGGTCGGAGCGCAGCGAGATGACCTCGGCGGCCCGCACGACGTCCACGTCGAGGTCGCCGCTCACCGCGCGGACGTAGACGCTGTGCTTGGCGCGCGCCGACAGGGTCCCCTCGAGGTCGACCACCACCGGCCTGGCCGGCTCGCCGACCGAGGCCAGCGCCGCCTCCAGGATCAGGCCGTTGCCGTCGATGGCGGTGTCGTTGGCGCCCGGAGCAACGTTCCGGATCCCCTGCCCGGACTTCACGCGAACGTCCCCCCCTGCCCGGATCGAGCGCACGTTGATGTCCTCGTCCTGCGAGCCGATGAACGCGTTGCCGACGGCGGTGATGTCGACGCCGCCGAGCACCTCGATGTCCACGTCCTGCTTCTGCTCGATGCGCACGAAGTCGCTGGTCACCTCGATGTCGTCGCGCTCCGCCGAGGCGAGCGCCACCCGGACCTGCGAGCTCATGGCCACCGGCGCGAGCTGCCGGTCGACCCGTATGACGCCCTGCTGGCTGCCGACCTCGCCTCCCATGTCGAGCACCAGGTCACCGGCCGCGACCAGGTTGGGCTGCTCGATGGTGGTCTGGGTGTCGGCCTTGTCGGCGGTGATGAAGTCGCTGATCGCGCTCTTGAGCTCCGCCTCGGTCCACACGGCGCCGAACTGCGCGGTCTGCGCGTCGGCGGCGGTGAGGGTGTACTGGTAGCCGGGGTCGAAGCTCGCCCCGGGGCCGAGCAGCGCGTCGGTGTCGCGGTACGCCCTGGTGCGCTCGGCCTCCAGGGCCGCGATCTCGGCCGCGCTCAGGCCCGCCCTGTCCGCCGCGGAGAGCTTGAACTCGAAGCTCGGATCGGCGGGATCGGCGACCAGCACGCCGCCCTCGAGGCGCAGGTTGCGCTGGCGCCAGTAGAACGCGTAGTCCGCCTCGCGCCGGCTCTTGATGCGCGCCTTCTCGGCGTCGATGCTCGCCTGGGCCGCCGCCCCGGTCAGCCCGGCGTCGGCCCACAGCGCCTCGAGCTCGGCGACGGTCTTGGCGTCCTCCACCTGCTCGAGGTTGAGGTCGAGCAGCGCCCCCGGTCCGGTGAGCTTCACGTCGCCGCCGCGCGAGCGGATCCGTCCCACGTTGAGATCGCCGCTCAGCTCCGCGACGTGGACCAAGCCCTCGGCATCGGCCTCGAGGCGCCCCGCGGCGAGCAGGTTGCTCTCGAGCGGATCGGTGTCCACGCGGACCGGCTGTGCGGCGCTGCCGATGGCGCCGAACTGGGAGACGAGGGTCACCGAGCGCCCCTTGAGCAGGCTGCCGGCCGCCGCGCCAAGGATGCCCGCCTCGGCGCGCAGGGTGACGTCGCCGCGGGCCGATCGCACCTGCTCGAAGCGGATCCCGCTGCCGAGCACGCCGCGCAGCTCGATGTTCGCGTCGGCCTCGGCGCTGAGCGCCGCCGAGGACCCGCTCTGCTGCACGGCGAGCCCGGCGATCCCGGCGAGCCCGCCGATCCGCGCGCTGCCGGCGGGGTTGGCGGCGCTCAGCACGATGCTCTCGGCGGCGATGCGCGCGTTGCCGTTGGCCGCGAGGATGCCCTCGCCGCCGGTCGTGGCGATCCGCACCGGGCCGGCGGCGTTGCGCAGCCGGCCGTTGAGCTCGACCCCGGTGAGCGAGTCGATATCGATGCGCCCGGCGCTCTCGCTGCCGATGAACTCGATGGGCACCACCTGGTCGGCGCGCACCGCGTGGTTGTAGAGATTGCGTGTGCCGTCATAGCTGACCTTGGTGGTCGTGTAGGTGTACTCCCAGCACACGATGAAGAAGCTGGTACAGGTCCGCGTGAACGAGGTCTGGTCGGCGGTGTTGCCGTTGATCACCGCGCCCGGGGTGAGCGGGACCTGGGTGCCGGTGCTGACCACCCGGTCGGTGACGAAGCCGGGTTCCACGGCGACATAAGGCGCCTGCTCGTCGAGCAGCTTCGCGCTCAGCGTGGTGGTGCTGGTCGATATCTGCCGGCCGGGGTCGGCCACGAAGGCGTCGACCTCGAACAGGTCGAAGAAGGTCCCGGTCTTCTTGACGAAGGTGTCGGTGGTCCTGGTGGCCGAGTCCTGGGCCCGCACCCAGTGATAGACCTGCCCCTGCCGGGGCTGGTAGGAGAGCGCGGCGCTGCCGGTGGTGGTCGTCGCCTGGCTCTCGTTGCCGAGGAAGAAGCTCGCGACGATCGAGGTGCCGTTGCGGCGCCGGTACTCGGTGACCAGCGGGTTGCCAGCGGTGTCGCGCCGGGCGGTGTCGGTGATCCGGATCCGACCCTCCACGCCGCCGGTATCCAGGCCGTTGACCCGCAGCTTGCGGGTGGTCCGATTGTCGATGGCGATGGTCCCGAACCCGTCGAGGGCCCGGATCCGCCCGCCGCCGGTGCTGAGGATGTCGCCGAACAGCCGGATCTCGCCGCCACCGACGGCGACCGGGCTGAGCTCGATGGTGTTGGTGGCGGCGTCGAAGACCGCCCCGATCCGCGTGCCGAGCGGGTCGGGGGGAAGCAGCGGGGCGATGTCGAGGCGCGTGGCGGCAGGGTTCTGCGCCGCCAGGGTGGCGATCCGGCCGTCCAGGGACGCGTCGAGCAGCAGGGCTCGATCCGGAATGCCGCTCTGGATGAGGCCGTTGATGTTGAGCCGCTCGGCGCTGATGAACACCTTCTGGCCGAACACGAACGACCCGCCGAGGGTCGGCACCCCGCCGAGCAGGGCCCTGGCCACGGCGCCGGTCGGGGAGCCGGCCAGGGCGGCGAGCAGGTCGGCCTCGTTCTGGCCCTGGGTGAGGGCGAACTGCACGGACGGATCGCCGCCGATGTGGGTGAAGCCGGGCTGGAAGTCCTGGAAGAACCCGCCGTTGGGCGCCACGAGATCGATGGTGCCGGCGCTGATGCTCGCGGTGGAGAAGATGTTCCCGGCGCGGTTGTCGACCCGGATGTCGCCGCGCAGGTTGCTGAGCTCGCCGTCGAGCAGGATGTCGCCACCGGCGAGCTGCCTGCTCGGATCGCGCGGGTCGGCCAGGTTGTCGAGCAGCGGGTCGAAGCGCTGGCGGATCGAGATCTCGGGTAGCGGCGCACCGGCCAGGCCGGCGCTGTGCACGGTGAGGCCGTTCAACGCCGGGGCGGTGACCAGGGCGTCGTTGAGCAGGACCCGGCCGCCTGCCTCCTGGGGGATGACGAGATCCTCGACCGCCACGTCCAGGTGGGTGAGGTTGTCGATCTCGATCCGCACCCGCGAGGGCGACTTGAGCACCCCGGAGCCGGTCACCTCCGGCTCGCTCGCAAAGAGCAGGATGTTCCCGGAGCGGGCCTGCACGCCGCGCACCCGGATCTGGTCGACGCGCTTGTTCTGCTCGAGCTGGAGGCGGTCCTCGAGGATCCGGATGTCGTTCTCCAGGGCCAGCTTGACCTGGCTGTCGCCCGAGAACACCGCGAGCAGGCGCCTGAGCTCCTGGATGCGCGCCGAGAGCAGGTCGGCCACCGGCACGGCGAAGGCGAGCGCGTACTCGTCGCCCTCGTCGAGGCCCTCGCTGGCCTGCACGTCGATGCCGTAGTTGAACCCGCTGCTCGCCGGGTTGCCCGGATCGCTGATCGGATTGCGGGCCACGTCGCCGTTTCCGTCCCGGGCATAGCCGACGGTCAGGCCGCGCTCGGCGAAGCGCCCGGAGTCGAGCTCGCCGTCGATGCGGATGCTGTTGGTGGTGTTGCGGGTGGTGGTCCCGGCGCTGGCCTGGAGCACCGTGTTGGTGCCGGTGAAGATGTTGTTGCTGAAGTCCGCGATCGCCCGCTCGACCTCCGGTCCCTTGGTGAAGCTGCTGCCGATCCCGAGCAGCAGGTAGTCGGTGTCCTGGTTGGCGGTATCGAGGCGGATGTCGCCCCCGGAGGCGACGGTGGCCCTGTCGGCGATGTCGATGTGGTTGACCTGCTCGAGGGTCGCGCTGGCGTTCTTGCCCGCGGCGAAGGGGGTGAGGGAGAAGTTCCAGACCTGGGCCTCGGAGTCGAGCAGGTAGCCGCCGGCGAGGTTGCGGGTGTCCTTGCCGGCCTGGAGGGTGACGTCGCGCAGCGCGCTCAGGCCGGCGCCGGTGTCGAGGCGCACCTCGTTGCGGTTGCGGTAGCTCACCGAGCTGGTCGCGCCACCGCCGGCCACCGCGCCGTAGAGCTTGGCATGGGCCACGGCGCTGAGCTTGGCCGAGGTGCGCGCCCCGAGCGCGATGTCCGCGTCCTGGTCGTCGTTGACGAGCCTGGCGTCGCGGCCGATCGCGACCACCACGGTGTCGCGGGTCCCGGGCGCCGAGGCGATGGTGGCATCGAGGCCGCCGGCGGCCACCGCGGCGCCGGAGCTGAAGCGCCCCCGCTCCTCGACGTCGAGCTCGTTGATCGCCTCGACGATCAGCTCGCGCCGATTCGCCGGGTCGGCGTCCTCGGCGACGGTCAGCGTCGAGTGGTCTCCGAGCTCGGCACGGACCTGGTGATCGAGGGTGGTGGCGGTGCTCGATCCGCCCGCCGCGACGACCCCGGCGGCGGTGGAGTCGAGCTTGTAGACCCCGGCGGCGGCCTTGTCGATCCGATTGCTGGCGCGGATCTTGAGATCCGCCTCCCCGGAGCCGAGCGCCGCCTGCTCGTCGCGCACCTCGATGTCGTAGCGATCGCCGACCCGGGCGGTGACCCGCGCCTTGGAGGTGTGCCGCGCGGTGTCGCCGCCGATGGCGAGGCCGCCGACCCCGACGTTGACCACGCTGGTGTCGAAGCGGGCGTTGTGATCGGCGAGGACGTCGAGCGCCCCGGCGCTCAGGCCGGTCGTCCGGGTGTTGTCGCGCAGCTCGGCGAGCGTGGTGCTGTCGATGCTCGCCCCGACCCCGTTGCCCGAGCCGCTGACCAGGCCGCCCGAGCCGGCCAGGCTGAGCGTGCGCGCCCGCTCGCCGGCATCGGCGTCGAGGCGCAGCACGCCGCCCACCCGGCCGCTCGTGCCCTGGTCGAGGAACGCCTCGGTGCGGTTGGTGATCCGGGTGTTGGCCAGCGCGAAGCCGATCACCGCCCCGCCGACCGAGACGTTGTCGGTGTCCGATCTGGCGTTGACCTCGCTGCCCGAGCGGATGCTCAGGTCGCCGCCGATGTCGAGCACGTTGCGCTTGCCAAGCCCGGAGACGGTGGTGGCGTTGACCCGGCTGTCGGCCGAGTGACCGGCACCGGCGAACAGCCCGCCGGTGCCGCCCGCCGCCAGGGCCTCCGAGATCGGCGCGCCGCCCGGGCCGAGGGTGGTGGTGAGGCTGACGTCACCGGCAGCCTTGATGCGGACGTCCTCGCCGGTGGTCGCCGAGACGGTGTAGGCGCCCGGGCTCGTGCCGACCTCGCTGAGCGCCACGCTGGCCCCGATGCTCACCCCCGGGCCGACCGCGACCCCCACCGCCTGGGAGCGGCTGCGCCCGCTCGACTCGGCGCGCGCATCGAGGCTCCCGACGTCGAGCTGCACGCCGTCGAGGATCGAGGTCGAGACCGAGCCGGTGGCGGTGGCGCTCGAGGTGGTGCTGGTGGCCGCGCCGAGGGCGCCGCCGGTGGCCCCGATGGCCTTGGCATCGAGCACGCCATCCTGCTTCGCGGTCAGGGTGACGGCGTTTCCGGTGGTGAGGTCGGCACCGAGCAGCGAGCGCACCACGGCGTCCTTGCGGGCGATGCCCACCGAGACCCCGGCGGCGCCGGCGCCGAGCGCGTTGCCGCTGCCGAGCGCGCTCACGTCGGTCCGATCCTCGCTCGCCACCGCGACCCGGGAGGCATCCACCGACTGCCCGGCCAGCGCCGCGGTGATCCGGTTGCGGGCACTGGAGTGCGCCACCGAGGCGCCGATGCCGACCAGGCCGGCGCCGCCGGCCACCGCCACGTTCTCGATCAGCCGGGAGGCCGGGTCGAAGTCGAGCGCGCGGGCCCGCACCGCCACCCCGCCGCTGGCCTCGATGGCGGTCGCGCCCTTGGTCTCGGCGGTGACGTTCAGGTTGACCTCCGCGACCGTCACCCCGGCCCCGACGCCGGCGAAGCCGCCGATGCCGAGGCTGCCGCTGGCCACCGTCACCCGGCTCGCGTCGCTGGCCTCGACTGCGACCTCGGTGGCGATCACCCGGGAGTCGTCGATGCTCGCCCGGGTCTCCAGGCCGCGATTGGGGTCGTCGTTGAAGAACAGGCTCCTGACGTCGGTCCGCGAGGCGTTGTCCACGCTCTGCCGCTCGCTGCTCGAGAGGATCGAGGGATCGGCGCCGGCGCCCAGCCGATCGGTGCGCGAGCCGGTCGCCGAGGCGTTGGCAGCGCTCAGCGTGCCGTTGCCGCCCTGGTCGAACTCCTCGGTGGTCTCGGCGCCCGGGTCGAGCCGCCCGCCGAGCAGGGTCACGGCCACGTTGGCGCTCACCCCGGCCGCCCCTCCGCCGCCGCCCGAGATCAGCACCGTGGACAGGTCGTTGCGGCTCTCGGCCCGGACGCTGGCATCACCGGTGACGAACACGTCGCTGCCGACCACCTCGGCCACCACGCCGTTCTTGACCACGCTGATCGAGGCCCCGGCGCCCACCCCCGCGGCCCCGCCACCGGCCAGCGCGCCGGCGACGCTGTCGTACTCGGTGGTGCCGATCGCCTCGACCCGCAGCGCGCGGGCCCGGGCGCTGGCCGATCCGATGGTGCTGTTGGCGACCCGGGCGTCGGTCCTGTCGGTGATCACGTTGACCACCGCCAGCGCCGCAACCCCCGCAGCCCCGCCGCCGCTGCCGCTCACCGCGTGCGAATCGATGCGGGTGGCGTGGCTGGCCGTGACCCGCACCTCGTCGCCGGCATCGGCGCTGTCCTGGTCGATGGTGGAGCCGAGGATCTCGGCCTCGGTGGTGCTGTCGGCGACCGCGATGTTGAACGCCCCGGCCACACCGGCCACGCCGCCACCGCCGCCGGCGCCGCCGAGCACGTCGTAGTTGCTCTGCGAGAGCGCGCTGACCTCGATGTCGCCACGCCCCTCGACGGTGGCGCTCTCGAGGTAGGCGCGGGTGGCGCCGCTGGCGATGTCCACCGAGGCCGAGGCGCCGATGCCGGCCGTGCCGCCGCCCGCGCCGGCGAGCACCATCGAGGCCAGGCTCTGGATGGCGCGGGCGCGGACCCTGAGATCGCCGCTTGCGAGCACGTCGCTGTCGTCGATGTAGGCGGTGGTGGAGCGGCCCACGACGTTGACGTCGGCGCTGGCGCCGACCCCGGCGGTGCCGCCGCCGGCCCCGGTGCCGACCGCGCCGGTGATGTAGGCCTGGTTGCCGGCGTTCACGTCCACGTTCGCCCGCGCGCTGCCGGCGTCCTCGTTGATCTGGCTGTTGCGCACGGAGGCGCTGGTCTGGCCCTTGATCACGCTGCCGTTGCCGGTTCCGGCGACCCCGGCGGTGCTGCCCCCGCCGGCGGTCACGCCGATGTTGACGATGTGCTGCAGCGACGATGCGTTGACCACCAGCCCGCTGGCGGTGCGGGTCTGGCGCAATCCCCGCGGGTCGGCGAAGGTGCCGGTGAAGTTCGCGTCGAAGGCGCCGGCGAGGTCCACGGTCCGCGCCTCGTCGCCGGAGAACACCGACAGCACCTCGGTGCCGCTGGCGCGGGCGGTCAGCGTCGCGCCGTCGACGAACGCCCGGTTGCTGCTCTCGATGAGATTGACCGTGACCGTCGCGCCGACGCCGGCGGTGCCGGCGGTGATCGCCGCGGCGCCGGCCGCCGAGGAGATGTCGTCGAGGGTGTCGCCGATCACCGAGATGTTGTCGTCGGCGTAAACGCGGGCGCCCTGATCGATGCGCGCGGTGGTGTCCCCGGAGATGGTGTTGACCGACACCGAGCCGGCCACCCCGAGCGCGCCGCCGACCCCCACGGCGATGGAGATGTTGTCGATGTCGTTGACCGAGCGCGCCGCGACCCGCGTCGAGCGGGCGTGCAGATCGGTGGCCGGGCCCGAGAGGACCGCCTCGGTGCCGGAGCCGATGTGGTTGACCGCCACCGCCGCCCCGCCGCTGAATCCGGAGGTGTTGGCGGTGATCGCCCCGCCGCCGGTCAGGGCCTGGATGGCGTTGTCGCTGCTCGCCTCGACGGTCAGGTCGTTGGCCGCCCCGTAGGCCGAGTCCGGGGTCGTGCCCTGGGCGATGTCGTGCTGCTCGAGGTTGTGGGCCTCCGCGCGGGTCTGGCTGGAGATGCGGTTCAGCGCGAAGGTGGCGCCGACCGAGGCGGCCGCGTCGGGATTGAACGCCACGCCGCCGGCGATGGTGAGCGCGCCGATCGAGGCCGAGTCGTCGGCCAGGATCTCGACGTCACCGCCGACCAGCAGCTCGGTGTCCGCCCGCACCGCGAGGGCATCCTCGACCCCGGCGCGCGCCCGGGTGGTGTTGCCGATGGTGTTGAGGGCCACCGCGACGCCGCCGGCGATCTTGCCCGAGACCGCCAGCGCCGCGGCCAGGGCCTTGATCTCGCTGCTGTTCCTGGCCTCGACCCGGAGCCCGCCGCCGGCCGTGGCGCGCATCCCCGAGACCGTGCTGGTGGTCTGGCTGGCGATGGTGTTGATCCCGAGGCCGGCGCCCACCCCGGCCTTGCCGCCGAAGGCGACCGCGCCGCCGACCGCGTAGATCCCGGAGCTGTCGTGCGCCTCGAGGCGCACCCTGCCGCGGGCCTCGAGGTCGCCGCTGGCCTCGCTGCGGGTCCGGTGGGTGATGTTGTTGATCGACACCGAGCCGGCGAGCTGCAGGCCGTCGGTCTTGGTCGAGCCGGCCATGCCCGCGGTCGCCGAGTAGATGTCGCCGTCGAAGCGCGCGGCGACGTCGAGATCGCCGGCGAAGGCGTTGCGGGCCGCGGTGCCGCGCAGCGCGGCGAGCGTCTCTCCGCCGATGTCGTTGTAGGCGAACGCCCCGGCGATGCCGCTCGAGCCCTCGCCGCTGCTCGTCGTGCTCAGCGTCACCGCGCCGGACAGCGAGTAGGCGTCGGTGTCGTCGAGCGCCGCCACCCGGTGGTCGCGGCTCGAGGGGTTGGCGAAGGCGATGTCGATGCCGTCGGTGTTGACGAGCGCCCGAGTGTTGTCGGTGACATCGTTCCAGGCCACGGTGCCCGAGATCCCCAGGCCGGCCTTGCCGCCCTGGGTGTCGGTCGCCCCGCCGCTGACCGAGTTCTGGGGGCCGGACGGATCGGGCAGATCGGCGCCGTCCGAGGCGAGCAGCTTGCCGACGAAGGTGTCCCCGAGCGCCACCTCGTCGTCCGCGTCGCCGGGGTCGGCGCTCGGCGTATCCGCGCTGTCCTGGGGCGGCGGAGCGTCCTTGCTGTGGGTGCCGGCGATCGACAGGTTGGCGCTGTAGCCGGTCGATGCGGCGCTCACGCACAGGCTCTCGTCGCTCGCGCAGCGCTCGGTGCGGCTGTTCGGATCCGCCAAGGCCTGGTCGTCGAGCACGATGCGGGTGGCGCTGCCGCCGGCCGGCGCCTGGTCGCTCGGGTTGCCGATGTAGGCCTCGGTGGTGCGTCCGAGCACCGAGACCCCGACCCCGATGCCGACCCCCGAGCCGCCGGCGGTCTCGGTCACCCCGCCGCCGACCGTGACGTTGCGCACCGCGTCGCGGGCGTCGACGTGGACCCGCCCGGCCTCCAGATCGATGCCCGCGTCGAGGTCGGCCCGCGAGGCGCTGGTGATCAGCGAGATGCCCGCGCTGCCGTTGAACCCGAACTTGCCGGCAGGTCCGCCGGAGGCCGCGATGTTGACGTTCTCCAGGTCCACGTTGGCGTCGACCAGCAGATCGTCGCTGCGCAGCCGCACCTTGCCGACCCGGGCGGTGGCCGCGTTGTCGTAGCTCACCAGGGACACCGAGCCGCCGATGCCGGCAGTGTCGCTTCCCGAGGCCTGCAACGGGCTGTTGAACTTCGGCGCGGTGGGATTGAAGTTTGGATGGTTGGGATCGGCGAGGCTGCCCAGCCCGTCGATCAGGCGGCGCATCACGCCGGCCAGGTTCACGGTCTTGGCCGACACGTCGGCGTCGACCCGCACCTGCTGCGCGCGGCCGCTGACGTTGCCGGAGACATCGATGCTCCTGCCGACATGGACCCCATCGTCGATCGAGGCGCTCGCCTTGTTCTCGTAGTCGAGGATCGAGACCGACGCGCCGAGCCCGAAGCCCTGTGCCTCGGTCGCGGCCAGGGTCCAGTTGGTCACCAGCCCGGACATGCCGCCGGTGCCGGGGTCGGCGTTGACGAAGTTCTTGACCGAGCTGACCTTGTCGAGGACGCCCTTGCTCGGGTCGGCGAGATCGGTGAGCGGCTTGGTCAGCTCGTAGGGCAGACGGGTGCGCGCGCTGATCTCGATGCGCTCGGCGGCGATCCGCGATGCGCCGCTGACCCGGGCCTGGGCGCGGTTGGTGTACTCGCCCACCAGCACGCCGGCGGCCACCGCGTTGTTGCGGGTGACGACCTTCGTCTTGATGCTGCCGTCGGGGTTCTTGACCGGATCGCCGTTGGCGTCCTTGACCACCTCGGTCGCGGGGTAGATCTCGGCGCTCACCGTGTTCTTGACCCCGGCGTCGCTCACCCCGGCGGTCGCCGAGAAGTCCTGCGCGCTCACCTTGCCGTTGCCGATCTCGGTGGTGGCCGCGTTCTCGTGCACGCTGACCAGGACGCTGGCGCTGGCCCCGAACTTCTGCGCGAAGGCCTCGATCTTCTCCAGGCCACCGGGGCCGCCGCCCCCGCCGCCACCGTCCTTGCCGAAGACCTTCTTGAAGAAGTCCGTGACCTTGGTTCCGGCGGCCTTGACCTTGTCGGTGACCGGCTTGGCCTTGGCACCGATCTTGCCGGTGAGCTTCTTGGTCTCCTGGGTGAGAATGCCGCTCGCGCTGTCGCCGAGCAGCACCTTGCTCGAGCCGGAGGTCTTCCTGGAATCGACCGTGGTGTGGACGGCCACCGCTCCGGTCCCCGAGGCGCTCAGCGAGCCGGCGATGTCGGTGCGCGCCTCGGTGCGCGAGCTGCTCACGGTGGCCACCGCGCCGATCACCGTCTTGCCGTTGCCGGCCATGGAGTTGGACACCGACAGGCTCTTGGTCGCGGTGGTATCCACGGTGACGTCGCCGTTGCTCGAGACGACGTTCACGTTGCTCCCGATGAGGGTGGCCGCCGTGGTGCGCACGTCGGCGACGGCCACCCCGACCTTGCCGATGTCGAGGAACTGGAGCAGCGAGTTCGCCGACTGGGACAGGCTCACGCTGTTGGTGGCGCTGGAGTCGATGTCGACCCGATCGCCGGCCTGGAGGTCGGAGCTGAAGATCTCGACCCGCGAGTCGGCGTTGGTCGCCGCCACCGACACCGAGACGAACGAGCCGAGGGTGGTCAACGTGGCACCGGTCTCGGCGGCGCCCTTCACGGTCAGCTTCTTTGCGGCACGGATCCGGGAGCCCTGCACCTGGACGCTGGCGTTGGCCTTGTTGACCTCCCAGTTGACGCCGACACCGAGATCCTTGATCGCGTTCACGACCGTCGCGGCCGCCGAGCCGAGGCCGGTGCCGATGCTCGCCAGCGCATCGTTGTTCGCGTTGTTGATCTGGGTCTGATCGAAGACCGGATCGGTCGCGTTCAGGGCGTCGATGGATGCTTCCTCGTCGGCCAGATCGAACTGGATGTTGCTGTTGGCACCGGCATCGAGGGTGACGTTCTCGCCCGCGATCTCGGCCCCGTTGAGCTTGATGGTCGCGCGCGACTGGCAGGTGGTGCAGAAGCCCTGGGTGGAGCGGGTGTCGAGCGCGCTCAGCGTCACGTCTCCGGCCTGCGCGGCGCCGTTCTCGGACCTGATCTCGGCGACCCCGACGTCGATGTCCTGGCTGACCAGGGTGATGTTCTTGGTGGTACGGATGTCGGCGTTCTGCCCGAGCTTCAGCGTGCCGCCGCCGTCGGCCTGGATGAGCACGTTGGCATCGACCAGGTTGCCCATGTTGATGGCAATGCTCGGATCGAGGCCGGGCGCGCTGGGGGCGCCCTGCTCGAAGCCACCGGCGAGCACGTCGCCGGTCACCGTGATCCCGGCCGCGCCGGCATAGATGCGCACCCCCTGCGGCGCCTCGATGCGCCCCTTGATGTCGATCGGCGCATCGGGCGAGAGCGCAAGCCGGCCGCCTGTCAGGGCATCGGTGCGCGCGAGCCCGGGACTCGGCGACAGGGCCTCGTCGAGCAGGCCGCTCGCCTCGAGCGACGTCGGGGTCGAGAGGACGATGGCGTCGGCGCGCAGCACGCCGCCGCTGCCGATCACGACCCCCCTGGGCGAGGCGAAGTACAGCTTGCCGCCGAGCTGCCCGTTGCGGAAGCCCTCGACGATGCCGTCGACCTGCATCTTGGCGTCGACCACGTTGACCAGGCGCGTGGCGGTGCTCGGAACGTGCAGCCGCGCGGTATCGAGCGCGCCGACGTCGAGCGAGAAGAAGTGATTGAAGCCCGTCGCCTCCTTGACGGTGCCGGTGGTGATGTCGAATCGATTTCCCGAGCCGACCGGGGTGACGGTCATGCTGGTCGCGGTCCGGTTTCCGGGGCTGATGTTGGTCACCACCCCGGCGGCCTGGAGCGGGAGGGGAGAGAGCACCAGGGCAGCGCACAGCAGGTCGGCGAGACGACGGGCGGCGATGCTCCAGCCGCGGCGAGTCACCGGGCTCGCGTGGCGCCCGGTCGGCCGGGTGGGTGCGCGACGGGGCGCGCCGGCGAGCCGATCGCCGCGCCTGCATCGCCCACCGATGCGTGAAGCGAGGGCCGCGAGCGGCTCCGGCGCAGCGAGCAGGTCTGGCGCCGCGCCCTCGAGGGCGGACCCGAGCTGCGCCCGCGCCAGCCCGCAGCGCTCACCGATGCACGAAGCGAGGGCCTCGAGATGCTGTCCTGGCCGGAAGCGCGGACCGGAGGGCGGCGAAGACGTGGCCGACACGACCTCGAGCCGCCTGGAGGGAGCACGTCCCGCCAGAACAGACGGATCGGCGACCGCCGCCGTGAATCGGTGAGCGCTGCGGGCTAGCGCGGGGGCGCGCACCGCATTCCCGCCCAGGCGGCGATGACGGTGCGCGCCTCGCTGCTCGAATGGGTCTCCGAGCAGGCCTGCGAGGACCGATGGCGCAACATCGGGGACGATCTACGCCAGCTCGAGCTGGCGCACTCGTCGCGCCCGGGTGGGACGGAACGGCGGCTCACCGAGCCCGCCGCTCCCGAGGCCAAGCGATTGAAACGATTCCGAAGCGAGCCTTGCCCCGGGTGCCGAAAGTCCGCCGCCCCCCCGAGACACGGGTGACCCCTCCGGCGTCCGCAACGGCTTGCGCTGTCTTCAAGATTCGCAACTCGCTAGCGATCCGGCGTCAAACCCCGGCGAGGTGGAATGCAACGATTCCGGCACCCTCGGGTGTCAACACGGGGCGCAGCGAGCCGCGCCCGGCTGGCGAGGTGAGAGTGCGTCGCATTCTTAGTATAAAACAGCCCCAAAACGACGACAAGACCGTGCCCCGCTCCGGGTCTGTCCACGCCAGCCACGGCGGAGGGTCCCGATTCCAGGCCCTCAGCGCCCCGACGACGGGGCTGG
>CAZRGU010000039.1:0-18000 GCA_964599705.1 uncultured Ectothiorhodospiraceae bacterium | reverse complement strand
TCGGCCGCCGGTGCCCGCCGGGGGACCGATCCCGGGCAGAGCCCGGGCTACGAGAGCCCGGGATCGAGCGTGGGATGGCACCGGACCGTGTGCAAACGCACACGTCGCCTCGGATACACCATCGTTGCGCAACCTGGCGACTCGCTGGCTGAGCCTGGGTTCGATGAAAGTGCGTGAAAGAACCGCCCGCCGTCGCCAGGGCGGTATTTCACACACGCTCAGTGGAGGTGGCAGCGGACCCGGTGGGGCGGGCCGCCCGCGCCGATGTCGCGGACCTCGGGCTCGCGGCTGCGGCAGACCTCCATGGCCTGCGGGCAGCGCGGGTGGAACGGACAGCCGGGGGGCGGCGCGGCCGGGTCGGGAAGCTCGCCCTGGAGCGGCGCGCGGCGCCGCCGGGCGGCCGGGTCGGGGCGCGGCACCGAGGCAATCAGCACCTCGGTGTAGGGGTGGGCGGGACGCGCGAACAGCGCCTCGACCGGGGCGCTCTCGACGATCCGGCCGAGGTACATGACCGCGACCGTGTCGCTGATGTGCTCGACCACGCCCAGGTCGTGGGAGATGAAGATGTAGGCCAGGCCGAGGCGGCGCTTGAGCTCGGCCATCAGGTTGAGGATCTGGGACTGGATCGAGACGTCGAGCGCCGAGACCGGCTCGTCGGCGACGATCAGCTTGGGCTCGAGCGAGATCGCGCGGGCGATGCTGATCCGCTGGCGCTGGCCGCCCGAGAACTCGTGCGGGTAGCGAGCCGCGGCCTGGCGATCGAGGCCCACGGTCTCGAGCAGCTCGTCGACCCGGCGGCGGCGCTCGGCGCGGCTGCCGATGCCGTGGATGACCAGCGGCTCGGCGAGGATCCGCGCCACCGTGAAGCGCGGGTCGAGGGAGGCGAACGGGTCCTGGAAGATCATCTGCATGTCCCGCCGGCGGGCGCGCAGCGCCGCCGGGGCGAGCGCCAGCAGGTCCTCGCCCTCGAACAGGATGCGCCCCGCGGTGGGCTCGAGCAGGCGCAGCACGGTGCGCCCCAGGGTCGACTTGCCGCAGCCCGACTCGCCGACGATGCCGAGGGTCTCGCCGCGCCCGAGGGTGAGATCGACGCCGTTGACCGCCCGCACCCGGGCGCCCCCGCGGCGCGCCGGGAACTCGCGGACCAGGCCGGCCACCGAGAGCAGCTCGCTCACGACAGCGGGTGCCAGCAGGCCACGTCGTGCCCGGGCGCCGCCGCGCCCAGGACCGGCAGCCGGGCGCGGCACTCGGCGCTCGCCGCCGGGCAGCGCTCGGCGAAGTAGCAGCCCGGGCCCCGCTCCCCGGGGCTCGGCACCATGCCGGGGATGGTCGGCAGGACCTCGCGGCGCACCCCGAGGCGTGGGATCGAGGCGAGCAGACCGGCGGTGTAGGGGTGGCGGGGGTGGGCGAAGAGCTCGCCGACCGCGGCCCGCTCGACGATCCGCCCGGCGTACATCACCACCACCCGCTCGCAGACCTCGGCGACCACCCCGAGGTCGTGGGTGATGACCAGCATCGACATGCCGAGCTCGGCCTGGAGCTCGGAGATCAGCTCGAGGATCTGGGCCTGGATGGTGACGTCGAGGGCGGTGGTCGGCTCGTCGGCGATCAGCAGGTCGGGCCGGCAGATCAGGGCCATCGCGATCATCACCCGCTGGCGCAGCCCGCCGGAGAGCTCGTGGGGGTACTGCTCGAGGCGATGCGCCGCGGCGCCGATGCCGACCCGCTCGAGCATCTCGACCGCCTCGCGCCGGGCCGCCGCGCCGCGCCGGCCGCGGTGGATGCGCAGCACCTCGGTGAGCTGAAAGCCGACCGTGAACACCGGGTTGAGGCTGGTCATCGGCTCCTGGAAGATCATGCCGATGCGATCGCCGCGGATGGCGCGCAGCTCGCGGGCCGGCAGCGCCAGCAGGTCGCGACCGGCGAAGCGCACCCGGCCCGCTTCGATGCGTCCCGGCGGGGTCGGGATCAGGCGCACCAGCGACATCGCGGTGACGCTCTTGCCGCAGCCCGACTCGCCCACCAGCCCCACGGTCTGGCCGCTCCCGACCGTGAACGAGACCTCCTCGACCACGGTCAGCGTGCCGGCATCCTCGCTGGCGAAGGAGACGGTGAGCCCGTCGACCTCGAGGAGCGCCTCGGCCGGAGCGGCCGCCGGACCGGCTGGCCCGGCGGCACGCTGCGCCTCCCCGGCCCCCCCCGCTGTCACTCGAGCACGATCCTCGGGAAGTAGGCCGACACCACCCAGTTCGGCTGATCGACGATCTCGCTGATCCGCAGGTCGAGGCAGACGCTGCACAGCAGGTAGGCATCGATCGCGGCGAGCCCGTGGCTGCGCCCGAGCAGCTCGATCATCCCGGCCACGGCCTGGCGGGCCCCCTCCATCAGGTCGGGGCCGATGCCGGTGGTCACGTGGTAGCCGCCGCCGTCGAGATGGCGCGACACCGGCCCGGGGGTGTCGTAGCGCGGAAAGGCGAGGTTCGCGCCCTTGACCAGGTCGAAGCGCACCGCGACCCGCATCGGGCTCTCGATGGCCGTGCCGCAGACCTCGCCGTCGCCCTGGGCCGCATGGGTGTCACCGACCGAGAACAGGGCGCCGGCGACCTCGACGGGGAGGTAGAGCTCGGTGCCGCGCGCCAGGTCGCGGATGTCCATGTTGCCGCCGACCCGCCGCGGCGGGACGATGCTGTGGGTGCCGGGCTCGGCCGGGGCCAGACCGATGGTCCCGGCGAAGGGCTTGAGCGGCACCCTGCCGCCCGGCCCGTAGGCCGCCGGGGCCATGCTCGCCGGGTCATAGCTCCAGATGTGCAGCGCCGCCTCGGTGAACTGCTCGGCGAGCAGCCCGAAGCCGGGGATGTTCGCCGTCCAGCCCCAGCCCGAGGGCGTGAAGTCGAGCAGCGTGACCTTGAGCGCGTCGCCAGGCTCGGCCCCGTCGATGAAGACCGGGCCGGTGACCGGGTTGACCTTGGCGAAGTCGAGCGCGGCGACATCGGCGACCGTGGAGTCGGGGCCGAGCTGCCCGCCCGAGGCGTCGACCACCTCGAGCTCGACGCTCTCCCCGGGGGCCACGGTCAGCACCGGCGGAAAGGCGTTGTCCCAGCCGAGATGGCGGTGCTCGCCGTGAATCGTGTGCATCACTCTC
This sequence comes from uncultured Ectothiorhodospiraceae bacterium, assembly GCA_964599705.1. GTDB lineage: Bacteria > Pseudomonadota > Gammaproteobacteria > HK1 > HK1 > CAZRGU01. The sequence continues at coordinate 14,858 of CAZRGU010000039.1, read as the reverse complement.
TCCCCCTTGCCCGGGCTACTGCACGTCGGTCGCGAAGACCGTCTCGTAGTGCACCGGGATGTGCACCGGGTCGACGAAGACGGCGTCCGACGGGCCGGCGATGCGCGCGCTGTGCAGGGTGAAGCGCTGCTCGTTGAAGATCGGCGCCCAGGGGGCATCGTCCATGATGCGGATGAAGATCGAGCGCCACAGCTCGAGGCGCGCCGCGGCCTGCGAGGCATCGGTCATGGCGTCGGCCTTGGCGGCGAGCCGGTCGAGCTCCTCGTTGCAGTACCAGGCCCAGTTCCAGCCCCCCTTGACCGCCCCGCCGCAGCCGAGGATCGGCCCGTAGAAGTTGGACGGGTCCGGGAAGTCGGCGATCCAGGCCATCCCACCCGACCAGATCATCGGCGCCTGGTCGGGCTCGCCGCCGGCCGCGATCACGGTGGCCTGGGCGAGGCTGCGGATCTCGGCCTTGATGCCGATGGCGGCCAGATCCTGCTGGATCGCCTGGGCGATGCGCGGGTTGGGATCGGTGTTCATGGCGTAGAGCTGGGTCGTGAAGCCGTCCGGGTAGCCGGCCTTGGCGAGCAGCTCCCGGGCCCCGGCCGGGTCGTAGGGGTAGCCCTTGTAGTCGGGGTCGTAGCCGGGCATCGCCGGGGGCAGCGGCTGGTTGGCGACCACCGCGCGGTTGTTGATGATCTTGACGATCCGCTCCTTGTTGATCGCCATGTTGACCGCCCGGCGCACCTCGACGTTGTCGAACGGCTTGATGCGCACGTTCATGGTCACGTAGCCGGTGTGGAGCTGGCCGCCCTCGACGATCAGGTCCTTGAACCGGGGGTCGTTCCTGACCTGCAGGAAGCGGGCCGGCGGGATGCCGTCACCGAGGATGTCGACCTCGCCGCGCTGCAGGCGCAGCAGCGCCACGTTGGGCTCCTGGCCGACCTGGAACTCGATGCGGTCGAGCTTGGGCAGCCCGGGGCGGTAGTAGTCGCGGTTGCGCTCGAAGACCACCCGCTGGCCGAGCGTCCACTCGGTCATCCGGAAGGCGCCGGTGCCGACCGGGTGCTTGCCGAAGTCGGTGCCCCAGCGCTCGACCTCCTCGCGCGGCACCACGAAGGAGAAGTTGATCGCCATCACGTGGAGGAAGGTCGCGTCGGGCCGGGAGAGCCGGATGCGCACCGTGTAGGGGTCGACCACGGTGATCCCGGAGAGCTGCCCGGTCTTGCCGGCGACCATCTCCTCGAAGCCGGCGATGCTGGCGAAGAAGCCCTGCCCCGGGCTCTGGGTCTTGGGGTTGACGCTGCGCTCGATCGAGTACTTGACGTCCTCGGCGGTGACCTCGCGGCCGTTGTGGAACTTCACCCCGCGGCGCAGCTTGAAGGTGTAGGTGAGCCCGTCCTCGGAGAGGCTGACCTGCTCGGCGAGATCCGGGATCAGCTCGGTGGTCCCCGGCTTGTAGTCCATCAGGCCGTTGAACAGGCTCTTGATCATCGACCAGTTCTGCCAGTCGTAGCCGATCGCCGGGTCGAGGGTGGAGACGTCGTCCTTGTAGGTCACCACCATCGTCCCGCCCTGCCTGGCCTCGCCGGCCGCCGCGGCGCCGCTGCCGAGGGCGAGGGCGGCGAGGGCCAGCACCGTGGACCGGATCAGTGAAATCGTGCTCTGTCGCATCGTTCTTCCTCCTCCTCAGTGCCCTGTACGTTCGAGAAAGGCCGGGGCGGGCCGTGGCGCCCTCGCTGCGCGCGCTGCCACGAGAGGCCGGCTACGGCAGCCGCACCCGCGGGTCGATCAGCGAGGTGGCGATGTCGGCGAGCAGGTTGCCGAGCACGATCGCCACCGCGGCGACCAGGGTAACCCCCATGATGATCGGGATGTCGACCCGCTGGATCGCCTGCCAGGCGAGCTGTCCGATCCCGGGCCAGCCGAACACCGACTCGACCACCACCGCCCCGCTCATGAAGATGCCGACGTCGAGGCCGATCATCGCCACCACCGGCAGGATGGCGTTGCGCAGCGCGTGGACCAGCACCACCTCGCGCTCGGCCACGCCCTTGGCCCGGGCGGTGCGGATGTAGTCCTGGCGCAGCACGTCGACGGCGCTCGAGCGGGTCATGCGCGAGTACCACCCGCCGCCGGTGATCCCCAGGGTCAGGGCCGGCAGCACCAGGTGCCCGGCGCTGCCATAGCCGCTCAGCGGGAACCACTCGAGCAGGTAGGCGAACACGTAGAGCAGCAGCAGCCCGACCACGAACTGGGGCGCCGACACGCCGACGAAGGACAGGATCATCACCGTCTTGTCGGCGACCCGCCCGCGCCGGGTCGCGGCGAACAGCCCGGCGGGCAGCCCGATCAGCAGCTCGAAGCCGATCGCCCCGGCCATCAGCAGCAGGGTGGCCGGCAGGCGGCTGCGGATCAGCTCGCTGACGTTGGTCTTCTGCACGTAGGAGCGGCCCATGTCGCCCTGCACGAGCCGCGCCAGGTAGCGCCCGTACTGGACCGGCAGGGGCTGGTCGAGGCCGAGCTGGCGGCGGATCGACTCGACGGTCTCCTGGGTGGCGCTGCGCCCGGCGATCATGCGCACCGGGTCGGCCGGGATCAGGAACGACAGGACGAAGGTGATCACGGTGACGCCGAGCAGGATCAGCACCGCCTGGGCGAGGCGCCGGGCCAGGAAGCGCAGCATCAGCCGCGCCCCCGCTGGGTCGGGTCGAGGGCGTCGCGCAGCCCGTCGCCGACCAGGTTGAACGACAGCGCCAGGGCGAGGATCGCCACCCCGGGGAAGAACACCAGCCACGGCGCGTCGAGGAAGTAGGACTGGCTCTCGAAGATGATCCCGCCCCAGGAGGGGGTCGGCGGCTGCACGCCGATGCCGAGGAACGACAGGGTCGCCTCGAGGAGCACCGTGGTGGCGATGCCGAGCGTGCTCCAGACCAGGATCGTCGGCACCAGGTGGGGCAGCACGTGGAGCCCGACGATCCGCGGCCAGGCGGCGCCCAGCGCGCGGGCCGCCTCGATGAACTCGCGCTCGACCAGCGAGCGGGTCTGGGTGTAGATGACCCGCGCGATCTGGACCCAGTTGACCAGCGCGATCACCAGCGCGACGATCCACAGGCTGGGCCTGAGGATGGCGGCCAGCGCGATGGCCAGCAGCAGCGCCGGGAAGGCCATCATCAGGTCGGTGAAGCGCATGATCGCAGCGCCGAGCCAGCCCTGGGCGTAGCCGGCGGTCATCCCCAGCACGGTACCGATCAGCACCGCCGCGGCGTTGGCGACCACCCCGATGGTCAGCGAGGCGCGCGCCCCGTAGAGCAGGCGCGAGAGGAGATCGCGCCCGAGCAGGTCGGTGCCGAGCAGGAACTTCTCGCCGGGCGGCAGCGGCGCGCCCTCGAGGCTCAGCCCGTCGAAGAACTGCTCGTTGGGGTCGTAGGGGGCGATCAGCGGCGCGAGCAGCGCCGCCCCGACGATCGCGGCGACCACGCCGGCGGCCACGAGGGCCGGCTTGTCGCGCTTGAACCGCGCCCAGGCGCTCGCCATCCCCGGCTGACCTCCCCTGGCCCTGTCCTTGTATACCGTATACCACGGCAACCGGACCGAGCGCGGATTATCGCCAATGGCGGGGCGACCGGCAAACGCCGCGCCGCCGCGGTGGGGAAGCGCGACCGGCGCCGGGCGCTACAGCCAGGCCTGCACGGCGTGGCAGCGCACGGCGAGCTCGACGAAGCCGGCGTAGTCGACCACCCCCACCCCCTCGATCAGGCGCTCGCGGGCGATCCCGCGGGCGGCCAGGTCGGGCCCCAGGGCGAAGAGCTCGAGGCGCGCCAGCGCCGCGCGGATCCGCTCCTCGAGCGCGTGGCCGGCCGCGGCGGCATAGACCCCGTCCTCGATCAGCAGCACCACGCTTCCGGGCAGGGCGTGCGCGAGGCAGCTCGCCAGGGCGTCGCGCTCGAACGGCGACTTGTTGACGGTGTGCAGCAGGGCCATCTCAGAAGCTCAGCACCGCCTCGCTAGCCTCCATCAGCCGCGCCACCTCCTCGCGCCCGAGGACCTCGACGGCGCGCAGCAGGTCGCCGGGCGAGAGCCCGCGCCGGGCGAGCGACTCGCGCTCGACGATCACCCGCTCGACCTCGTAGTGCTCGAGAGCGCGGAAGGCCGGCGAGAAGTTCTTGACCCCGAGCGCCGTGGTGTTCTGGCCGCGGGCGATCTGGTAGACCCCGTCGTCGAGGAACAGCACGGTGACCGCCTGGTCGAAGGCGGCCGCCATCAGGATCACCTCGAGCCCCTCGAGGGCGTAGATGCTGCCGTGCGGGGCCCGGCGCTGGACGCAGAGGATGCGCTTGCGGGCACCGGGGCCGCGCTCAGTCACCGAAGACCACCACCCGGTCGGACTCGATCACCGTCTCGACCAGGGCACCGAGCCCGGCGATGCGAAAGCCCGGCGCCAGGTTGTCGGCGTCCTTGCCGTGGCGGCGGGCCTCGTCGGCGTCGCAGATCCCGCGGCGCTGGGCCGCGGCCACGCAGACGGCCAGGTCGAGGCCGTGCTCGCCGGCCAGCCGCTGCCAGCGGGCGATGACATCGCGGTCGTCCTGCGGCGGGGTGGCCAGGCGGGTCGCGCAGTGCACCCCGTCGTGGTAGAAGAACACCCGGGTCACCGCGTGCCCGGCGGCGAGCGCCGCGCGCGCGAACTGCCAGGCGCTGTCGGCGGCCTGGTGCTGGTAGGGGCCCTCGTTGACGACGATCCCGAACTTCATCCCGGCGCAAGCCCGTGGCAGGGCCCGCTATGGTAGCCGCTCGCCCTGATCAGGCGTAGCCTCGGCGGCCGGCTCGACAAGGGCGGGCAACGCCCGCGGTTGCGCTGTCCACCGCCCCACTCGCAGGTCCCGGGTGCACCGCGGGCCGTGACCGGCAGTGACCGCCCGCCGAGGCGACGCGCGCAGCGTGCGGCGGGGCGCACTGCGGAGCGAGCGTCGCCAGGCAGGGATGCACCCCTGTTACTACAGCTCGGCGAGCAGGCTGCGGTAGATCGCGGTGGTCTCCGGCGAGGGCTCGACCTCGAGGGCGGCGCGGAAGGTGCGCCGGCAGGTGTCGTAGACCTCGACGGCCTCGGCGTGGCGCCCGCCGGCCCGGTAGCACAGCATCAGGCGCCGGTAGAAGCCCTCGGCGAGCGGGTCGGCCTCCAGGGCGCGCCGGTAGTAGCCGATCGCCGCCTCGCGCTCGCCGGCCTTCTCGAGCAGCCGGGCGAGATCCCCGAGGCAGCGCAGGAAGCGGCTGCGGTGGCGCTCGCGGGCCGCGGCCAGGTAGCCGCGCTCGGGCTCGCCGGCCAGGAACGCCCCGCGGTACAGGCCGAGCAGCCGCTCGGCGTGGGCCGCCAGGCGCGCCACCGCCGGGCGCGGCGCGCCCGGGGCGAGCTCGCCGTCGATCTCGGCGACCGCGATCTCGAAGGCCCGCACGTCGAGCCACCAGTAGCGCGGATTGAGGCTCAGGCGGCCGTGGCGCAGGAGCAGCGCGCGGTCCTCGCCGAGCAGCTTGCGCAGCCGGTGCAGGGTGGTGGTCAGCGAGCGGTGGGCGTAGTCGGCATCGATCCGCGGCCACAGGCCCTCGGCGACCAGCGCCTCGGGAACGTCCTCGGCGCCGAGCGCGATCAGGCACCTGAGCAGCTCGAGCGGGCGGCGGCGCAGCGGCGCGATCCGCCCGAGCGGCTCCCCGTCGCGCTCGATCGTGAACGGGCCGAGGCAGCGGGCCCGGAAGCGCCACGGCCAGTCGACCACCTCGGCCCCGGCCGCCGCCGGGACCAGCCCCCGGGCGCGCACCAGGCCGCGCACGTAGTCGACCTCGAAGCCCGCGGCGAGCGCCCGCGCGCACAGCCCCGACATCACCTCGGGCAGCCACCAGAGGGAGTGGCTGAAGCCGTGCTCGCGACCGAGCGCCAAGGCGTAGCGCAGGGCATTGAGCCCCGAGCGCTCGCGCCCGTTGCCGAGCGCCACGTGGGCGTAGACCAGCAGCGCCATGAACTCGAGCAGGCGGTTGTTGATCGGGCGGGCGATGGCGTGCACGGCGCGCAGCTCGCCGGCCGCGCGGCGCGCCTCGCCGGCCGCCTCGAGGACCAGCGCCAGGGCCATCCGGCACAGCGCCTCGTAGAACGGGCAGCCGCACTCGACTGCCAGGTGCAGCGCGGTCCTCTGGTGCTGGTGGGCGAGCAGGTGATCGCCGCGCAGCATCGCCAGCCAGGCCGAGTAGTAGTGAAAGTTGCAGCGGTCGAGGCGCCCGGCGACCTCGCGCCGCTCGTCCATCCGGGCGAGCAGCTCGGCGGCGGTCTCGAGGTCGCCGGCCCCGAGCGCACCGGCCACCCCGTTCGAGATCAGGTGCCCGATCCAGGTCCGCACCCCGTAGCGCTCGGCCACCGCCAGCCCGTCATAGACCGCCTTCAGGCAGCCCTGGTAGTCGGCGGTCAGCATCCCGTGCATCGACTCGACGTCCTTGAGCACGGTGAGCGCCAGGGCGCTGACCTGGGGGCGGCGGCAGGCGCGGCGCATCGCCGCGATCAGCTCACGCACCCGGGCGAACTGGCCCGTGTAGATGAGGTTGATGGCGACCAGGAGCTGCACCGAGAGGCGCGCGTTGGCCTCCGGGATCTGGTCGGCCTCGCGCAGCGCGCTCTCCGCCCAGCGCCCGATCTCGGGGTGGTGGGGCTGGCGGAAGACCAGCGCCATGAACATGCTGGCCGTGACCCGGGCACGGACCTCGGCGGGCAGGGTCGGGTCATCGACGCTGGTGGCCTCGGCAACCACCTCGATCCAGGGGTCGAGCAGCGCGAAGTCGTCGAGCTCGTGGATCACCGCCTCCATCGCCCCGGCGCAGGTCAGCAGCAGCCCCTCGCGCGCGCCGGGCCCCTCGCCGCGGAAGCGCCGGTAGGCACGCTCGTAGAGCAGCCGCGCCTCGCGTGGCGCCGAGGACAGGAAGCGGCACTGGGCCTGCCAGTAGAGCAGCCAGGGCCGGGCGCCACGGACCTTGGCGGGCAGCGCCTCGAGCCAGCGCTCGAGGGTGTCGATCCGCCCCTGGTGGAGCAGCTCGGGGGCGCGGGCGGTGATCAGCCGGGCCAGCCCCCGCCAGTCGCCGGCCTCCTCGAGCAGCGCCGCGGCCTCCTCGATGCGTCCCGCCTCCTCGAGCAGGCGGGCCGAGTCGCGGCGCAGGGCGCGGACCGTGCGCCGGTCGAGATCGAGCGCCGCGCGGGCCTGGAGGAAGTCGCGCAGCAGCGGATGGTAGCAGTAGCTGGGGCCGTGCTCGCCGGCCCGGATCGCCACCAGGTGGAGGCGCCGGTGGATGCGCTCGAGCAGCGCCTCGGCGCGCTCCCCGGCGCCGAGCGCGGCGGCCATCGAGGCGCTCACCTCGGGCAGGAAGGCGGTGCGCAGGAGCAGCCTGCGCGCCTCCTCGTCGAAGCCCTCGAAGAGCTCGCCGGCCAGGTAGTCGAAGACCAGCTTCGGCGAGAGCGCCGGCGGGCTGCTGACGTGCCCGTCGGCGAGCGCCTGCTCGAGGAGCAGGATCAGCCCCGCGGCCCAGCCGTCGGCGCGCCGGTGGAGGAGCTCGAGGGCGTAGTCCTCGAGCTCGACCCCGGCGAGCGCGACGATGGCATCCGACTCGGCACGGGTCAGTCGCAGCCTCGGCCAGCCGATCATCTCGAGGGCCCGGTTGGCGCGCAGGCGGACCAGGGCCGGCGGCGGAGGCTCGCGGCTCAGCACCACGAGGCAGCCCTCGGCGGGCAGCTCCTCGGCAGCGGCCAGCACCGCCTCGTGGACCCGGGCCGCGGCCGGCAGGGCCTGGTAGTTGTCGAGCACCAGCATGAAGGGGCGCGGCAGGGCGCCGTAGAGCTGCTGGAAGTAGCGCCGCGCGAAGCCGGCGACGTCGTCGCGGTACTCGGCGGCGAAGCGCTCGAGGTGGAGGGCCCGGCGCCGGCGCAGGCGGGCCGCGGCGGCGATCGCGATGAAGTGGAAGAAGGTCCCCGGATCGGCATCGCCGGCATCGATCTGGTACCAGCCGGCGTGCGCACCGCGGGCCTCGAGGTAGCTCGCCACCAGGGTGGTCTTGCCCGAGCCGGGCGGGCCGGTGACCCACACCACGGCGGCCCCGCCGCGCCGGTCGAGGGCCGCGAAGAGCCGCTCGCGGCGCACCACCCCGACCGCCGCCGGCGGCGTGGTCTTGGCGATCGGCGTGATGCTCGACGGCCTCATCTCGGCAGCCTGCGGCCGCGGGCGCCCCCCCACTGTCCGTGCCTCCCTCGCTGGGAAGGAGTGTAGTCGAGCGGCGCGCCGGGGCCGGGCCTCGGCCCCGATCTGTAAGCACCTTGTAACCCGACCGGCCACCGCTATGATGGCCGTGACCGCGTTGCGGGAGAGGCCGGCCAGGTGCCAGTGATGCCCGACGGCGAGCAGCAGCGTCTCGACAAGTGGCTGTGGGCGGCGCGCTTCTTCAAGACCCGCGCCAGCGCCGCCGAGGCGGTCAGCGGCGGCAAGGTCCAGCTCGCCGGGCAGCGGGTCAAGCCGGGGCGGCGGATCCGGACCGGCGATCGGCTCGAGATCCGCCGCGGCGAGCAGCGCTGGGAGGTCACGGTGCGCGGCCTCGCCGGCCAGCGCCGCCCGGCCCGCGAGGCGGCGCTGCTCTACGAGGAGAGCGAGGAGAGCCGCGCGGCCCGGGCCAGCGAGGAGGCGCGCCGGCGCCAGGCGGCGCTGCGCCGGCGCCGCGGTCTCGGGCGCCCGACCAAGCGCGAGCGCCGCGAGCTCGAGCGGCTCCGCGCGGGCGGGCGCGGCGGGGAGTCGCCGGCGGGGGCCGGCCGGGAGAGGTGAGAGATGGGCAAGCGAGGGCCGGAGATGGATGAGCGCAGGGCACAGCCGATCGCGGCCAGGGAGGCCTGGCAGCTCCTCCAGGACGAGCCGCGAGCGGTGCTGGTCGACATCCGCTCGACCATGGAGTACCTGTTCGTCGGCCACCCCGTCGGGGCCATCCACGTGGCCTGGATCGACGAGCCGGACTGGACGGTGAACCCGCACTTCGTGACCGACGTGCGCAAGCTGATGCTCGGCGGGGCGACCTCGCACGACAACATCGCGGGCGCCCCGGTGATCCTCATCTGCCGCAGCGGCAAGCGCTCGATCGACGCCGGCCGGGCGCTCATCGAGGGTGGCTTCAGCCGCGTCTACTACGTCGACGAGGGCTTCGAGGGCGAGCTCGACGAGCACCGCCACCGCGGCACCCTGGGCGGCTGGCGCTACCACGGGCTGCCCTGGGAGCAGTGCTGAGCCGGGCCCCGTGCCGCGGCCGCGCGCTTCGCGCTACCATGCGCGCCGGGCCGGGCCGGCCCGCCTCCAGGCAGCCTGACCGTTGCGCGCCCTGATCAAGCCGTTCCTCGAGATCTGTCTGCTGCGCCGGGGCCCCCAGCAGCTTCCCGCCTCGGGCCTGCTGCTCGCCCTGGCGCTCGCCGCCCATGCGCTGAGCAGCGCGGCGCTGAGCAGCTACCAGCTCGGCGCCGGGCGCGCGCTGCTCGCCGGGATCACCGAGACCGCCCTGCTCGCGGTGCTGACCGGCTCGCTGCTGGCCACGCACCGGCTCGCCGCGCGGGTGGTCCAGACCCTGACCGCGCTGGCCGGCACCGGGGCCCTGATCGGGGTGGCGGCGCTGCCGCTCTACGGCTGGCTGGCCCGCGCGGCGCCGGGCGCCGCCGGCGGACCGGGGCTGGCGACCCTGCTGCTGCTCGGGCTGCTCGCCTGGAGCCTGGTGGTCGCCGGGCACATCCTGCGCCACGCGCTGTCGGCCTCGCTGTTCCTCGGCATGGTGATCGCGGTGGTCTTCTACTGGGTCTCGATCAACGTGCTCAACGCCCTGTTCCCGGCGATCGGCTGAGCGCCGGGACAGCACGGCCGGCGCCATGAGCGAGCTCTACGTGCTCGGGATCTGCGGGACCTTCATGGGCGGGGTGGCGCGGCTGGCCGCCGCGCTCGGCCACCGGGTCGCCGGCTGCGACGACGGCGTCTACCCGCCGATGAGCACCCAGCTCGCCGCGGCCGGGATCCGGGTCGACGCCGGCTACGAGCCGGCCCGCCTCGACCCGCCGCCCGACTGCGTGCTGGTCGGCAACGCCCTGAGCCGCGGCAACCCGGCCGTCGAGCACTGCCTCGACCACGATCTGGCCATCACCTCCGGCCCCCAGTGGCTGGCCGAGCAGGTGCTGCGCGGCCGTCACGTGGTGGCGGTGGCCGGGACCCACGGCAAGACCACCACCGCCTCGATGCTGGCCTGGATCCTCGAGGCCGCCGGGCTCGAGCCCGGCTTCCTGATCGGCGGGGTGCCCGGCAACTTCGGGCTCAGCGCCCGGCTCGGCGCCCCCGCGGCGCCCTTCGTGGTCGAGGCCGACGAGTACGACACCGCCTTCTTCGACAAGCGCTCGAAGTTCGTCCACTACCGGCCGAGGACCCTGGTGATCACGGGCATCGAGCATGATCATGCGGATATCTTTCCTGATGTTGCGGCGATCCGGCGCCAATTCCATCACCTGGTGCGCACCCTCCCGGCCTCCGGACGGATCCTCCGAGCCCGCCCCGACGCCGAGATCGACGCGCTGCTCGCCGAGGGCTGCTGGACCCCGGTGGAGGGCTTCGGCGAGGCCGACGGGCAGTGGCGCCTCGGCGCGGTGAGCCGCGACGCGGGGCGCTTCGAGATCCACCGCGACGGGCGCCCGGTGGGACGGGTCGAGTGGCCGCTGTTCGGCCGCCACAACGCCCGCGACGCGCTCGCGGCGGTCGCCGCGGCGGCCGTCCTCGGCGTCGAGCCGGCCGCCGCCTGCGCGGCGCTCGGGCGCTTCGAGCCCGCCCGCCGGCGCCTCGAGCTGCGCGGCGAGCAGGCCGGGGTGCGGATCTACGACGACTTCGCCCACCACCCGACCGCGGTGCGCGAGACCCTGGCGGCGCTGCGCGCCCACCTCGGCGCGCAGGCGCGGATCCTCGCGGTCCTCGACCCGGCCTCGGCGACCATGCGCCTCGGGGTCCACCGTGCGCGCCTCGGCGAGGCCCTGGCCGGGGCCGATCTGGCCTGGGTCCACCGCGGCGCCCGGCTGCGCTGGGACCCGGCCGAGCTGCCCGGGGTGCGGGTCGGCGAGGCCCCCGAGGCGCTGGCACGGGCGGTGGCCGCCGAGGCCCGCCCCGGGGACCACGTGGTGGTGCTCAGCAACGCCGCCTTCGGCGGCTTCCACGAGCGGCTGCTCGCCGCGCTCGCCGGCCGGACGGCGGTGCGCGCGGACCCAGGAGCAAGGCGATGAGCGGAGAGCGGATCGCGGTGGCGCTGACCGGGGCCTCGGGGGGCCGGTACGGGCTGCGCCTGATCGAGGTGCTGCTCGCGGCCGGGCGCTCGCTCGAGCTGGTCTTCTCGACCCCGGCGCGGATGGTCCTGGCCATGGAGGAGGAGCTCAAGCTGCCCGCCTCGCCGGGGGCGGCCCGGGAGCGGCTCGCCGGGCGCTTCGCGGTCGCCGCCGAGCGGCTCGCCGTCTACGGCCTCGACGACTGGATGGCGCCGATCGCCAGCGGCTCGAACCCGCCGGCGGCAATGGTGGTCTGCCCGTGCACCACCGGAACCCTGGCCGGGATCGCCGCCGGGCACAGCCGCAACCTGATCGAGCGGGCCGCCGACGTGGTCCTCAAGGAGCGCCGCCCGCTGGTGCTGGTGCCGCGCGAGACCCCGCTCTCGATCATCCACCTCGAGAACATGCTGCGCGCCGCCCGCGCCGGGGCGGTGATCCTGCCGCCCTGCCCGGGCTTCTACCACCGCCCGCAGGGCATCGAGGATCTGGTCGACTTCGTGGTCGCGCGGATCCTCGACCAGATCGGGGTCGAGCACCGGCTCGGCGCGCGCTGGGGGGCCGAGCGCGTCCCCGGCGAGTAGCCGCGGTAGCGCGGCGACAATCGCCTCTCCCCTACCGGCGCGAGGCGCGACGCCGGGACGGAGCGCCCGGGTGCTCGCTCAGGAGGCCGCCGCGAGCAGCCGGTCGAGCCAGCCGGTCGGCAGGAGGCGGCGCAGCACCGTGAAGGCGTGGGTGGGCACCGTGACCGGGTAGCGGGCCCGCGGGCGGCGGCTCTCGAGGGCGTGGACCAGCTTGGCGACCACCGCCTCGGGCGGCAGCGTGAACGGGGTCGGGCCGGAGCCCCCCTCGAGGCGCGCCTCGAGCGCGCGGTAGGCCTCGCGGTGCACGCTGCGCTCCCGATCGACGTGGCGGCGCAGGGCGGCCAGCGCGTTGGCCGAGAAGCGGGTCGCGATCGGGCCGGGCTCGATCAGGCTGACCGCGATGCCGCTGCCGGCGAGCTCCAGGCGCAGGGTGTCGGTCAGCCCCTCGAGGGCGAACTTGCTGGCGTTGTAGGCGCCGCGGTACTTGAGCGCGACCAGCCCGAGGATCGAGCTGTTCTGCACGATCCGCCCGGCGCCGGCGCGGCGCATCGCCGGGATCACCGCGCGGGTCAGCGCGTGCCAGCCGACCAGGTTGGTCTCGAGCTGCTCGCGCAGCGCCGCGGCCGGCAGGTCCTCGAGCGCCCCGGGCTGGCCGTAGGCGCCGTTGTTGAACAGCCCGTAGAGGGTCCCCCCGGCGAGCTCGAGGGCCGCCTCGGCGCCGGCCAGCACGCTGGCCTCCGCGGCGAGATCGATGCGCAGCGCCGCGAAGCCCTCGGCGGCCAGCGCCGCCACGTCGCGCTCGCCCCGGGCGCTGGCCACCACCCGGTAGCCGCGCTCGCGCAGGACCCGCGCCGCGCAGCGCCCGATCCCGCTCGAGCAGCCGGTGACCAGCACCGCCCGCCCCGCCCCGGGCCTCATTCGCCGAGGACCGTGACCGTGAGCCGGCGCTGCTGGGCGCCACGCCGGTGCTCCCACAGGTAGATCCCCTGCCAGGTGCCGAGCCGACAGCGCCCGGCGTCGACCGGCAGCGAGAGGGTGCTGGTGGTGAGCACGCTGCGCACGTGCGCGGGCATGTCGTCGGGCCCCTCGAGGGTGTGGCGAAAGAGCGGGTCGCCGTCCGGGGCGAGGCGGGCCATGAAGGCCTCCAGATCGCGGCGCACGTCCGGGTCGGCGTTCTCGCAGAGCATCAACGAGGCGCTGGTGTGGTGGCAGAAGACCTGGCAGAGGCCGCGCGCGATGCCGCTCTCGGCGACCACCCGCTGAACCTCGCCGGTCAGCTCGTAGCTGCCGCGCCCGCGGGTGGCGACCTCGAGGGCGCGCTGGACGACGCTCACGGGTCGAGCTCCTCGCGCACCCAGCCCTCCCCGGCCAGCCGGTAGCACTGGCGGCGGTGGATGCGGTGCTCGTAGGCCCCGCCCTGCCAGAACTCGATCCACTCCGGGCGCACCCGGTAGCCCGACCAGTAGGGCGGGCGCGGCACCGGCTGCCCGTCGAAGCGCCGCTCGACGGCCCGGATCCGCTCCTCGAGGGCGCGCGGCCCGCCGCCGGGGCGCGACTGGCGCGAGGCCCAGGCCCCGATCTGGCTTCTTCGCGGGCGGGTCTTCCAGTAGGCGTCGGCCTCGGCGGCGCTGACCGGCTCGGCGCGCCCCTCGATGCGCACCTGCTCCATCAGCTCCGGCCAGTACAGGCACAGCGCCACCCAGGGGTTGGCGGCGATCTGCTCGCCCTTGCGGCTGTCCTGGTTGGTGTAGAAGACGAAGCCGCGCGCATCGGCGCCCTTGAGGAGCATCACCCGCGCCGAGGGTCGCCCATCGCCGTCGGCGCTGGCCAGGGTCATCGCCTCGGGCTCGCGGATCCCGGCCGCGCGGGCCCGCTCGAAGGCCTCGTGGAAGCGCGCCAGGGCCTCGCGATACAAGGGATCGTCGTTCATCGCGGTATTGTCGCGCGCCGCCCCGCGCGGCGCCATCGGGGGAGGTTCCCTTCCTGTCGTTGCCCGGGGCCGAGCACCGCGGGCACCGGCACGGGCCTGAATCGCCCGCTCCCCCGCGGCTGCGCTCACCGGCCCATCGGTCCCGCCCCCCTTCACCCTACAATAGCTACCCCCGGGTCCCGCCTGGCCGGACACGCGCATGACCCCGCAACGCTTCCGCCGCCTGCGCGCGGCCCTCGACCGCCGCCAGCCCGACCTCACGGTGCTGCTCGACAACGTCCACAAGCCGCACAACCTCTCGGCGATCGTGCGCACCTGCGACGCGGTCGGCTGCCTCGAGGCCCACGCGGTGTGGCCCGAGCCGCGCCTCGCCCTGCACCACCTGACCGCCGGGGGCAGCGCCCGCTGGGTGCGCGTGCGCCGCCACGCGAGCCTCGCCGAGGCGCTCGCCGCGCTGCGCGGGCAGGGCCTGCGGGTGCTGGCCGCCCACCGCTCGCCGCGGGCCCGCGACTTCCGCGAGCTCGACTACACCGTTCCGGTGGCCTTCCTGCTCGGCGCCGAGCTCGAGGGGCTGAGCGGCGCGGCGCTGGCCGCCGCCGACGGCGAGGTCGCGATCCCGATCCACGGGCTGGTCGAGTCGCTCAACGTCTCGGTGGCCGCCGCCGTCCTGCTCTTCGAGGCCGAGCGCCAGCGCCGGCGCGCCGGCCTCTACCGCCGCCCCCGGCTCGACCCCGAGCGCTACCAGCGGTTGCTGTTCGAGTGGGCCCACCCGCGCATCGCCGAGTACTGCCGGCGCCGCGCCCTGCCCTACCCCGAGCTCGACGAGGACGGCGAGATCCGCGGCCCGCTGAGCGGCTGAGCGGCGAGCCGGGCGCGGCGCTCAGAGCGATATCGCCCGCCGTCACGAGGGCGTACCTGGGCGACCCGGGGCGTCCACAGCAGGCAGGCGGTTTCTACACCAACCTTCATCGAACATGGACTCAGCCGTTGATTGCAACGGCCAAGCAACGACGTTGATCCCACG
>CAZRGU010000038.1:0-18332 GCA_964599705.1 uncultured Ectothiorhodospiraceae bacterium | reverse complement strand
GTCGCTCCGGGGCCTGCCTCACCGCCCGCCAAGGCGCGGGACCACCACCTCCCCAGCAAGCCTCCCTCAGCGCGGCGCGTCGCCGCGGCGGTACTCGGCGGTCAGCTCGTCGAGCTCGGCCTTGAGGGCCGGGTCGAGGGCGAGCTCGCAGGCCGCGATCGTCTCCTCGAGCTGCTCGGGGCGGCTGGCCCCGAGGATCGGGGCGGTGACCACCGGGTTGGCGCACACCCAGGCGACGGCCAGCGCGGCCAGCGACAGGCCGGCGCGTGCGGCCCGCTCGCCGAGCGCGGCCACGGTCGCGAACTCGCGCTGGTGCCAGTAGCGCTCCCGGTAGCGCTCGCTGGCCTCGCGCAGGGCGCTGAAGCGGGTGCCCTCGGCGGGCGCTGCGCCGGGGACGTGCTTGCCGCTCAGCAGGCCGCCGGCGAGCGGGTTGTAGGCGATCACGGCGAGCCCCTCGGCCGCGCACAGCGGGAACAGCTCGCGCTCCATCTCGCGGAACAGCAGGCTGTAGCGCGGCTGCACGCAGGCAAAGCGCGCCAGGGCCCGCCGCTCGCTGATCCCGAGCGCGCGGGCCACCTGCCAGGCCGGGTGGTTGGAGATCCCCGTGTAGCGGACCTTGCCGGCGCGCACCAGGTCGTCGAGGGCCTCGAGGGTCTCCTCGATCGGGGTGTCGGGATCGGCGTGGTGCACCTGGTAGAGGTCGAGGTAGTCGGTCCCGAGACGGGCCAGCGAGGCCTCGGCGGCAGCGATCACGTGGCGCCGCGAAAGCCCCCGGTCCCAGGGTGCCGGCCCCATCACGCCACCGACCTTGGTGGCGATCACGAACCGGTGGCGCCGTCCGGCCAGCCAGCGCCCGAGGATCTCCTCGGTGCGCCCGGCGAGCTCGGGCGGCGCCCCGAGCGGGTAGACGTCGGCGGTGTCGATGAAGTCGATGCCGGCCTCGGCGGCCCGATCGAGGATCGCGAAGGCGCTCGCCTCGTCGACCTGCAGCCCGAAGGTCATGGTTCCCAGGCAGGCCCGCGAGACGCGCAGCCCGGTGCGGCCGAGGCGGACGTGCTCCATGGCAGCGATCCTAGCCCGCATATCTCACCGATCCACGGCTGCGGCCGCCGATCCATCTGTCCTGGCAGGACGTACTCCCTCCAGGCGGCTCGACGTAGTGTCGGCTACGCCTTCGCCGCCTTCCGGTCCGTGCGCCCTGCCAGGACAGCGTCTCGACGCCCTCGCTTCGTGCATCGGTGAGATATGCGGGCTAGCCGAAGGGGTGCTCGATGAGGATCGTCTCGTCGCGCTCGGGACCGGTCGAGATGATGTGCAGCGGGGCCCCGACCAGCTCGACGACCCGGTCGAGGTAGGCGCGCGCCCGGGCCGGCAGGGCGGCGAGATCGGTCAGCCCGGCGGTCGACTCGCGCCAGCCCGGCAGCTCCTCGTAGACCGGCCGGCAGCGGGCCAGCGCCCGGGCGCCGACCGGCGGCACCTCGAGGCGCTCGCCGTCGAGCTCGTAGGCGACGCAGATGCGCACCGGATCGAGGCCGTCGAGGACGTCGAGCTTGGTCACGCACAGCCCCGAGACCGAGTTCACCGCCACGGCGCGGCGCAGCCCGACGGCATCGAGCCAGCCGCAGCGCCGGGGCCGCCCGGTGGTCGCACCGAACTCCCTGCCGCGGTCGGCCAGGCGCCGGCCGACGGTGTCGCCGAGCTCGGTCGGGAACGGCCCGCCACCGACGCGGGTGGTGTAGGCCTTGACCACCCCGAGCACGTAGTCGATGGCGCGCGGACCGAGCCCGCTGCCGGTCGCCGCCCCGCCCGCGGTGGTGCTCGAGGAGGTCACGAACGGGAAGGTGCCCTGGTCGACGTCGAGCAGCGTGCCCTGGGCACCCTCGAGCAGGATCCGCCCGCCGCCGGCGTGGATGGCGTGAAGGCGCCCGGCGACGTCGGCGATCAGCGGCGCCAGCACCTCGGCGGCGGCCAGCACCTCCTCGCGCACCGCCCCCGGGTCGAGGGTCTCTGCCCCGTAGTAGCGCTCGAGGACGAAGTTGTGCATCTCGACCAGCGCGCCGATGCGTTCCTCGGCCGCGCCCGGCTCGAGCAGGTCGACGGCGCGCAGCGCGCGCCGCGCGCTGCGGTCCTCGTAGGCCGGCCCGATGCCGCGCCCGGTCGTCCCGATCGCATCGCTGCCGCGGGCCGCCTCGCGGGCCTGGTCGAGGGCGATGTGCGAGGGCAGGATCAGCGGGCAGGCGGGGCTCATCCGCAGCCGCTCGCGCACCGGCACCCCGGCGGCCTCGAGGGTGCGGATCTCCTCGACCAGGGCGCCGGGCGCGACCACCACGCCGTGCCCGATCAGGCACTCGATGCCGGGGCGCATGATCCCCGAGGGCACCAGGTGCAGCACCGTCCTGGTGGCGCCGATGACCAGGGTGTGCCCGGCGTTGTGGCCGCCCTGGAAGCGCACCACCGCGGTGACACCGTCGGTGAGCAGGTCGACCACCTTGCCCTTGCCCTCGTCGCCCCACTGGGTGCCGATCACCACCACCGTCCGTGCCATCACTGCCTCCCTGGCGAGGCCGGCCGGCGCCGGCGCACCGTCCACTCACCCCGCTCGTCGCAGGCGAGCTCGTGCTCGCAGTCCTCGCTCTCGGCGCCGGGCAGCGCGAAGAGCACCCGCCGCCCGGCCGCGCGCAGCCGCGCCACGGCCCGGTGGAGCCCCGGCGCCTCCCCCCACGGGGCGAGCACCGCGCCGTCCGACGCCCGCGGCTCGTCCCCGGCGAGCGCGACCAGGGTCTTGAGATCGGCGCTGAAGCCGGTCGCCGGGCGGGCCCGCCCGAAGACCATCCCGACCTCGTCGTAGCGCCCGCCGCGGGCGATCTCGCGCCCGTGCCCCGGGGTGAAGGCGGCGAACACCACCCCGGTGTGGTAGCGGTAGCCGCGCAGCTCGGCCAGGTCAAGGTGCAGCCGCGCCTGCGGGGCGCGCGCCGCGAGCGCCGCGACCAGCGCCTCGAGGGTGGCGAGCGGCTCCGCGACGGCCGGCGCGCAGGGCACCAGCCTCGAGCGCGCCTCGGCGAGCACCTCGACCCCGCCGTGCAGCCCGGCCAGCGCGGCGAGCCCCGCGGCCGGCTCCGCGGGACAGGCGATGGCCTCGAGGTGGGCGCGGATCTCGGCGTGCGCCTTGCGCTGGAGGGCCTCGTGGAGGCGCTCCTCGTCGCGCCCGTCGAGGCCGGCGGCCGCGACCAGCGCCCGGAACACCCCGACGTGGCCCACATCGAGGTGGATCGGCGCGATGCCGAGCGCGGCCAGGGTCTCGACCATCAGCCAGGCGATCTCGCAGTCGCTCTCGACCCCGCCGTGGCCGAACAGCTCGGCACCGAGCTGCACCGGGCTGCGCGACCCGGCGCTCTCCTCGGGCAGCGCGCGCAGCACGGTGCCGAGATAGCAGAGCCGTGCCGGGGCCTCGCCGGCGAGGTGGCGGGCGTCGATCCGCGCCACCTGGGGGGTCATGTCGGCGCGCACCCCGAGCAGCCGCCCGGAGATCTGGTCGATCAGCTTGAAGGTCTGCAGGTCGAGGTCGCTGCCGGTGCCGGTCAGCAGCGAGTCGAGGAACTCGACGAACGGCGGCATCACCAGCCGGTAGCCCCAGGCCGCGAACAGGTCGAGCACCCGGCGCCGCGCCCGCTCGAGGCGCTCGGCCCGGGCCGGCGTGACCTCCTCGATGCCCTCGGGCAGCAGCCAGCGATCACCGGGCATGGGCATGCCGATCCTCACGCGCGCCGCGCCGCGCTCAACGATTGACGACGTAGAGCAGCAGCACCCCGAGCACCATCGCCGTGAGCCCGCAGAAGCGCAGCGTCGAGTCGCTCATCTGCGCGGCCAGCAGCAGGGCGCGACGCAGCGCCTGGGGGTAGAGAAACGGCATCACGCCCTCGATGACCAGGATCAGGGCAACGGCGACGAGCAGCTCGTGCCACATCCCCGCTGCCCCGGGTGGGCGTCCTCAGCGCCCGCCTCGCGAGTCCTTGAAGTAGCGGAAGAACTCGGTGCCCGGCTCGAGAATGAGCACGTCGGAGGAGCTGCGGAAGGTGTCGCGATAGGCCTTGAGGCTGCGGTACAGCGAGAAGAACTCCTCGTCCTGCCCGAACGCCTCGGCGTAGATCTCGGTGGCCCGGGCGTCGCCCTCGCCACGGATCTTCTGCCCGTCCCGCTCGGCCTCGGCGAGGATCACCTCTTGCTCGCGGTCGGCCTCGGCCCGGATCAGGCGGGCCTTCTCCTCGCCCTCGGAGCGGAACTTCTTGGCCACCTTGGTGCGCTCGGCCGACATCCGCTGGTAGACCGACTGGCTGACCTGCTCGGGCAGGTCGATGCGCTTGAGGCGCACGTCGACGATCTCGACGCCGAGCTGCTTGGCCTCGGTCTGGGCGGCGAGGGTGAGCTTCTGCATCAGCTCGGCGCGCTGGCCGGAGACCACCTGGCGGATGGTGCGCTTGCCGAACTCGTCCTTCATGCGCTTCTGGATGACCACCGAGAGCCGGTCGGCGGCGCGCAGCGCGTTGCCGCCGGTGGCCGTGTAGTAGTTCGCCGGGTCGGCGATCCGCCACTTGACGAACGAGTCGACCTTGAGGTTCTTCTTCTCGCTGGTCAGGTACAGCGCCGGCTCGGCATCCAGGTTCTGGATCCGGGCATCGAACTTGATCACGTTCTGGAACAGCGGCAGCTTGAAGTACAGCCCCGGCTCCTTGTAGGCCTGGCGAATCTCGCCGAGCTGCAGCTTGATGGCGGTCTCGCGCTGATCGATGGTGAACACCGACATCGCCGCGAGCAGCAGCGCGCCGCCCGCCAGTAACCCGAGTGCCTTGGCCTGCATCAGCGTGTCCTCCCGCCGAGTGACTGGCGCGAGCGGCGCCGGTCGTCGAACCCGACCCCGCGGCGCACCGCGCCGACGCCCGGCTCCGGCGAGGCCGGCCGGCCGGCCTCGCCGGCGCGTGCCCCGAGCAGCCGGTCGATCGGCAGATAGATGAGGTTGTTGCCGCTCTTGAGGTCGATCAGGACCTTGCTGGCGTTGGCCAGCATCGACTCCAGGGTCTCGAGGTAGAGGCGCTGGCGGGTCACCTCCGGGGCCTTGCGGTACTCGCCGAGCACCTTGAGGAAGCGGGCCGCATCACCCTCGGCCTCGGCCACCACCCGGGCCCGGTAGGCCTCGGCGCGCTGCAGAATGGCGTTGGCCTCGCCGCGCGCCTTGGGGACCACGTCGGCCTTGAAGGCCATCGCCTCGTTGACGATCCGGACCTGATCCTCGCGCGCCTTGACCGCGTCGAAGAAGGCCTCCTGGACCTGGGCCGGGGGCTGGGCGTCCTGCATGTTGACGCTGGTCACCTGCAGCCCGCTGCGGTAGCGGTCGAGGACCTCCTGGATCAGGCGCCGGGCCTCGTCGGCGACCGCGTCGCGCCCGGTGGTCAGCACGTAGTCCATGGTGCTGCGCCCGACGATCTCGCGCACCGCGCTCTCGGTGGCCTGGCGCAGGGTGAGGTCGGGGTCGTAGACGTTGAACAGGTAGTCGGCGGCGTCCTTGATCCGGTACTGGACCGCGAACTTGAGGTCGACGATGTTCTCGTCGCCGGTCAGCATCAGCGACTCGTGGGGCACCACCCCCTTGCTGCCCCCGGCGCTGCGAAAGCCGATCTCGGCGTTGCGGATCTGCTCGACGTTGACCTGCTCGACGCTCTCGATGAACCGTGGTGCCCAGTGCGGCCCCGGATCGGCGGTACGCACGTACTTGCCGAAGCGCAGCACCACCCCCTTCTCGGCCGGGTCGATGATGTAGACACCCGAGATCGCCCACACCCCGAGGGCCGCGATCAGGATCACCCCGATGCCGATCCGACCGCCACTGCCGAGCGAGAACCCGCCACCGCCGCCCGATCGAGCGCCGCCGCCCCCGCCGCCGCCACCGAACAGCCGCTGCCACTGGGCGCGCAGCTTGCGCAGCACCTCGTCGAGATCGGGGGGGCCCTGCTGGCCGCCGCGGCTACCCCACGGGTCCTGCCCGCCGTTGCCGCCGGGTTGGTTCCAGGCCATGCCTCATGCTCCGTTGTCGTCACGCGCCCGCGCCGCGCGCGGGCGAACTAGGGAATGTAGCCGCTAATGCCCTGCCTCGGCAACGCGAACCGGCTCGGCCGGCTCCGCGCCCGGCTCCTCGAGCCAGGCGTCGAGCCCCTCCTGGCGGGCCAGATCGGCGAGCACCGAGCGGCCGATCTCGATGGTCATCCGCCAGCCGCCCTCGGCGCTCGGCTGCTCGGCGAGCACCGCGCCGAGCGCGTGCAGGCGCGCCCGCGCCCGCCCGGCGCTGGCCGGCAGGTGCAGGTGGCGGCAGACCAGCCCCTGGCGCAGGGTCGCGGCGATCAGGCGGCGCAGCGCCTCGAGCCCGGCCCCGGTGCGCGCCGAGACCTGCACCCGCGGGCGGGCCCCGACCGGGCGCAGGGCACAGCCCCCGGGAGGCCCCTCGGCCAGCCGATCGATCTTGTTCCAGACGTCGATGCGCGGCACCGCGGCCGCCTCGATCTCCTCGAGCACCGCCTCGACCTGGCGCTCGCGGGCGGCCCGCTCGGGGCTCGCCGCGTCGATCACGTGCAGCACCAGGCGCGCCCGGCGCACCTCCTCGAGGGTCGCCCGGAAGGCGGCCACCAGCTCGTGGGGCAGGTGGCGGATGAAGCCGACGGTGTCGGCGAGGATCGCGTCGGGGCCGCCGGGCAGCTCGAGGCGGCGCAGGGTCGGGTCGAGGGTCGCGAACAGCCGGTCGGCACACTCGACCCGGGCCCCGGTCAGGGCGTTGAACAGCGTCGACTTGCCGGCGTTGGTGTAGCCGACCAGGGCGACCACCGGGGCCGCGGCGCGGTCGCGGGCCCGGCGGCTGAGATCGCGCCGGGCACGGACCCGCTCGAGGCGCTCGTCGATGCGCCGGATGCGCTCGGCGATCAGGCGCCGGTCGGTCTCGAGCTGCTTCTCGCCCGGACCGCGCAGGCCGATGCCGCCCTTCTGGCGCTCGAGGTGGGTCCAGCCGCGCACCAGGCGGGTCGAGAGGTGGCGCAGCTGGGCGAGCTCGACCTGGAGCTTGCCCTCGAAGGTGCTGGCGCGCTGGGCGAAGATGTCGAGGATCAGCGCCACCCGGTCGAGGACCCGGCACTCGAGCAGGCGCTCGAGGTTGCGCTCCTGGGCCGGGCTGAGCGGGTGATCGACGAGCACCACCTCGGCGGCGTGCTCGCGCACGCAGGCGGCCAGCTCCTCGACCTTGCCGAGGCTCAGGAAGTGGCGCGGGTCGGGGCGGCGCAGCCGCCCGCGCACGGTGGCCAGCGGCTCGACCCCGGCCGACAGGGCCAGGGCCCGGAACTCGCCCAGATCGCCGGCCTCGCCGGGCAGCTCGAGGCGCACCAGCACGGCGCGCTCGGCGCCCGCGCGCACCTCGCCGTCAGGCACGCCGGCCGCGGGTCGCTGGGTCCCGGCTAGCGATTGCCGCCCTCCGTGGTGCCACCCTCCTCGGCGCGGGGCAGCTTGACGTTGCGCGACGGCACCACCGTCGAGATGGCGTGCTTGTAGACCATCTGGCTGACCGAGTTGCGCAGCAGCACCACGAACTGGTCGAACGACTCGATCTGTCCCTGGAGCTTGATGCCGTTGACGAGGAAGATGGAAACCGGCACGCGCTCCTTCCTGAGCGCGTTGAGGAAAGGATCCTGAAGCGACTGCCCCTTGCTCATGCTCTGTCTCCGTCTCGGGTTGTTGTTGTTCCCGCTGGGAATCCGGCCCGCTGTAGTGCGCCGCGCCATCCGAGGCCCGGCCTTGATCGATCACCCTCCCCCAAGTCTGACGACGCCTGCGGCGCCGGCCTGCGCGCCACGGCGCAGGCAGCCGCCGCCAGCCGGGGCTGTCGGCCGTGGAGTATAAACCAACTGGCGAGGGCCGGGGCGCAGCGCATCAGGAGCGCCGCTCGAGGCGCGCGAGGCGCTCGCCCAGCGCCGCGACCAGGTCGGGGCGGGCGCAGTCGAGGCGCGCGTCGACCGGCTCGGCGCGCAGCCAGGTGAGCTGGCGGCGGGCGAGCTGGCGGGTCGCGGCGATGGCCCGGGCGCGCATCTCGCGCTCGCCGAACGCCCCCTCGAGGTGCTGCCAGACCTGGCGGTAGCCGACCGCGCGCATCGAGGCCCGCCCGGCGTGCATGCCCGGGCGGGCGCGCAGGGCGCGGACCTCCTCGATGAGCCCGGCGGCGAGCATGGCGTCGAAGCGCTGCTCGATTCTGCGGTGCAGCCAGCCCCGCTCGGCGGGCTCGAGGACGATGGTGCAGGTCGCCCCGGGGAACGGCCGGCGCGCCCGCTCGCGCCACAGCGCCGAGAGCGGGCGGCCGCTGAGCTCGCAGACCTCGAGGGCGCGCTGGATGCGCTGCGGGTCGTTGGGGTGGATGCGCCGTGCCGCCTCCGGGTCGAGGGCGGCGAGGCGCCGGTGCAGCGCCGCCCAGCCCTCGGCGCGCGCCTCGGCGGCCAGGCGCGCGCGCAGCGCCGGATCGGCGGCGGGCAGCTCGCTCAGCCCCTCGCGCAGCGCCCGGAAGTACAGCCCGGTACCGCCGACCAGCAGCGGCACCCGGCCGCGGGCGCGGATCGCGGCGATCGCGGCCAGCGCGTCGCTGCGGAACTCGG
Source organism: uncultured Ectothiorhodospiraceae bacterium (assembly GCA_964599705.1). GTDB lineage: Bacteria > Pseudomonadota > Gammaproteobacteria > HK1 > HK1 > CAZRGU01. Next base: position 9,660 of record CAZRGU010000038.1, on the reverse strand, counting down.
CGGCCGAGTAGCGCTGCTCGGGATCGCGGATGTCGATCAGCCAGTGCGGGGCGCGGGCCAGGACCTCGGCAGGCGGCTTGCCGGTGCCGATGTCGAGCCCGCGGTAGACCATCGCCGAGTCGACGCTGACGATCTCGTAGCGCCCGCTCTCGGCGAGCGCCACGGCCAGCGCGGTCTTGCCGGCCGCGGTCGGCCCCATCAGCAGGACGAGCGGCGCGCCGCTCCCGCCCATCAGCGGCCACGCCCGAGCAGGCGCTCGAGATCGGCACGCGACAGGTCGGTCCAGAGGCGCTCGGCGCGCCCCGCGCCGAGCGCCTCGAGCTCCTCGAGCAGGGCCTGGACCCGCTCGCCCTCGAGCCCCGGGGCGGCCTCGGCGGCCGCTCCGGCGAGCGCCTCGAGCAGCGCCTCCTCCCCGCTCCCGGCCGCGAGCGGCGCGATCAGCGCCCGGGCGAGCGCCTCGCCCGGTACCTCGGCGAGCGGCGCCGGGACGCGGCGCAGCGAGAGCACCGCGGGGGCGACCCGGCGAAGCTCGACGCCGAGCCGCGCGAGCGGCTCGGCGGCCGCCTCGGCGGCCTCGGCCTCGCCCTCGCCGACCTCGATGGCGAGCGGCACCAGCAGCGGACGGCGGGCCACCTCGCCGCCCCCGGCCAGCGCCCGCTCGAGGCGCCGGCGGGCCCGCCAGACGAGCGCCGCGCCCAGCGCGAGCACCCGCGGCACGCCGTCGCGCTCGAGCAGGGCCAGATCGCCGTGGCAGCGGGCCAGGAAGCGCCAGCCGCTGCGCCCGCCACCGGCCGAAGGCGCGCGGGCGCGGGCCGGGGGATGGAGCGCACCGTAGGCGGCGAGCTGCTCGCGCACCTCGCCGGGGCCGGGGCGTGACCCGGGCGGGGCCGCCGGACCCGGAGCGGGCAGCCCCTCGAGGGGCGCCTCGAGCCCGGGCAGGGCGACGGTCTCGGCGAGCGCCCGGCGCAGGCTGCGGTGCAGGAAGTCGTGGACCAGGCGGGCCTCGCGGAAGCGCACCTCGTGCTTGGCCGGGTGGACGTTGACGTCGACGGCCTGCGGGTCGATCTCGAGGAACAGCAGGTAGAGGGGGTGGCGCCCGGCGGGCAGCAGATCGGCGTAGGCCTGGCGCACCGCGTGGCGGGCCAGGCTGTCGCGCACCATCCGCCCGTTGACGTAGAAGTGCTGGCCGTCGGCCTGGGCGCGGTGCAGCGCCGGCCCGGCCAGCCAGCCGTGGACCCGCAGCCCCTCGGCCTCGAAGTCGACGCCGAGCGCCGCCTTCAGGAAGGCCGTGCCGCAGACCCGCGCGACACGGCGCTCGCGGGCCGCCGGGGCGCGGGCCGCGGGCAGCTCAAGGAGCGTTCGCCCGCCGTGCTCGAGGCGCAGCGAGACCGCGAAGTCGGCCAGCGCCAGGCGGCGCAGGCAGGCCTCGAGGTGGCGCAGCTCGGTGCGCTCGGTGCGCAGGAACTTGCGCCGTGCCGGGGTGTTGAAGAACAGGTCGCGCACCGTGACCGTGGTCCCGGGCGGGTGGGCGACCGGCTCGGGCGCGCCACCCACCACCCCGCCCTCGACCCGCAGCCGGGCGGCCTGCCCGCTGCCGGCCGCGCAGCTCGTCAGCTCGAGGCGCGAGACCGAGGCGATGCTCGGCAGCGCCTCGCCGCGAAAGCCCATGGTGCGCACCCGCTCGAGATCGGCGAGGCTGGCGATCTTGCTGGTCGCGTGTCGCTCGAGGGCCCGCGCCAGGTCGGCGGCCGCGATCCCGCAGCCGTCGTCGCGCACCCGCAGCAGCGCGACCCCGCCGCCCTCGGCCTCGACCCGCACGCTGCCGGCCCCGGCGTCGAGGCTGTTCTCGACCAGCTCCTTGAGCACCGAGGCGGGACGCTCGATGACCTCGCCGGCCGCGATCTGGTCGGCCAGCGGCGCCGGCAGCACCCGCACCGGCGCCGGCTGGCGCCGCTGGCCACGGCTCTGATCGCCCGCTCCCATCCCGGTTCCGCTCTCGCCACCCCGACCCGGCCCGGCAGCCGGCCCCGCCCCGGCGGCGCGCCGCAGCACACCGCCTTGGGGGGGCCGGCCAGTTCCGCTATCCTAGCGTGCCGTTGCCGGTTGGCGCGCGGTCTGGGGAGAGGAGAGTTGCTGCATGCCGCCAGCCTGGGCGCAGCCCTGCTCGCGCTCTGGCTCCTGCTCTCGGGCGTCTACACGCCGCTGATGCTGCTCTTCGCGCTCGCCTCGGTCGGGCTGGTGCTGGTGGTCGCGGCGCGCATGGACGCGATCGACCACGAGGGCCATCCGCTCCACCTGCGCCTCGGGCGCACCCTGGCCTACGGGGTCTGGCTGGCCGGCGAGATCGCGCGTGCCAACCTCGACGTGGCGCGCCGGATCCTCGCGCCGAGCCTGCCGATCGCGCCGCGCATGGTGCGCCTCGTCCCGGGCCAGCGCACCGATCTCGGCCGCACCCTGTACGCCAACTCGATCACCCTGACCCCGGGGACGGTGTCGGTGAAGCTCTCGGAGGCCGAGGTGCTGGTCCACGCGCTGAGCCGCGAGGGGGCCGAGGAGCTGGCCGGCGGCGAGATGGACCGGCGGGTGCAGGCCCTGGAGCGGACCGGCTGATGGTCGCCCTCGCCGCCCTGGCGCTGCTGGTGACCATGGCGCTGACCCTGGTGCGGGGACTGCGCGGGCCGACCATCTACGACCGGGTCCTGGCGATCAACAGCTTCGGCACCCAGACCGTGCTGCTGATCGGGGTGCACGGCTTCCTCAGCGGGCGCCCCGAGTTCCTCGACATCTCGCTGGTCTACGCCCTGATCAACTTCGTCGGCACCCTGGCGGTGCTCAAGTTCCTCGAGTACGGGCGGCTCGGCGCGGCGAGCGCCGCGCGCGACCGGGAGCGGGCGCCGTGAGCCTGCTCGCCGAGGTGCTGAGCTGGCTGGCGCTGGGGGGCGGCTCGCTGCTGCTCCTCACCGGTGGCATCGGCCTGCTGCGCCTGCCCGACTTCTACAGCCGGATGCACGCGGCCGGGATCGTCGACACCCTGGCGACCTGGCTGGTGGCCCTCGGCCTGGCCCTGCAGGCCGGCCTCGGGCTGGTCACGGTCAAGCTGGCGATCATCGTGCTCTTCATCCTGGTGACCAGCCCGGTGGCCACCCACGCCCTGGCCCGCGCCGCGCTGCACGGGCGCCTCGAGCCGCTGACCCGCCCCGCCCCCGGCGAGGAGCCGCCGCCATCGACGCGCTGATCGACATCACCCTGCTCGCCTTCCTGGTGGCGCTCGGCATCGCCGCGGCGCGGCTGCGCGATCTGTTCGCGGTGGTGATGCTGTTCGGGATCTACAGCCTGGTCTCGGCGGCGCTGTTCGTGGTCCTCGACGCGGTCGACGTGGCCTTCACCGAGGCCTCGGTGGGGGCCGGGATCTCGACCATCCTGATGCTCGCCACCCTCGGCATCGTCGGCCCGGCCGAGCGCGAGCGCCCGGTGCTGGCGCCCGGACCGCTGCTGCTGGTCGTGGCCACCGGGCTGGCGCTGGCCTGGGGGCTGGCCGACTTCCCGGCCTTCGGCGACCCGCAGGCCCCGGCCTTCCAGCACGTGGCCCCCGACTACCTGGCCCGCTCGCTGCCCGAGACCGGGATCCCCAACGTGGTCACCTCGGTGCTGGCCAGCTACCGCGGCTACGACACCCTGGGCGAGACCACCGTGATCTTCACCGCCGGAATCGGCGTGCTGGCGCTGCTCGGGCGCTCGCGCCGGCGCCGGCGCCCGTCGAGGAGCTAGCCGGTGGAGCACCACATCATCCTGCGGGTGGCGGCCAAGCTGATGATGCCGTTCATCCTGCTCTTCGCCCTCTACGTGCAGTTCCACGGCGAGCTCAGCCCCGGCGGCGGCTTCCAGGCCGGGGTGATCTTCGGTGCCGGCGGGATCCTCTACGGGCTGGTCTTCGGCAGCGGCGCGCTGCAGCGGGTCTTCCCGCATGCGCTGCTGCGCTCGCTGGCCGCGCTCGGGGTGCTGATCTTCGCCGGGGTCGGGGTGGCCGGGCTGCTCGCCGGCGGCAACTACCTCGACTACGGGGTGCTGGCCGCCGACCCGGTGCACGGCCAGGAGCTCGGCGTGGTGCTGGTCGAGATCGGGGTCGGGTTGACGGTCGCCGCGGTGATGCTGCTGCTGTTCGTCTCGTTCACGGATCGCTAGGGCCATGGGCGAGGTCATCGCGGCCATCCTCGGCGCCTACAACTACTGGATCGTCATCGCGCTGATGATGACCGGTCTCTACCTGGCGATGGCCGGGCGCCACCTGGTGCGCAAGGTGGTCGGGCTCAACCTCTTCCAGACCTCGGTGTTCATCTTCTACATCAGCCTCGGCGCCCGCCCCGGGGCGAGCGCGCCGATCCTCGCCCCCGGGGTGAGCAACTACGCCAACCCCCTGCCCCACGTGCTGATCCTCACCGCGATCGTGGTCGGCGTGGCGACCACCGCGCTGGCCCTGGCGCTCGCGGTGCGCATTCATGCCGCCTACGGGACCCTCGAGGAAGACCAGATCGAGAGCCAGGACGGATAGGGAGAGCCGCCCATCGCCAGCCTGCATCGCGCACCAATCCACGGCTGCGGCCGCCGATCCGCGCGCCCTGACGGGGCGTGCTCCCTCCCGGCGGCTCGCCGGAGTGTCGGCGACGCCTTCGCCGCCCTCCGGTCCGTGCACCCCGCCACAGCGGCGGCTCGACGCCCTCGCTTCGCGCATCGGTGAGCGATGCTGGCTAGCCCCGTGATCGAGCACCTGCCGGCGCTGCAGGTGGTGCTGCCGCTGATGGCCGCGCCGGCCTGCGTGCTGGTCGCGCGGGCGCGCGTGGCCTGGGCGATCGCCCAGGCGGTCAGCACGCTGGCGCTGCTGATCGCCGCCACCCTGCTCGCCCGGGTGCTGGCCGGAGGAACGCTGAGCTACGCGCTCGGCGGCTGGGCGGCGCCGTGGGGCATCGAGTACCGGGTCGATGCCCTCAACGCCCTGGTGCTGGTGCTGGTCAGCGGGCTGTCGACCGTGATCCTGCCGTTCGCGGCAGCGAGCGCCGCGCGCGAGATCCGCCCGAGCCGCCTCTACCTGTTCTACGCCGCCTGGATGCTGGCCCTGGCCGGCCTGCTCGGGATGACCGTGACCGGCGACGCCTTCAACGTCTTCGTGTTCCTCGAGATCACCTCGCTGTCGACCTACGTGCTGGTGGCCATCGGGCGCGATCGGCGGGCGCTGCTGGCCGCCTTCCGCTACCTGGTGATGGGCACCATCGGCGGGACCTTCTTCCTGATCGGGCTGGGGGTCGCCTACGGGTTGACCGGGACGCTCAACATGGCCGACCTGGCCGCGCGCCTGCCGGCGGTCGCCGGGACCGGAGCGGCGCGCGTCGCGCTCGGCTTCCTGGTCGTCGGGCTGGCGCTCAAGATGGCGCTCTTCCCGCTCCACGCCTGGCTGCCCAACGCCTACGCCTACGCGCCCTCGGCGGTCTCGGCGATGGTCGCCGCGACCGGCACCAAGGTCGCCGCCTACGTGCTGATCCGGTTCCTGTTCGGGGTCTTCGGCGCCGATCTGGCCGGCACCCGGATGGGGATCGGCGAGGTGCTGGTGCCGCTCGGCCTGGCCGCGGCGCTCCTCGCCTCGGCGGTGGCCATCTTCCAGCCCAACGCCAAGCGGCTGCTGGCCTTCTCGAGCATCGCCCAGATGGGCTACATCGCGCTCGGCATCGGGCTGTTCTCGGTGACCGGGCTGACCGCCGCGATCGTCCACCTCTTCAACCACGCGCTGATCAAGGGCGCGCTGTTCCTGGCCCTGGGCTGCGTCTACTACCGGGTGGGCTCGGTGCGGGTCGCCGACATGGCCGGGCTCGGGCGGCGCATGCCGTGGACCATGGCCGGCTTCACCCTGGCCGCGCTGAGCCTCGCCGGGATGCCGCTCACCGCCGGCTTCGTCAGCAAGTGGTACCTGGTCGCCGCGCTGCTCGAGCGCGGCGGCTGGTGGATGGCCGCGCTGGTGCTGGCGACCTCGTTCATGGCCTGCATCTACCTCGGCCGGGTGATCGAGGCGGCCTACTTCCGCGCCCCGGCCAGCGAGCGGGCGGCGCGCGCCGTGGAGGCCCCGGCGGCGATGGTCGTCGCCCTCTGGGTGCTGGTCGCGGCCAACTTCTGGTTCGGCCTCGAGACCTCGCTGACCGCCGGCATCGGCCGGGCGGTGGCCAGCGGCTTCCTCGGAGGGGCGCCGTGAGCGCGGAGACCACCCTGGTGCTGGTCCTGGCGCTGCCGGCGCTCGGCGCCATCGTCATCGGGCTGGCCGGCTGGCGCCCCAACCTGCGCGAGGCGAGCACCCTGACGGTGGCCGCGCTGCTCTTCTGGCAGGTGCTGCGGCTGTGGCCGGTGGTCGCGGCCGGCGAGCGGCCGCTGGCCGTGGTCGCGGCGCTCATCCCCGGAGCCCCGCTGGCGCTGCGCGCCGAGCCGCTCGGGATGCTCTTCGCGCTGGTCGCCAGCGGCCTGTGGCTGGTCACCTCGGTGTACTCGATCGGCTACATGCGCGGCCACGGCGAGCGCCACCAGACCCGCTTCTACGTGTGCTTCGCGGTCTCGATCGCGGCGGCCATGGGGGTCGCCTTCTCGGCCAACCTGATCACCCTGTTCGTGTTCTACGAGATCCTCACCCTGGCCACCTATCCGCTGGTCACCCACGCCGGCGACGAGGCCGCGCGGCGCGCCGGGCGGGTCTACCTCGGGCTGCTGCTCGGGACCTCGTTCGCGCTGCTCCTGCCGGCCGTGATCGCCACCGCGGTGATCGCCGGGACCACCGAGTTCACCCCCGGCGGAATCCTCGCCGGACGGGTCTCGCCGCTCGGGGCCGCGGTGCTGCTGGCGATGTTCACGCTCGGCATCGGCAAGGCGGCGCTGATGCCGCTGCACCGCTGGCTGCCGGCGGCGATGGTCGCCCCGACCCCGGTCAGCGCCCTGCTCCACGCGGTCGCGGTGGTCAAGGCCGGGGTGTTCTCGATCCTCAAGGTGGTGATCTACGTGTTCGGCCCCGGAATGCTGACCGGCACCACCGCCGCCCACGCCCTGGCCTGGCTGGCCGCGGCCACCGTGCTCATTGCCTCGCTGGTGGCGATGCGCCAGGACAACCTCAAGCTGAGGCTCGCCTACTCGACGGTCAGCCAGCTCTCCTACATCGTCCTCGGCGCGCTGCTCGCCGAGCGGGCCGGGCTGATCGGGGCCGGGATGCACATCGTCATGCACGCCTTCGCCAAGATCACCCTGTTCTTCTGCGCCGGGGCGATCCTGGTGGCCAGCCACAAGAGCGAGGTCAGCCAGCTCGACGGCATCGGCCGGCAGATGCCGGTGACCATGACCGCCTTCCTGGTCGCCAGCCTCTCGATCATCGGCCTGCCGCCGCTCGGCGGGATGTGGAGCAAGTGGTTCCTGGCCCTCGGCACGCTCGAGGGCGGCGAGCTCGGGCTGCTCGCGGTGCTGCTCGCCAGCTCGCTGCTCAACATGGCCTACCTGCTGCCGATCCCGCTGCGCGCCTTCTTCCGGCCGCTGCCGGCGGGCGAGGACGGCGGGCTGCGCGAGGGGCCGGTGACGAGCGTCGCGGCGCTGGCGGTCACCGCGCTCGGCACCCTGCTGCTGTTCTTCAACGCCGGGCCCTTCTACCGGCTGATGCTCGGCGCCCTCGGGCCGTGAGGCGCCGCAGGGAGGACTGGCGAAGATGAGCGATCGCGACCCGCCCCGCTTCCTCGACCGGCCCGAGAACGTGCGCCGGGTGCTGCGCGCCCTGTTCCTGGTCAGCATGCTGCTGCTCGGCCTCGACCTCGTCTACCCGCGCCACGTCACCCACCCCTGGGAGGCCGTGTGGGGCTTCTACGCGGTGTTCGGCTTCGTCGCCTGCGTGCTCCTGGTGCTGATCGCCCGCGAGATGCGCAAGCTGCTGATGCGCTCGAGCCGCTACTACGACGAGGAGCGCGAGCGGTGATCGTGCCCCCCTTCCTGCCGTTCCTGCTCGCCGCGCTGCTCGTCCCGCTGCTCACCGAGCGGGCGCTGCGGGTGATGCTGCTCGCCGTGCCGCTGCTCGGTCTCGTCGCCCTGCTCGGCGCCGACCCGGGGGTGCCCTGGCGGCTGCCGTTTCTCGGCTACGAGCTCGCCCCGGTACGCATCGACCGCCTCAGCCTGCTGTTCGGCTACCTGTTCCACATCGCCGCCTTCATCGGCAACCTGTTCGCGCTGCAGGTCCGCGACCGCGCCCAGCACGCCGCCGCGCTCGGCTACGCCGGCAGCGCCCTCGGCGCGGTGTTCGCCGGGGATCTGATCACGCTGTTCGTGTTCTGGGAGCTGATGGCGCTGACCTCGGTGTTCCTGATCTGGGCGCGCGGCGGTGAGCGCGCGCTCGCCGCCGGGCTGCGCTACCTGATCATCCAGGTCCTGTCCGGGGTGCTGCTGCTCGCCGGGGCCCTGGTCCAGATCCAGGAGACCGGCGACATCGGCTTCGGCTACCTCGGGCTCGGGGGGCTGGCCGGCTGGCTGATCTTCCTCGCCTTCGGCATCAAGTGCGCCTTCCCGCTGCTCCACAACTGGCTCACCGATGCCTACCCCGAGGCGACCCCGACCGGGACGGTGTTCCTGAGCGCCTTCACCACCAAGGCCGCGGTCTACGCCCTGGCCCGGGCCTTCCCCGGGGCCGAGCCGCTGGTCTACATCGGCGCGCTGATGACCGCCTTCCCGATCTTCTACGCGGTGATCGAGAACGACCTGCGCCGGGTGCTCGCCTACAGCATGATCAACCAGCTCGGCTTCATGGTCACCGGGATCGGGCTGGGCAGCGCCCTGGCGCTGAACGGCGCCGTCGCCCATGCCTTCAACGACGTGCTCTTCAAGGGCCTGCTGATGATGTCGATGGGCTCGGTGATGCACATGACCGGGCGGATCCTCGGCTCCGAGCTCGGAGGCCTCTACCGGAGCATGCCCCGCACCGCGGCGCTGTGCGTGATCGGGGCGGCCTCGATCTCGGCCTTTCCGCTGTTCAGCGGCTTCGTCAGCAAGTCGATGATCATGAGCGCGGCGCTCAAGCAGGGCTACCCCGGGGTCTGGCTGGTGCTGCTGTTCGCCTCGGCCGGCGTCTTCCACCACGCCGGCATCAAGATCCCGTTCTTCGCCTTCTTCGCCCACGACTCCGGGATCCGCGCCGCCGACCCGCCGCGCAACATGCTCGCGGCGATGGCGGTCGCGGCGGCCCTGTCGATGCTGATCGGGTTCTTCCCGGCCGGGCTCTACGCCCTGCTGCCCTTTGCGCTCGAGTACAGCCCCTACGACGCGACCCACGTCATCGCCCAGCTCCAGCTGCTGTTCTTCTCGGCGCTGGCCTTCGCCTGGCTCAAGCTCAGCGGCCTCTATCCCCCGGAGCTGCCCTCGGTCAACCTCGACGTCGAGTGGCTCTACCGGCGCGGCGCCCCGCGCCTGCTCGGCGCCGCGGGCGGGGCGCTGGCCGCCGCCGACCGCGCGCTGCGGGCCCGCGCGCTGCGCGCGCTCGCCGCCACCGGCGCCTGGCTGGCCGGCGCCTACGGGGCCCGGGCGCCGGCCGCGCGGGCCTGGAGCAGCGCCAGCATGGTGGCCCTGGTCCTCGGGCTGCTCTGGGTGTGGCTGGTGCTCGGCTAGCCG
>CAZRGU010000037.1:0-18340 GCA_964599705.1 uncultured Ectothiorhodospiraceae bacterium | reverse complement strand
GAGCCCGGGCTACGAGGAGGGCTGCCCGGTGCGGTCGTCGGGGCTCTCAGCCCTCGAGCAGCGACTCGTAGAGGGCCACGGTCTGCGCCGAGAGGCGCTCGGCGGAGAACTCGCGTTCGGCCAGGGCGCGCCCGCGCCGGCCCATCTCGGCGCAGCGCTCGCGGTCGCCGGCGAGCGCGCGCAGCGCCGCGTGCAGGGCGCCGGCATCGCGGGCCGGGACCAGCAGGCCGTTGGCGCCGTGGCGCACCACCTCGCGGCAGCCGGGCACGTCGCTGGCCACGATCGGACGCCCCACCGCGGCCGCCTCGACCAGCACCTTGGGCAGGCCCTCGGCGTAGGAGGGCAGCACCACGATGCTCGCCGCGGCCAGCGTCTCGGCCATCTCGCGGCGGTAGCCCCACCACTCGAGCAGGCCCGACTCGACCCAGCCGCGCAACTGCTCCTCGGGCAGCGACTCGGGGTTGCTCGGATCCGGCCGGCCGACCAGCACCACCCGGCAGCGGATCCCATCGGCGCGCAGCCGTGCGGCCGCCGCGGCGAGCTCGGCCAGGCCCTTGTCCCGGAGCAGGCGGCCGGCGTACATGATCACCGGCGGCCCCTCGGGCAGCGGGCGGGCGGCGAACTCCTCGAGGTCGGCGCCGCAGCCCGGGATCAGCACCGCGCGCTCGCGCGCCACCATCCCGGCGCCCACGAAGTGCTCGAGGTTGGCGCGGTTCTGGAAGATCACCCGGGTGCCGGCACCGGCCCAGGCGCTGCGATAGGCGGTGCCGATCGCGGCGCGCAGCACGGCGGCGCGCACCCCCGGCGCCGCGAACACGTAGCCGAGCCCGGGCTGGGCGTTGACCACCCGGCGTACCCCGGCCAGCCGCGCCGCCCACGAGCCGTAGAGCATCGGCTTGACGCCGACGTTGTGGAGCACGCCCGGGCGCTCGCGGCGCATCAGCCGCGCCAGCTCGGCGATGCTGGCCAGCTCGCCGAGCGGCTCGCGCCGTGCGCGGCGCAGGCCGATCGGCAGCAGCCGCACGCCGAGGGCGCGGATCGGCTCGCCGAGCTCGCCGACCCGGGTGGCGAGCGCCACCTCCCAGCCGGCCGCGAGCGCGCTGCGCGCGAGGTGGCGGCGGTGGGACCAGAAGTACCAGTCCTCGGTGATCAGCATGAGCAGCCGCCGCTCCATGGCGTGTGCCATGGTACCGGAACGCACGCCCCCTCCATCCCCGGCACGGCATCGCGGGCGGCCCGAGCGCTGCCTCACAGGGCCCCTCCTTCCGGGACCCGGTCACAGCGACGAGCTTTCGCGAACGCCGGCCCCGGCGCCATGGTAAGCCGTGGCGACCAGGGGCGTCCGCAGTAGGTGCGCGATTTTTTCACAAACTCTCAGGGCCACACCCCGCTGCGCGGCACGGCGGGGGACCAGTCATCGAGATCCGGGATGTCCAGAAGCCCCGCCGGCTGTGCTCAAATGAGCGGATGGCAGGGAGGTGGCAGCGGTGAGCGAGCGCAGCGTCGGCCACGTGCCGCGCGCGGTGTGGGCGCTGCTCGGGCTGGGTCTCGCCGCCCAGCTCGGCTGGCATGCCCTCGCCCCGGCGCCGGTGGCCCGTGCCGAGGACCTGCCGCCGGCCCCCTCGCTCGCCGTCCTGCGCCTCGCCGGGCTGGGCGACGACACCGCGCTCGCCGAGGGGCTGATGCTCTGGCTGCAGGCCTTCGACAACCAGCCCGGGATCAGCATCCCGTTCGCGCGCCTCGACTACGCGCGGGTCGAGGCCTGGCTCGACCGGATCCTCGCCCTCGACCCGCGGGCCCGCTACCCGCTGCTCGCCGCGGCCCGCCTCTACGGCTCGGTGAGCGACGAGCGGCGGGTGCGGCGGATGCTCGAGTTCGTCTACCGCCACTTTCTCGAGGATCCCGACCGGCGCTGGCGCTGGCTCGCCCACGCGGCCCTGATCGCCAAGTACCGGCTCCGCGACCTGACGCTGGCGCTTCGCTACGCGCGCGCCCTGACCGAGCGGGCCACCGCCCCGGAGGTCCCCTTCTGGGCGCGCGACCTCACCGTGCTGGTGCTCGAGGACCTGGGCGAGCTCGAGGCCGCCCGGGTGCTGATCGGCGGGCTGCTGGCCAGCGGCCAGATCGACGACCCCAACGAGATCGCCTTCCTCGAGCGCAAGCTCGAGGCGCTCGAGGAGGGCGCCTCGGCGAGCGCCCGGCGACCCCGGCGGTGACGAAAAATCGACAGGCCGTCGGCGGCTCGTCGCCGATTGCGCCCCGCCGCCCCGGCGGACTGGCCCGGAACGCTAGCCGACCGTGAAGCGGATCTCGCCGCGCCACTCGGGCGGCGGAGGGGTGCGGCGGAACTCCTCGATTCGTGACAGGAAGTAGTCGTAGAGGGCCTCGTCGGGGGTGCTCTCGCGCAGCAGCCGGAAGAGCCGCTCGGCGACATCCCACTCGCGCGCGTAGTAGCAGCGCAGCGCCTCGTTGTGGCGGTGCAGGTTGGCGATCACGGTGCTCTCGGGGTCGAGCGCCGGGTTGCAGGGCTCGAAGATGCGCGCGAGCTGGCGCTTGCCCTTGACCTGCACCAGCCCGAGCTCGCGGTAGGTGGCCGCCGGGAAGGCCTTGCGGGTGCGCTCCCCGCAGATCACCGGCGCGCGGAACAGCCGGGTGAGGTCCTGGAGGCGGGCGGCGAGGTTGACCGAGTCGCCGACCGCGGTGTAGGCGACGCGATACGCCGAGCCCATGTTGCCGACGCTGGCCTGGCCGGTGTTGATGCCGATCCCGAGGCGCAGCGCCGGCCAGCCCCGGGCCTCGAACTCGGGGCCGAGGCGGGCCAGCTCGTCCTGGATCTCGAAGGCCGCGGCCACCGCGTTGGCGGCGTGGGCCGGGTCGTCGAGCGGCGCGCCCCAGAAGGCCATCACCGCGTCGCCCATGTACTTGTCGATCACCGCGCCATGGCGGTAGAGGATCGCCGAGACCGGCGTGAACAGCGCGTTGAGCAGGCCGGCCAGCTCGCGCGGCTCGAGGCGCTCGGAGATCGCGGTGAAGTCGTGCACGTCGCAGAACATCACCGTGATCTCGCGGGCCTCGGCCTCCATCGAGAAGCGCTCCGGGTCGGCGCGGATCCGCTCGACCACCTCGGGGGGCACGTACTGGCCGAAGCGCTCGATGATGCGCTGCTTGTAGTGGATCTCGCGGTAGTAGGCGAGCACCACGTTGACCACGAACAGCATCAGGATGGTGAGCAGCGAGTACTCCATCGGCACCAGCGGCTTCGGCCCGATGTGCGCGTAGCCGAGATACACGACCGGGGCGCTGGCCAGCGCGGTGACCAGGGATGCCTGGATCGGGCGCAGCAGCGGCAGCACCACGGCCAGCACCACGCCGATCCCGGCCAGCACCCAGAACTCGCGGCTCTGGACGATCCCCAGGGCGCCGGCAGGGTGGGCCCCGATGCCGAGGACGAGCTTGAACAGGCCGCTGCCGTTGGCCAGGAACAGCACCAGCACGCCGAGGGCGACGGCGATGTGGGCGCGGTTCCGGCGGGCCGCCTCGCGCAGCCCGCCCGGCGGTCGCGAGCCGGGCCCGCGGCGTCGGGACTCTCGGGGTGCGGTGGCAGGCAAGGGCGGACCGGGGTGGGGGTTCCCGGCGAGTCTATACAGCCGGCCGCGAGCCAGGCAAGGGGAGCGGCGCTGACCGCCGCGGTAGCGGGCGCCGGTATGGCACGATGCTTGCTTACTTGATCGGCAGGATCGGCACGCGGGGCACCGGCAGCGCCCGGGACGCGGACCGCCACCTCACCAGGCAAGGGGAGAACGAAGATGAGACGCGCGCAGACCGGTTTCACCCTGGTCGAGATCGCCATCGTGCTGGTGATCATCGGCCTGCTGCTCGGCGGCATCCTCAAGGGCCAGGAGCTGATCAACAGCGCCCGGGTGCGCAACCTCGCCGACACCAACGCCGGCATCCAGGCCGCCTACTACGGCTTCATCGACCGGTTCCGCAACGTGCCCGGCGACATGGACAAGACCAAGGCGTCGACCGCCATCGGGGTGACCATCGGCAACGGCGGTGACGGCGACGGCAAGCTCGACGAGGGGAGCTGGGCCGAGGCCTCGGCGCTCTGGGAGCAGCTCGCCAAGGCCAACTTCCTGCAGGGCAGCTACAGCGGCGGGGCGACCGACGCGGCCAGCTACAAGAGCACCGACGTCGCGCCCATCAACCCGTTCAACGGCTACATGCTGCTCGCCCGCACCAAGGACTACTCGGGCTTCTCCGCAGGCGCCCGGGTGGCCCCCGCGGCGACCACCCCGACCCGGCTGGCGCTGATCCTCGGTGACAACATCCCCGTGGACATCGCCCGCGAGCTCGACGTCAAGATCGACGACCAGAAGCCGCTGACCGGGGTGCTGCGCTTCACGCTCGACTCGACCGAGACCGCCCAGAGCTTCGCCGGGGTGAGCGAGTCCTCCTCGACCACCGCCAACTGCGTGAGCGTGAGCGGCGGCAGCCAGGACTGGAACATCACCGCCGACGCCCAGAACTGCAACCTGGCCTACATCTACTGACCGCCGGGGTGGCGGCGCCGGGCGTGGCGCGCTCGGGTCCGCCCCGATCGGCGCCAGCCGGGCTCCTGGCGATGGCCGAGCAGCGACCCCGCGCGGCGCTCGCGCTGCGCGGGGTCGGCGTGCGCTACGGGCGCCAGACGGTTCTCGAGGGGCTCGACCTGGAGGTCGCGCCGGGCGAGTCGTTCGCCCTGGTCGGGGTCAACGGCGCCGGCAAGACCACCTGCATCAAGGCGCTGCTCGACTTCTGCGAGGTCGCGGCCGGGAGCATCGAGATCTACGACCGGCGCTGGCGCGAGCCGCGCGCCCGCGCCCCGCTCGCCTACCTGCCCGAGCGCTTCCTGCCGCCCTACTACCTGCGCGGTGACGAGTTCCTGCGCCTGATGGGCCGCCTCTACGGGGTGGCGCCGGGCGCCGAGCGGGTCGCCGGGGTGCTCGCCGATCTCGATCTCGACCCCCGCGCGCTGGCCAAGCCGGTCCGCGCGCTGTCCAAGGGGATGGCCCAGAAGCTCGGGCTGGCCGCCTGCCTGCTCAGCGAGCGCCCGCTGGCGGTTCTCGACGAGCCGCTCAGCGGCCTCGACCCCAAGGCCCGGCTGCTCGCCATGCGCCGCCTCGGGCGCTGGCGCGCGGAGGGTCGCGGGCTGTTCTTCAGCACCCACCTGCTCGGCGACGTCGAGCGGCTCTGCGACCGCCTCGGGGTGCTCCACGGCGGGCGGCTGCGCTTCGTCGGCACCCCCGAGGCGCTCTGCCGGCGCTACCGCCAGCCCGACCTCGAGCAGGCCTATCTGGCCTGCATCGAGGCGCGCTGAGCCGCCTCGGCCGGCAGGGCACGGGCGCCAGAACGGCACCTCCCGGCAGGCGGGCGGACCCGGGCGAGTACACTGGGCAGGGGTGGCAGGCAGGCAGGGGGAAGCGCATGGAACCCACCATCTACCGGTTCATCTTCCGGCACAGCGCGCGCCAGCAGATCGCCCTGCTGGCCTTGACCGCGATGTCCTTCCCGTTTCTCTACTTCTCCCTCGAGCTGCCCAAGCGGATCGTCAACCAGGCGATCAACGGCAGCGACTTCCCGCGCCGGCTGCTCGGCTACGAGGTCGACCAGATCCCGTACCTGCTGGCGCTGTGCGTGATCTTCCTGCTCCTGGTGCTCGCCAATGGTGTCTTCAAGTACGTGATCAACGTCTACCGCGGGGTGGTCGGCGAGCGGATGCTGCGCCGCCTGCGCTACACGCTGTTTCGGCGCGTGCTGCGCTTTCCGCTGGCCCAGTTCCGGCGCGTCTCGCAGGGCGAGCTGGTGGCCATGATCACCGCCGAGACCGAGCCGCTCGGCGGCTACATCGGCGACTCGGTGGCGCTGCCCGCCTTCCAGGGCGGGATCCTGATCACCATCATGATCTTCATGTTCGTCCAGGACCCGGTGCTCGGCGCCGCCGCGGTGGCCCTCTACCCGATGCAGGGCTGGCTGATCCCGAAGCTCCAGCGCCGGGTCAACCGGCTCAAGAAGGAGCGCGTGGTGCTGGTGCGCAAGCTCTCCGAGCGGATCGGCGAGGTGGTCTCGGGGATCGAGCAGGTCCACGCCCACGACACCTCGCGCTACGAGCTCGCCGACTTCTCGGCGCGGGTCGGCGAGATCTACGAGGTCCGCTACCAGATCTACCGGCAGAAGTTCTTCATCAAGTTCCTCAACAACTTCCTCGCCCAGGTCACGCCGTTCTTCTTCTACTCGATCGGCGGCTACCTGGTGATCCGCGGCGAGCTGAGCTTCGGGGCGCTGGTCGCGGTGCTCACCGCCTACAAGGACCTCTCCGATCCGTGGAAGGAGCTGCTCAACTTCTACCAGCTCAAGGAGGACGCGAAGCTGCGCTACGAGCTGCTGCTCGAGACCTTCGAGCCGCGCGGCATGCTCGCCGAGAGCCTCCAGGAAGGCGAGCTGGAGCCGGACACGGCGCTGACCGGCACCCTGGTGGCCAGCAACCTCGATCTCAGCGACGAGGACGACGGCGAGGGCGCCTTCGCCGGCGGGCTCAGCCTGTCGCTCGGGCTGCCCGCCCACGTCGCGCTGCTCGGTACCGCCGGGAGCGGCGCCGAGCGCTTCGCGCGCGCCCTCGCGGCGCTGCATCGCCCGCGGCGCGGGGCGCTGCGCATCGGCCCGATCGACCTGCTGCGCGCCCCCGAGGCGCTGACCGGGCGGCTGGTCGGCTATGCCGGGCCGACCCCGGCGCTGGCCTCGGGGACCCTGCGCGACGCCCTGGTCTACTCGCTCAAGCACCGCCCGCCCGCGCCCCGCGACGGCGACCCCGAGCAGCGCCGGGTGCTGCGCGAGTCGCGCCTCTCGGGGAACTCGGAGCACGACGTCCACGGCGACTGGATCGACTACCCGCGGGCCGCCATCGCCGGGCCCGAGGCGCTCGCCGAGCGGGCCATCGAGGTCCTCGAGCTGGTCGACATGGCCGACGACGTCTACCAGCTCGGGCTCCAGGGGCGGATCGATCCGCGGACCCGACCGGAGCTCGTCGAGCGGGTGCTCCGGGCGCGCCGCGAGGTCCGCGAGTGGCTCCAGCTCCCCGAGCTCGCCTCGCTGGTCGAGCTGTTTCGCGCCGACGCCTACAACACCAACATGAGCGTCGCCGAGAACCTGCTGTTCGGCTCGCCGCGCGATCCGAGCTTCGACCTCGAGAACCTGGGCGAGAACGCCTACGTGCGCAAGGTCCTGCACGAGACCGGGCTGATGGAGGCCTTTCTCGACATCGGCCGCCAGGTCGCCGAGCTGATGGTCGACGTCTTCGCCGACGTCGAGCCGGGCAGCGAGCTCTTCGAGCAGTACAGCTTCATCCGCGCCGAGGACCTGCCCGAGTTCCGCAGCCTGCTGGCGAGGCTCGGCTCGCAGCGCGGCGCCCACTGCGCCGACGAGGACCGCCGCCGGCTGCTCTCGCTGCCCTTCCAGCTGGTCGTCGCCCGCCACCGCCTGGGGCTGATCACCGACGAGCTCCAGCAGCGCCTGCTCGAGGCCCGCGGGCTGCTGGCCCGCGGCTTCGGCGCCGGCAGCCCACCGATCGAGTTCTTCGACCCGGAGCGCTACAACCCGGCGATCTCGCTGCAGGACAACATCCTCTTCGGCCGCCTGGCCTGGGGCCGCCCGCGGGCCGCCCAGCGGGTCGGAGCGCTGATCGGCGAGGTGGTCGACCGCTGCGGGCTGCGCCGCCAGGTGATGGAGGTCGGTCTCGACTACCCGATCGGGGTCGGCGGCGCCCGGCTCGGCACCCAGCAGCGCCAGAAGCTGGCGCTTGCGCGCTGCGTGATCAAGCGCCCCGATCTGCTGATCGTCGACGGCGCCACCGCGGCGCTCGACCCGGCCACCGAGGAGGCCGTGATCGCGCGGCTGCGCGGCGAGCTCGGAGAGCGCTCCTTGATCTGGGTCCTGCGCCGTGCCAGTCTTTCGCGCCGGTTCGACGAGATCCTGGTCATGGAGGAGGGACGGGTGGTCGAGCGGGGCAAGCCGCAGGAGCTGGAGCGCAGCGGCGAGACCTTCCGCGCGCTGCTCCAGGCCGGCTAGCCGGCGCCGTGAGCGGGGGGTCACCGCCTTGGGCCTGAACAAGGAGGCGGGTGCGCTCGGCCGGGTGCCGTTGCTCGCCACCCTCGAGCCCTCCAAGCTGAAGCTGCTGGCCTTCACCAGCGAGCTGATCAGCTACCGGGACGGCGAGATCGTGTTTCGGGCCGGCGAGCCGCCCGACGGCGTCTACGTGATCATCGAGGGGGAGGTCGAGTTCCTCGCCGAGACCGAGCGCGGCGAGGTGCCGGCCGGGGTGCTCGGGGTCAACCAGCTCGTCGGCGAGCTCGGGGTGATCACCGACTCGCCCCGCTCGGCCACCATCCGCGCCCGCGGTGAGGCGCGGGCGCTGCGCATCGGCAACGAGATGTTTCTTCGCCTGATCACCGAGAACCCCGAGCTCGCCCTCGCGGTGATGCGCCAGCTCAGCGAGAAGCTGCAACGCACCCATCGCCACGTCGAGGAGCTCGAGGGGCGGCTCCTCGGCGGGAGCTGAGCGGGTGCTCGACCGCGAGCGCTTCGAGCGCCTCTGGGGGCGCTGCTGTGCCGGGGGCGGGGCGGCGGGCGCGGGCGAGGCGTTCGCGCGGGTCGCGGCCGGCTACGCCGAGCCCCACCGCCGCTACCACACCGAGGCGCACATCCTCCACTGCCTCGAGCAGTTCGATCTCGCCGCCGCTGAGGTCGGCGAGCCCGACGCGCTGGAGCTCGCGGTCTGGTTCCACGACGTCATCTACGAGCCCGACGCGCCCGACAACGAGCGGCGCAGCGCCGATCTGTTCCTCGAGCTCGCCGGCCCCGGCGCCGAGCCGGCGCTGCGCGAGCGCGTCGAGCGCCTGATCATGGCCACCGTGCACCGCGCCCCGCCGGCCGGCCCCGATGCCGGCTACATGGTCGACATCGACCTGTCGAGCTTCGGGCTGCCCTGGGAGCGGTTCCTGCGCGACAGCGTCGCGGTGCGCGAGGAGTTTCCGCACATCCCCGACGCGGAGTTCTACGCCCGCCAGATCGAGTTCCTGGGCATGCTCCTGGCCCGCCCGCGGTTCTGCTTCACCGAGTTCTTCCGCGCCCGCCACGAGCGCCGCGCGCGGGCCAACATCCGCCGCTACCTCGACTCGCTGCTCGCCCGGGGCTACCGCTCGGCGAGCGGCGCCGAGCCGCTCTCGAGCGTGTAGACGGTGACCGGGCGGCGCCGGCCGCGCACCGTCACGGTGCCCAGCCGCCGGAACGGAAAGGCCTGCGCGCCGGCCAGATCGCGGGTCCGCTGCGAGCAGATGATGCGGGTGCCGTGCTCCTTGTTGAGCTGCTCGAGGCGCGCGGCGAGGTTGACCTCGTCGCCGTGCACCGTGTAGGTGAGGCGCTCGGCGACCCCGACCAGGCCGCCGACCACCACCCCGCTGTTGACCCCGACCCGGGCGTGCAGCCGCCGCCCGCCGGGGAACCGGCGCTCGGCGAGCACCGCCTGGATGCCGGCCGCCGCGCGCAGCGCCGCGCCGGCGTGATCGGGCAGCTCGGTGGGGAGGTTGAAGGTCGCCAGGATCGCATCGCCCTGGTACTGGTTGACCACCCCGCCGTGGCCGACGATCGGCTCGCTGACCGCGGCGAAGTACTCGTTCAGCGTCGCGATCAGCGCCTCCGGGTCGAGGCCCTCGCTGATCGTCGTGAAGCCCTCGATGTCGGTGAACAGGATGCTCGCCTCGCGCACCTCGCCGTCGCCGGCCTCGGCACGGCGCTCGCCGTGGGTCACCTGCTCGGCGACCGCGCTCGGCACGAAGCGCGACAGCTCGCGCGCCGCGCTGCCCTCGACGACCGCGCGGACCAGCAGCCGGCGGGCCCGCGCGATGCCGACCGCGAGCACCGCGGTGACCACCAGGATCGAGATCACCTTGTCGAACTCGGCGCCGAGCAGGACGCTGTTGGAGGTCATGTAGCGCACGTAGTCGCGGGTGATCATCGACGGGTCGGCGCTCACCGCGTACCAGGCCAGCAGCAGCCAGCCGGCCGCCGCCACCGCGCCGGCCAGCAGCACGTAGCGGACCTCGAAGCGCAGCGCGCGCAGGCTGATGAAGATGAACACGTAGAGCAGGGTCGGGGCCTTGAGGTAGAAGCTCGGCGGCTGCTGGTACTGGAGGTGGAAGCTCCAGATCAGCCCGAGCAGCAGGGCGATGTCGGCGATCACCGACAGATCGAGGAACCAGCGCGGCAGGCGCCGGGCGTGGGCGAGCGCCAGGCGGGCCAGGGTGAAGGCCAGGTAGGCGGCCAGCGTCCAGGGGACCGGGGCGAACATCGCCTCGGCGTCGAAGGTCTTGGGGGCGAGGAAGTAGAGGGTTCCGAAGGCGATCACGATGCCGAGCTGGACCCAGCCGATCAGCATCTCGCTCGACTCCTGCTGGCGGCGCACCGCCTCGCGCACCCGCTCGGGCAGGGCGCGCTCGTCGCTCGCCGGTAGCAGCGCGTCGCGCAAGCGCTCGCGGATCGAGGGGCTCACGGGACCCGAGTAGACGCCAGCCCGGGCGGAAAGGCAAAGCCTGTCGTTGCGGCGCCGCGCGCCGATGCGCTAGGCTGCCGCTCGCCCATGCACCGAGCACCGCCCGCCCCATGGAGCGCGACACCGCCAAGGCGCGCCGCCTGCTCGACCGTCACTCTCTGCTCGGCATCGCTCACCCGCGTCGCCCTCGCCCGCTCGCCCGCGCGCCGACCCCGGGGGGAGGGTTGGATCGGCGCGCCGCCGGCCGCCCGGCCGTGTCTCCATGACCCGCTTTCCGGGCCCGATCTTCCCCCTCCGCCGCCGGGCGGCCGGGGCGCGCCGGCGCGGTGAGCGCGGCGCCGGCCATCGCGGTGGTGGTGAAGGGCTACCCGCGGCTCTCCGAGACCTTCATCGCCCAGGAGATCCTGGCCCTCGAGCGGGCCGGGCTGGCGCTGCGGATCTGCTCGCTGCGCCACCCCACCGACCCGGCCGTCCACCCGCTGCACGGCGAGATCCGCGCCCCGCTGCTCTACCTGCCCGAGTACCTGCACCGCGAGCCGGCGCGGGTCGCCCGGGCCTGGCGGGCGCTGCGCGCGAGCGCCGGCTACCGGCGCGCGCGGGCCGCCTGGCTGCGCGATCTCGCCCGCGAGCCGACCCGCAACCGGGCGCGGCGCTTCGGCCAGGCCCTGGTGCTCGCCCACGAGCTCGGCGGCCAGATCGGCCACCTGCACGCCCACTTCCTGCACACCCCGGCCTCGGTGGCGCGCTACGCGGCGCTGCTCCTCGGGCTCGGCTGGTCGTGCTCGGCGCACGCCAAGGACATCTGGACCCGCCCGCGCTGGGAGCTCGCCGAGAAGCTCGCCGCGTGCCGCTGGACGGTGACCTGCACGCGCGCCAACCGCGACTACCTGGCCTCGCTGGCCCCGCGCTCGGCGCGCGTCGAGCTGGTCTATCACGGCCTCGACCTCGAGCGGCTGCCGCCCGCGCCGGCGCGCCGCGCCGCGCGCGACGGCTCCGACCCCCACGACCCGGTGCGCATCCTCTCGGTCGGGCGGGCGGTGGACAAGAAGGGCTACCCGGACCTGCTCGCCGCCCTGGCGCGCCTGCCCGAGGGGCTCGCCTGGCGCTTCGAGCACGTCGGCGGCGGACCGCTGCTCGCTCGCCTGCGCCGGCTGGCGCGGCGCCTCGGGCTGGCCGGGCGGGTGCGCTGGCACGGCCCGCTGGCCCACGACGCGCTGCTCGCCCACTACGCGCGCGCCGATCTGTTCGTGCTCGCCTCGCGGATCGCGGCCGACGGCGACCGCGACGGCCTGCCCAACGTGCTGATGGAGGCCCAGAGCCAGGGGCTGGCCTGCGTCGCGACCCGGGTCTCGGCGATCCCGGAGCTGATCGAGGATCGGGTCAGCGGCTGGCTGGTCGCCGAGCGCGACCCGCAGGCGCTGGCCGGCGCGCTCGCCGCGCTGGCCCGCGACCCGGCGCGCCGCGAGGCCCTGGGCCGCGCCGGGGAGCGCCGGGTGCGCAGCGAGTTCCGTCTCGAGCGGGGCGTCGAGCGGCTGCGCGCCTGGCTGGCCGCCGAGCTCGAGGGGGCTGCGCGGTGAGGGTCGCCTTCTACGCGCCGCTCAAGCCGCCCGGCCACCCGGTGCCCTCCGGGGACCGGGAGATGGCCCGCCTGTGGCTGCGCGCCCTCGAGCGCGGCGGCCACCGGCCGCTGCTCGCCGCGCGCCTGCGCAGCTACGAAGGGCGCGGCGACGGCGAGCGCCAGCGGCGCATCGCCGCGCTCGGCGCGCGCCTGGCGCGGCGCCTGGTGGGGCGCTGGCGGGCCGCTCCGCCCGGCGAGCGCCCCGACTGCTGGCTGACCTACCACCCCTACTACAAGGCCCCCGACTGGATCGGACCGCCGGTCTGCGCGGCGCTCGGCATCCCCTACCTGGTCGCCGAGGCCTCGCACGCGCCGCGGCGCGCCGGCGGGCCCTGGGCAGCCGGTCACCGGGCCACCGAGCAGGCCGTCGCCGCGGCCGCCGCGGTGCTGGTCCTCAACCCCCGCGACCGGCCCTGCCTCGAGCCGCTCGCCGGGGCGCGGCTGCGCGCCTTCGCGCCGTTCATCGACTGCCGGTGGTGGTGTCCGGCCGGGGACCGCGAGGCGCAGCGCGCCGCGCTCGCCGCGCGCCTCGGGCTGCCGGCCGGCGAGCCCTGGCTGGTCACGGTGGCGATGATGCGCCCGGGGGCCAAGCTCGCCTCCTACCGGCTGCTGGCCGCCGCGCTCGGGCGGCTGCGCGCGCGGCGCTGGCAGCTGGTGGTGGCCGGCGACGGGGCGGCGCACGGCGAGGTCGCGGCCTGCCTGCGGGGGGCGGCAGCGGGGCGGGTGACCCTGACCGGACGGCTCGGCGGCGAGGAGGTGCGGGCGCTGCTCCGCGCCGCCGACCTCTACCTCTGGCCGGCGGTCGACGAGGCCTTCGGGGTGGCCCTGCTCGAGGCCGCGGCCTGCGCCCTGCCGGTGGTCGCCGGGCGCGAGGGGGGCGTCGCCGCGGTGGTGCGCGACCGGCTCGGCGGGCTGCTGGTCGCCCCCCGCGACCCCGAGGCGCTGGCCGCGGCCGCCGGGGCGCTGCTCGACGACCCGCTGCGCCGCGCGGCGATGGGCGCGGCGGCCCGCGAGCAGGCCGTCCGGGTCCACGGGATCGAGACCGCCGCGCGGCGCCTCGACGCGATCCTCGGCGAGATCTGCCGGCGGTGACCGAGCTGCTCCTCATCCGCCACGGGCGCACCGCCTGGAACCAGGCCGGGCGCATCCAGGGCCACACCGACATCGCCCTGTGCGCCGAGGGGCGGGCCGAGCTCGCCGCGCGCTCGCTGCCGGAGCGCTTCCGCGGCTGGCGCTGCTGCGCGAGCCCGCTGGCCCGGGCCCGCGAGACCGCCCGCCTGCTCGGTGCCGGCGAGCCGTGCCTCGACCCGCGCCTGGCCGAGATGCGCTGGGGGCGCTGGGAGGGGCGCACCCTGGCCGGGCTGCGCCGCCGCCACGGCGAGGCGTTCCGGGTCCGCGAGGCCCTCGGGCTCGACTTCCGCCCGCCCGGCGGCGAGAGCCCGCGCGAGGTCCGCGCCCGGCTCGCCGGGTGGCTCGCCGAGCGCGCCGCGGACGGCCCCTGGGTGGTGGTGACCCACAAGGGGGTGATCCGGGTGGCGCTGTCGCTGGCCACCGGCTGGGAGCTGCGCGGCGCGCCCCCGGTGCGGCTGCGCTGGGAGTGCGGGCACCGCTTCGCCTACCACGCCGGGCAGCGCCGCCTGGTGCTGCTCGAGCCCAACATCGAGCTCGCATGCGGGTCCTGATCTGGGTCCAGCACCTGATGGGCAGCGGCCACCTGCGGCGGGCCGCTGCGATCGCCGCGGCGCTGGCCGCCGACGGCGCCGAGGTGGTGGTGGCCAGC
This sequence comes from uncultured Ectothiorhodospiraceae bacterium, assembly GCA_964599705.1. GTDB lineage: Bacteria > Pseudomonadota > Gammaproteobacteria > HK1 > HK1 > CAZRGU01. The sequence continues at coordinate 4,360 of CAZRGU010000037.1, read as the reverse complement.
GGCGGCCTGCCGGTGGCCGGCCTGGTCCTCGGCGGGGCGCGGCTGCTGCAGCTTCCCCCGGCGATGGTTCGCGACGCCGACTACTCGCGGCTGCTCGACGGCGAGGGGCGGGAGGTCGATGCGCGCTGGTGGCAGGAGCGCCGGGCGCTGCTCCTTGGCGCCCTGGGCGCGCTGCGCCCCGAGCTGGTGGTCACCGAGACCTACCCGTTCGGGCGCGGCCTGCTGCGCGCCGAGCTCGAGGCGCTGCTCGCCGCGGCCGCCCGGGGCGGGGCGCGGCTGGTCGCCTCGCTGCGCGACATCGTCGAGCCGCGCCGGCAGCGCGCGCAGCGGCTGCGGATGATCGAGCGGGCGGGCCGCTTCGCGCGGGTGCTGGTCCATGCCGACCCGGCCCTGGTGAGGCTCGAGGCGAGCCTGCCCGAGGCCGCCGCCCTCGGCGGGCGGCTGCGCTACACCGGCTACGTGTGCGGGCCGCTGGCCGCCGCCGGCCGCGAGCGGCAGGGAACCGGGGGGCCCGGCGGCGAGCCCGGCGAGGTGCTGGTCTCGGCCGGCGGGGGGGTGGCCGGCGAGCCCCTGCTGCGCGCCGCGCTGGCCGCCGCGGCCACCGATCCGGGGCGGCGCTGGCGGCTGCGCGCCGGCCCGCGGCTGGCCGCGAGCGCGCTCGCCCGGCTGCGCCGCGCCGCCCCGGCCAACGTGCTCCTCGAGCCCAACCGGGCCGACTTCACGGAGCGCCTGGCCGGCTGTCTCGTCTCGGTCTCGCAGGCCGGCTACAACACCGTCGTCGAGGTGCTCGCCGCCCGTGCCCGGGCGGTCCTGGTGCCGTTCGCGGCCGGCGGCGAGCGCGAGCAGGGGATCCGCGCGCGGCTGCTCGCCGGGCGCGGCCTGGCCGAGCACCTCGAGCCGGCGGCGCTCTCGGGGGCGAGCCTCGCGGCGGCGGTCACCCGGGCCGCGCGGGCCCCGCGCCCGCCGCCCGGGGTCGTCGATCTCGACGGGGCGCGGCGCAGCGCCGCGCTGCTCCGCGAGCTGGCCGGCGCCGGCGGGAGCGACCGGTGAGCGGGTGGCGGGCGCTCGAGGAGGAGCTCGACCGCTGGGCGGCGGCCGGGCGGGTCGCGGAGCTGTGGTGGCGTGACGACGACGCCCGCCGCCCCGGGGCGGCCCTCGGGCGGCTGCTCGCCCTGGCCCGGCGCCACCGGCTGGGTCCGGGGCTGGCGATCATCCCCGAGGGCGCCGATCCGGGGCTCGCCGCGGCGCTCGACGAGGCGCCGGGCGCCGTCGCGCTCCAGCACGGCTACGCCCACCGCGACCATGCCCGCCGCGGCGAGAAGCGCATCGAGCTCGACGGCCACCGTCGCCCCGAGGCCGTGCTCGGCGAGCTCGCGGCCGGCCGCGCGACCCTCGAGGGGCTGCTCGGCGAGCGCCTGCTCCCGGTGCTGGTCCCGCCCTGGAACCGGATCGCCGCGCCGCTGGTTGCCCGCCTCGAGGCGGCCGGCTACCGGGTGCTGTCGGGGTTCGGGGCGCGCCGCGCGGGGACGGCCGGGCCGCGGGCGGTGAACACCCACGTCGACCTGATCGACTGGCGCGGTGGTCGGGGCGGCCGGCCGCCGGAGGCGGTCGCCGCGGCGCTCGTCGCCCACCTGCGGGCGCGGCGCCGCGCCCGGGTCGACCCCGGCGAGCCGACCGGCATCCTCAGCCATCACCGCGACCACGACGAGCGCTGCTGGGCGGTGCTCGAGGGGCTGCTCGAGCGCGTCGAGGCCCACCCGGGCGGGCGCTGGCTCGATGCCCGCGAGGCGCTCGGGCGGTGATCCTGCGCTACCGGCCGCGGGCCTTCGCCGGCGACTACGCCGGGGCGATCGGCGGCGTCGCGCTGTGCGCGGTGCTCGCCTGGCTGCTGCGCCCGCCCTGGCCGGCGCTGGCCGGGCTGCTCGGCGCCGCGCTGCTGTTCATGGCGCTCGCCTTCCAGGCCCGGCGCCGGGCCCGCCAGCGCCTGGCCATGACCGACGCGTGGATCGAGCTGCGCCCGCCGCGGGTGCGGATCCCCTGGGAGGCGCTGAGCGGCCTGCGCCTGAGCTACTTCTCGCTGCGCCGCGATGGGCGCGGCGGCTGGATGGAGCTGCGCCTGCAGGCCGGCGAGGCGCGGATCCGCGCCGATTCGCGCCTCGAGGGCTTCGAGCAGGTGGTGGCGCGCGCCCATGCCGCGGCCCGCGCCGCCGGCCTCGACCTCGATGCGCCAACCCGCGACAACCTCGCCGCCCTCGGGCTCGAGGAGCCGGCGCGCCGCGCGCACGGCGACCGATCCCGCATCGGTTAAAGTTTCTCGGCCCGCGGCCGATAGCCGGCCGGGATCGCTCGGCGGCGCGCCCGGCGCCGGGTGCAGGCGAGCCCAGGGGTGGGACGAGATCGATGACCGAGCAGCAGGACGCGGGGCTGGTGAAAGCGGCGGGCGACGGGGTGCATGCGCTCGAGCGCGATGCGCTGTGGGCGCTGATCGAGCAGGCCCCGGTGCGCATCGCGCTCGAGGACGCGGCCGGCCGGATCCGCTGGGTCAACCGGGCGCTGGCCGACGCCCTGGCCGGCCGGGGGCGGGCCTGGGAGGGGTGTGCGGCCGGGGAGCTCGAGAGCGACGCCGGCCGGGTGCTTGGCCGGGTGGCCCTGGCCGCGGGCGGGGACGGGATCGCCGCGGCGGTCTTCTTCGCGCCCGCCGCGCCCGACGACGGGGTGCGCGAGTCGCTGCGCGAGCTGCTCGACACCCGCTTCGGGATCGACCCCGGCACCGGGGTCCTGGATCGCCATGCGGTGCAACGGGCGCTCGACTCCGAGGTCTCGCGCAGCCGCCGCTACGGCAACCCGCTCTCGGTGGTGGTCCTCGAGCTGGCCGGCGCAACAGCCGCGGGCGAGCTGCCCGGCGCGGTGGCCCGCGCCCTCAAGGAGCAGCTGCGCTGGGCGGACATCATCGGGCGGATGGGCGAGAACGGCTTTCTGCTGGTTCTGCCCGAGACCGGCGTGGAGGCCGCCGAGCGGCTGATCGGCAAGCTGCGCGAGGCGCTCGGACCGGTGCTCGCCGGCCAGGGCTGCACGGCGCGGCTGGCCGCGGCCGGCTGGCGGCGCGGGGATGACGCCGGCTTCCTGCTCGAGCGGGCGCTGGCCGCGCTATAGCGCCTCGCCCTCCTCCTCGTCTTCGATGCGCACCGCGTGCTCGATGGCGACCTGCCCGCGCAGCATCGCCAGCGCCGAGCAGTAGCGCTCGGTCGACAGGCGCACCGCACGGTCCACCGCCGCCGCGCTGAGCCCGCGGCCGCGGACCACGAAGGTCAGGGTGATGCGGGTGAAGACCCGCGGCGGGCGCTCGGCGCGCTCGGCCTCGAGCTCGACCGCGCAGCCCGTGATCGCCTGGCGCGACTTGCGCAGGATGCTCACCACGTCGAAGGCGCTGCACGCCCCGGTGCCGATCAGGATCGCCTCCATCGGCCGCACGCCGATGTTGCGCCCGCCGTGCTCGGGGGCCCCGTCGAGCACCAGGGCGTGACCGCTGCCCGACTCGCCGACGAAGGCCACCCCGTCGATCCACTTCACCGTCGCCCGCACGCGCACCCCTCCCGGCGATGGGCCCGGCGCGCAAGGCTAGCACGCCTGGCGCGGTTCGACAGGGCAGCGGGGCTCGCATAAACTCCCCACCCTGATCGGGCCGCGATGCAAGTTCGGAGGACAGCGATGGCCATCAGCCCGACCGGCAGCGGGGGCCGCGAGGCGATCGAGCGCTTCCTGCAGCACTGCCACCGCAGGACCTATCCGGCCAAGAGCGTGATCATCCACGCCGGCGACTACTCCTCGGAGCTGTTCTATCTCATCAAGGGCTCGGTCTCGGTGCTCATCGAGGACGAGGACGGGCGCGAGATGGTCCTCGCCTACCTCAACAGCGGCGACTTCTTCGGCGAGATCGGGATGTTCGACGAGAAGCACGAGCGCAGCGCCTGGGTGCGTGCGCGCACCGAGTGCGAGGTCGCCCAGATCAGCTACGAGCGGCTCAAGGCGCTCTCCCCGCAGATCCCCGAGGTGCTCTACTCGATGCTCTCGCAGCTCGCGCTGCGCCTGCGCAACACCAGCCGCAAGGTCGGCGACCTGGCCTTCGTCGACGTCTCCGGGCGGGTCGCGCGCACCCTGCTCGAGCTGTGCAAGCAGCCCGACGCGATGACCCACCCGGACGGGATGCAGATCCGCATCACCCGCCAGGAGCTCGGCCGGATCGCGGGCTGCTCGCGCGAGATGGTCGGGCGGGTGCTCAAGAACCTCGAGGAGGAGAACCTGATCTCGGTGGCCGGCAAGACCATCGTGGTCTTCGGCACCCGCTGAGCAGCCCCGGCGA
>CAZRGU010000036.1:13027-18462 GCA_964599705.1 uncultured Ectothiorhodospiraceae bacterium | reverse complement strand
ATCGAGCCAGGGATCGCTGTAGCCCGGGCTCTGCCCGGGGTGGATCGTGGGATCAACGTCGTGGCGCGGCCTTTGGAATCAACGGCTTGGTCTGTGTTCGATGAAAGGGGGTGAAAAACCGCCCGCCTGCTGCGGACGTCCCCGGGTCACCCCGGACCGCGCTGTTCCGGGCCTTCCCTGGCCCGGCCCCTGCGGGCGCGCTGCGCGCGACCCCATCCGCTTCCGGCGGATGGGTGCGGGGACAACCGACATGGAGTCAGGTACTCCCGGTACGCTTCTCCATGTGGTGCACCCCCGCGCCTTGTCCGGCTCGCCCGGCAACCCCCTCGCGACGGCGCGCGGTCTTTTCACCAACGCTGACGGCGCGCGAGCCGATCGGGCGGCTCGCCCCGGGGGCGCTCCCCGCCCCGCTCGACGCAGGGCGGGGAGCGCGACGCGGCGCTCGGCTCAGTCGCCGAGCCCGAGGAAGTCGGCCGGTGCGCCCGCCGGCTGCCGGACCACCACGTAGGCGTGGCCGGTGGTCTCGTGGCAGCCGTTGCAGCCCACGATCGCGTCGGCGTAGTCCTTGGCGAAGGCCTTCGCGTCCCTGGCCTTGAGGTCCCTGGCCAGGGGCGCGAGGTAGGTGTGCTCGAAGCCCTTGAGCAGGTCGGCCTTGCCCGGGCGGGTGACCTCGCCGACCTCCTGGATCTCGGTGGCCTCCTTGAGCTGGTAGCTCGCCATGCCCCAGTTGCCGGCCTTCACCGCGAAGGGCAGCATCGCGAAGCGGTAGCCGTACTCCTGCATCACCGTGCCGAGTCCCGGCTGGATGGCCCACAGGGCGAGGCTGCGGTCGGCGTGGTTGAGCCGGTCGGCGATCATCTGCTGGGCGTCGGCCAGGGTCGGCTTGCCCGCCGGGTAGCTGGCGGCCTTGGCGGCCAGCGCCGGGTGGGCCTCCTTGGCCACCGGCTCGCTCGGGCCGAGGGCGAGCATGGTGAGCTCGGGCGGCAGCGCCCGGGGCTTGCGCACCACCACGTAGGCGTGGCCGGTGGTCTCGTGGCAGCCGTTGCAGCCCTCGATCGCGTCGCCGAGGTCCTTGCGGTAGCCGGCGAGGTCCTTGGCCGCGATGTCCCGGGCCAGCGGGTCGAGATAGGTGCGCTCGAAGCCCTTGAGCAGGTCGGCCTTGCCCGGGCGGGTGACCTCACCGACCTCCTGGATCTCGGTGGCCTCCATGAGCTGGTACTGGGCCATCCCCCAGCTCCCGGCCTCGACGGCCTGGTTCATCGCCGCGAAGCGCCGCCCGTACTCCATCATCACCGTGCCGAGCCCCGGCTGGATGGCCCACAGCGCGAGGCCTCGGTCGGGGCTGTTGAAGGCGGCCTTGACCATCGCGTCGAGCTCGGCCCAGGTGAGCTCCCCGCCGCCGGCGGGCTGCTTGGCCTTCTTGGGGTGCTTCTCCTCGGGCGCGCGGGGCTCGCCCGCGGCGAGCGCCAGGAACGGCTGCGGCGAGCCGGCCGGCTGGACGAAGCGGACGTAGCCGTGACCGGTGGCCTGGTGGCAGGAGTTGCAGCCCCCGACCGCATCGGCGAAGTCCCTGTTGAACGCCGCCCGGTCCTTGGCCAGGATGTCCTCGGCGAGCGGATCGAGGAACTCCTCCTCGAAGCCCTTGAGCAGCTCGGCCTTGCCCGGGCGGGTGACCTCGCCGACCTCCTGGATCTCGGTGGCCTCCTTGAGCTGGTACTGGGCCATCCCCCAGCTCCCGGCCTGCGCCGCCTGGTAGGCCATCGCCATGCGCCGGCCGTACTCGATCATCACCGTGCCCAGCCCCGGCTGGATGTTCCACAGCGTGTACTCGCGGTCGCTCTTGCCGAGCGTGTCGGCGAGCAGCCGCCGGACCTGGGCCGCGGTGACCCCGCCGGAGCCCGCCTGGGCGATCGCGGGCAGGGCGAGAGCGGCGGTCAGCGCGACGAGCCCCAGGCAGGTGCCGAGCGTGGGTGCCCGTGTCCCTTTCATGTCGGTCATGGTCTGGCTCCTTGGGTTGCCTTCGTTCGTGGTTGCGCGCCTCGCGGGTCGCCGCGGCCCCCGGGCGAGCCGCGCGGCATCCCGATCGCGTTAATGCGTCGTTAATGAGGCAAGCCCTGTGCCAGGGCCCGGGTGGCGGGATGGAAGAGGGTCAGGCGCGCCGCGACGGGGTGCGCCGGGGGCGTGGAGCGCGCCGCGCTGTCACTCGGGAGTGACAGCCGTCACTCGCGAATGACAATCCCGAGCCGCTTGAGGTGCTGGTAGAGGTTCTGGCGCTTGATGCCGCTGACCCGCGCCGCCTCCGAGACGTTGCCCCCGGTCAGGGCGAGCAGGCGGCGCAGGTAGTCGCGCTCGAAGGCATCGCGCCCCTCGAGGAAGGTCGGGAAGCGGTGCCCCGGGGGCGCGCCCAGCCCCCCGGCCGTCCGGGCCACCTCGTCGAGGTCGGCCAGCCCGACCGGGCCGCCGGGGTGCAGCGCGACGACCCGCTCGATGGTGTGCTCGAGCTGGCGGACGTTGCCCGGCCAGTCGGCCTGCTCGAGGGCCCGGATCACCTCCGGGGCGAGCGGGCCGACCGACTTGCCGAACTTGTCGTTGAACTGCTGCAGGAAGTGCACCGCGAGGAGCACGATGTCGGCGCGCCGCTCGCGCAGCGGCGGCAGGCGCAGCGGGACCACGTTGAGGCGGTAGTAGAGGTCCTCGCGAAAGCGTCCCGCGGCGACCTCGGCGGGGAGGTCGCGGTTGGTGGCGCAGATCAGGCGGAAGTCGCTCGAGCGCGCGGTGGTGGCCCCGATCCGGGTGAAGCGCCGGTCCTGGAGCACCTGCAGGAGGCTGCTCTGCAGCTTGGGGCTCATGTCGGCGATCTCGTCGAGGAACAGGGTCCCGCCGTCGGCGCGCTCGAGGTAGCCCGGGGTGGTGCGCACCGCGCCGGTGAAGGCGCCGCGCTGGTAGCCGAACAGGGTGCTCTCGAGCAGCGCCTCGGGCAGCGCCCCGCAGTTGAGCTCGAGCAGCGGCGCGTCGCGCCGTTCGCTGAGCGCGTGAGCGGTGCGCGCGAGCAGCCCCTTGCCGGTCCCGCTCTCGCCCTCGAGCAGCAACGTCACGTCGAGCGGCGCGACCTGGCGGAGCCGCTCGAGGAGCGCCTCGGTCTGCGCCGAGGCGCCGAGGAAGGCGGGGGTCTCGGGGCGCTGGGCGATGCTCGCCCGCAGCGCGTCGATCTCGCGGTAGGCGCGGTCGAGCTCGAGCGCCTTGTCGATGGTGGCCTCGAGCTCCTCGAGGTCCTGGAACGGCTTGGTGATGTAGTCGAACAGGCCGTCGCGAACCGCCCGCACCGCGTCGCGCACGTCGGCGTGTCCGGTGATCAGGATCGCGATCTGGCGGGGCCGTTCGCGGCGCAGCGCGCGGAGCAGCTCGAGGCCCTCCCCGTCGGGGAGGCGCTGGTCCATGAGCACCAGGTTGAAGGTGTGCGCGGCCAGCTCGCGCCGGGCCTCGGCGGCACTCGCCGCCAGATGCAGCCTCCCGGGACGGCCGCGCAGCAGCCGCTCGAAGAGCAGCCGGGTGTAGTGGTCGTCATCGACCACCAGGATCCGCGTCGCGGCCAGCGGGCCCTCGTCGCTCAAGGTCGCAGCTCCCTTAGCTCGGCGCGCCGATCCCGCCGGCCGCTCCGGCGACCTCTCCCGGGGAGAGGCCGGGCGGCGTCGCGGCGGCGTTGCGCGGCAGCCACATTGCAAGCTCCGCGCCACCCCCGGGGCGATCCTCGACCGTCACCTCGCCGTCGTGGAGCAGCACCACGTAGCGCACCACCGGGAGGCCGAGACCGGTGCCCTGCTCGCGGGTGCTGAAGAACGGCTCGAAGACCCGCACGCGCAGGTCCTCGGGGATCCCCGGACCGCGATCGAGGACCCGCACCGCCCAGCCCGGCTCCTCGCCGTGCGGGCGTGAGCGGGGCTCGACCCGGACCTCGATGGTTCCCCCGGGGGCGGCCTGCACGGCGTTGGTCACCAGGTTGAACAGCGCGTGGCGCACCAGCACGGGGTCGAGCTCGAGGGTCACCGGCCGCCCGGGGAGGTGCACCTCGATGCGCGCCTCGCCGATGCCGCTCTGGTGGACCAGGGCCACGGTATCCTCGACGATGCCGCCGAGCTCGCTGGTGCGCCGCTCGAAGTGGGCCACCCGGCTGAAGGCGAGCAGCCGCTCGACGAAGTCGCGACAGCTCGCCCCGGCGCGGCGGATCTCGTCGAGCAGCTCGCGCGTCCCGGCCTCGAGCCCCGGCTCGCGGGCGGCCAGCTCGGCCATGCTCACCACCCCGACCAGCGAGTTGTTGAGCTGATGGGCGACCTCGCTGACCATCAGCCCGAGCGCCGAGAGCTTCTCGACCTGGACGGCGCGCTGGTGGCGAGCCGAGACGTGGCTGAGCTGGTCGGCCAGCGCGTCGTGGCGCCGATAGTCCTCGACCACTCGGTCGAGCACCGCGTAGAGGACCACGAAGCAGATCGTGCCCGCGAGGATCACGAAGCTCACGGTCAGGGCCAGCGAGTCGCGGAAGCGTGCCTGCATCGTGGTGACGTCGCGCACCACGAGCAGCTCGCCGAGCCGCTGCCGGGCCGCGTCGCGCAGCGGGCGAGACGACACGTAGAGCAGCCGGCCGCTGTCGCGCAGCGCGACCGGCTCGGCCCGCAATCGCCGCGGCCGGTCGATCTCCTCGAGGAGCGCCGCCGGGATCGGCCGCAGGGTCGAGGCCAGCACCACCACGTCGCGCAGCCGCTCCCAGGGCAGCGGCCGCGGCTCGATGCGCGCGCCGAGCCGCCAGCCCTGGCGCTCGAGGTGGCGCTTCTCGACCAGCGCCACGAGGTCGTAGCCGAGCATCGCCTGCAAGGCGGCGAGCAGCGCATCGATCGGCTTGCCGAGCTCGACGTAGCCGAGCAGCCGCCCGCCGGCCATCCAGGGCTCGACGACCCGCAGGGTCAGGGTGCCGAGCGGCCCGAGCTCGAGCCCCGCGGCGCTGCGTCCGCTGCGCGCGGCGCGGCGCAGCGTCGAGCGCTCGATCCGATCGCCGTAGTCGGCCGGCTCGTGGACCCGGAGCAGCACCTCGCGGGCCGGGCTCATGAAGTAGAAGTGGGTGATCCCGCCGCGCGCGCGCAGCCGGGCGAAGAGCGGCCGGGCACGATCGAGCAGGCGTGCCCGGTCCCCTGCGCCGAGCGCGGCCCGCAGCTCCTCGTCCCGGGCGAGGGTGGCGAGCGCGGTGCGCATCAGGCGGGTCTCGCTGTCGATCTCCCGGTTCCAGAGCCGCCGCACGGCGCCGACCCCGGCCGCCAGGTCGCGCTCGCGCTCGCGCATCTCGGCCGTGTAGGCGACCCAGATCACGAGCACCATGATCGCGACGATGAGCAGCGCCACGAGCCGCAGCACCGTCCACTTGACCGCGTACCCGCCGGCCCCGGCCG
>CAZRGU010000036.1:0-12927 GCA_964599705.1 uncultured Ectothiorhodospiraceae bacterium | reverse complement strand
GGCCGGCGGGGGAGAGGAAGCTGCCTTGCCCGCGGGAGTCGACATCACCCCTGGCGTGCGCGTCGGGCCCTGCCCGACCGCCCCTGTTCAGCGCTCGGCGATCCCGGCCCGCGAAGCGTGCCGATGGGCCGGCGCCTCGATCGGCATCGGCAGCGACCGTAGCGGCTCGCCATTCCGGCCGCAAGGCCCCCGGGCGCACCTTCCCGAGGGCCGGCGGCCGGCGAGGCGCGGAGCGCGCTACCCCTCCTCGCCCTCCAGCGCGCCGAGGGCGCGGACCACCTTCTCGGGGGTGATCGGCAGCTCGGCGATGCGCACGCCGATGGCGTCGGCCACGGCGTTGGCGATCGCCGGGGCGACCGGGGTGAGCGCCGGCTCGCCGATGCCCTTGGCGCCGAACGGCCCCAGCCCGCTGCGCGACTCGAGGAGGATGGTCTCGACGCGCGGCACGTCCATCGCGGTCGGGATCAGGTACTCGCTGAGCGAGGGGGTCTGGAGCTTGCCCTCGCGGTAGATCAGCTCCTCGCTGAGCGCGTAGCCCTGGCCCTGGGCCGCGCCCCCCTCGACCTGCCCGGCGGCAGCATCCGGGTTGATCGCCTGGCCGACGTCGTGGGCGCCGACGCTCTTCAGCACCGTGACCTCGCCGGTCTCGGTGTCGACCGCGACCTCGACGGCGTGGCAGCCGTAGGTGAAGTCGGGGAAGACCCGCCCCTGGCCGGTCTCGGGGTCGAGGCCCTCGGTGAACGGGGCGCGGAAGATCGCCAGCTCGGAGCGCTGGATGCCGTCGGCCGCGCACAGCGCGACCAGCTCCTTGAGCGCAAGGCCCTCCTCGGGCAGCCCGTCGCGGTGGGCCCGCGAGTCGGCCAGCACCAGCTCGTCGGGCCGGCAGCCGAGCGCCCGCGCGGCCCGCTCGAGGAGCCGGGCACGCAGCCCCTCGGCGGCCTGGCGCACCGCGTTGCCGGTCATGTACAGCGCCCGGGTGGCCGTCGTGGTGCCGGCCAGCGGGGTGGTCGCCGAGTCGCTGTTGTAGACGGTGACCTCGCTCATCGGCACCCCGAGCACCTCGGCCGCGATCTGGGCGAGCGAGGAGATCTGCCCGGCGCCGATGTCGGTGACCCCGGAGCGCACCACCACGGTGCCGTCCATCTCCACCCCGACCCAGGCCTCGGAGGTGTCGTGCATCCAGGTGATGCGCCCGTAGCTCTGCTGGTAGCAGGCCACCCCGCGGCCGATGCGCACCGGCCCCTCGGCCGCGGTCGGCTCGCCGAGCGCCGCCCAGGCCCGCTCCATGCACTGCTCGGTCCACACCGCGCTCTCGACCGCCACCCCGGTGGCGACCGCCTCACCGCTGCGCAGGAAGTTGCGGCGGCGCAGCTCGAGGCGGTCGATGCCGAGCACCCGGGCGGCCTCGTCCATCTGCTGCTCGTAGGCCACGCAGGCCTGGGCGGCGCCGAAGCCACGGAAGGCGCTGGTGTACATGTTGTTGGTGGCCACCGCGCGGGCATCGACGCTGAGGTTCTCGACCCGGTAGGGGCCGGGGGCGGCGACCGTGGCGTAGAGCAGCACGTAGGGGCTCAGATACACGTAGGCGCCGGCATCGGCGGTGAGATCGATGGCTGCCGCCGTGATCCGCCCGTCGCGGGTGAAGCCGGTGCGGTGGCGGATGATGAAGGGGTGGCGCTTGCCGTGGCCGAAGAACGAGTCCTCGCGGGTGTAGGCGAGGCGCACCGGGCGGGCGGTGGCGCGGGCGAGCAGCGCCAGGTAGACCTCGACGGTGATGTCCTCCTTGCCGCCGAAGCCCCCGCCGATCAGGGCGCCGCGGATCCGCACCTTGTTGTGGGGCACGCCGATGGCGTCGGCCACGAAGCGGAAGTGCTCGATGACCTGGGTCGACATGCGGATGTTGACGACCCCGTTCTCGTCGACCCAGGCGAGCCCCACCTCGGGCTCGAGGAAGGCGTGCTCGATGAACTGGGTGCGGAAGGTGTTCTCGACCACCACCTCGGCGGCGGCGAAGCCGGCCGCGACGTCGCCCTTGCGGATCCGGTAGGTGGCGACCAGGTTGTCCGTGCCCTGGACCACCGGGGCGTCGGGGCGGGCGGCCTCGAGCGGGTCGAAGACCCCGGGCAAGGGCTCCAGGCGGTACTCGATCAGCTCGGCGGCGCGCGCCGCGATCGCCGGGGTCTCGGCCGCGATCAGGGCCAGCGGCTCGCCGTGGTAGCGGACCCGGTCGTGGACCAGGATCGGCTGGTCGGTGGCCAGGCGCTTGCGCCCGGTCTGGCCGGGCAGATCGGTGGGCGCGGCGTGCCCGGCCAGATCCGCGCCGGTCAGCACGCAGGCCACCCCGGGCAGGGCGCGGGCCCGGCTGGCGTCGATCGAGACCAGCCGGGCGCTCGCCTCGGGGCTGCGCAGCACCCGGGCGTGGAGCATGCCGGGCATCACGTAGTCGCCGGCGTAGCGGGTCCGGCCGTGGACCTTGCCGGGGGCGTCGATGCGCTCGAGCGAGCGGCCGACCTGGCGCAGCTCGACGTTGCCACCGGCGGGCGTCGCGGCGCTCATCGCCGGCCTCCCGCGGCGCGCAGCTCGGCGGCGGCCTCGGCGACCGCCTCGAAGACCTTGGTGTAGCCGGTGCAGCGGCACAGGTTCCCGGACAGGGCACGGCGGATCGCGGCCTCGTCGGGGTCCGGGTCCTCGGCCAGCAGCCCCTGGGCGGCGATCAGCAGCCCCGGGGTGCAGTAGCCGCACTGGACCGCGCCGCGCGCGGTGAAGGCGCGCTGCAGCGGGTGGGGGCGCTCGGGCGTGCCGAGCCCGGCGGCGGTGGTCACCGGGCGCTCGCCGACCGTCCAGGTCAGGGTCAGGCAGGCGTCGAGCGCCTCGCCGCCGACCAGCACCGCGCAGGCCCCGCAGTCGCCCTTCTCGCAGCCGCTCTTGACCTCGAAGTGGCCGAGCCCGCGCAGGGTCTCGAGCAGGGTCTCGTTGGCCGGCACGTCGCAGTGGCGCGCCTGCCCGTTGATGTTGAGGGTCATTCGCCTGGTCTGGGCCATGGCCGGGGCCTCCTCAGATGATCTGGTCGCGGGCCTGGGTGAGCAGGCGCCGGGTGAGCACGCCGACCGCGTGGCGGCGGTAGCGGGCCGAGGCGCGCACGTCGTCGATCGGGCGGGCCGCGGCGGCCGCCGCGCGGGCCGCGGCCTCGATGCGCGCGGCGCTCGGCTCCTCGCCCTCGAGCAGCGCCTCGGCCTCGCGGGCGCGCAGCACCGTCGGGGCGACCGCCCCGAGGGCGATGCGCACCCGCCGGCAGCGCCCCTCGGCGAGCTCGAGGGCGACCGCCACCCCGGTGACCGTGATCGCGTCGCCCTTGCGCCGGGCGAGCTTGTAGAAGCGCTGCGCCGCGCCGGCGGCCGGGCGCGGCCAGCGGATGGCGCTGAGCAGCTCGTCGGGCCGCCGCGCGGTCTCGCGGTAGTCGAGGAAGAACTCGTCGAGCGCCACCGTTCGCTTCCCGGCGCGGCTGGCGAGCTCGACCTCGGCGTCGAGGGCGAGCAGCGGCGGGACGAGGTCGGCGGCCGGCGACCCGTGGCAGAGGTTGCCGCCGACGGTGGCGGCGTTGCGCACCATCTGCCCGGCGAACACCCCGGCCGCGGCGAGGAGCGCCGTGCCGATCGCGGCCGGCTCGGGGTGGCGCAGCAGGTCGCTGACCGTGGTCCCGGCCCCGACCCGCACCTGCTCGGTGCCGGCCTCGATGCCGCGCAGGGCCTCGAGGCCGCCCACGGCGAGCAGCGCGGCGGGGCGCTCGCGCCCGGCGCGCACCTCGACCAGCAGGTTGGTGCCGCCGGCCAGCGGCCGCGGTGGGGCACCAGGGGCGGCGAGCGCCTCGAGCGCCCCGTCCAGGCTGCCCGGCATGACCAGCTCGAAGTCTGCGTTCATCGCCGCCTCCTCGCGCGCTCAGATGCGCGCCGTGACGCACTTGATGCGGTAGTAGCTGGCCAGCGCGGCGAGCCCCTTCTCGCGCCCGAAGCCGCTTGCCTTGACCCCGCCGAAGGGGGTCGCGACCCCGCCGGCGAAGTACTGGTTGATGAACACCTGGCCGGCCTCGAGGTCGCGGGCGAGCGCCAGCGCCCGCGAGCAGTCGCGGGTGTAGATCCCGGCGACCAGCCCGTAGGGGCTGTCGTTGGCCACCGCCAGCGCCTCCTCGGGGGAGTCGACGGCCTGCACGCAGAGCACCGGGCCGAAGATCTCCTCGCGCGCCGCGGCGTCGGCCGGGTCGACCTGGTCGAGGATGGTCGGGGCGTAGTACCAGCCGCCCTCGAGCCCGGGGACGGTGACCGTGCGCCCGCCGGTGGCCACCGCCACCCCGCGCTCGCGGGCGGCCTCGACGTGGCCGGCGACCTTGGCGAGCTGCTCGGGCGAGATCAGCGGCCCGAGCGGGGCATCGTCGAGGCCGTGGCCGAGGGTCAGCGCCTCGCTGGCGGCCACCAGCCGCTCGAGCATCGGCGCGTGCAGGGGGCGCTCGACGACCAGCCGCGAGCCGGCCGAGCAGACCTGCCCGGCATTGAGGTAGATGGCCTTCAGCGTGCCCTCGACGGCGGCCTCCAGGTCGGCGTCGGCGAGCACCACCACCGGCGACTTGCCGCCGAGCTCCAGGGTCACCGAGGCGATGTGCCCGGCCGCCGCGCGCATCACCGTGCGCCCGGTGGCCACCGAGCCGGTGAAGGTGACGTGGGCGACGTCGGGGTGGGCGGTGAGCGCGTTGCCGGTCGGCTCGCCCGGCCCGGTGACGACGTTGTAGACCCCCTCGGGCAGGCCCGCCTCGGCGAGCAGGTCGGCGAGCGCGAGCGCCGAGAGCGGGGTCTGCTCGGCGGGCTTGACCACCGCGGTGTTGCCCGCGGCCAGCGCCGGGGCGAGCCCGCGGGCGGTGGTCACCAGCGGGAAGTTCCAGGGGATGATGTGGGCGGTCACCCCGACCGGCTCGTGCAGGGTGTAGGAGAGGTAGTCGCGCCCGAGCGGGATGGTCTCGCCCTCGAGCTTGTCGGCGATCCCGGCGTAGTACTCGAAGTAGGCCGCGGCGGTGGCCATGTCGCCGCGCGCCTCGCGCAGCGGCTTGCCGCAGTCGAGCGTCTCGAGGCGGGCGAGGCGCTCGGCCTCGCGGCGGATCAGGGCCGCGGTGCGGGCCAGGATCCGGCCGCGCTCGGCCGGGGCGAGGTCGCGCCAGGGGCCGGCCAGCGCCTTGCGGGCCGCGGCCACCGCGGCCTCGACCTCGCCGCGCCCGGCCACCGGCAGGGTGGCGATGACCTGGCCGCTGCCCGGGTCGAAGGTCTCGAAGGTGCCCTCCGCGGTGCGCTCGACGCGCTCGGCGCCGATCACCATCGCGGTGGGCAGGGTGCCGATCTCGGCGAGGCGGTCTCGGGTGTCCATGGCTTGCGTTCTCCTGCTGCGGGTGCTGCGATGCGAATCTCCGGCGGCGCCGGCCGGGGTGCCGATCGGCGCCCCGGTGCGCGGACCAGCCGCCGCCGGTCGCGGGCGGCGGCGGGCCGGGCGCTCACACGTCCCAGCCGCCGTCCACGGTGAGCTCCTGGCCGGTGATGTTGCGCGCATCCTCGCTGGCCAGGAAGAGCACCGCGCTGGCCACGTCCTCGGGCTCGGTGACCCGGCGCAGCGCCATCTCGTCGACGTACTCCTGGTAGACCTGCTCCGGGGTCCAGCCGCGCACCCGGGCCTTCTCCTCGCAGAGCCGCTCCATCCTCGGGGTGCGCACGATCCCCGGGCAGACCACGTTGACGTTGACCCCGTAGGGGCCGCAGTCGAGGGCGGCGGTGCGGGTCAGCCCGCGCACCCCCCACTTCGAGGAGCTGTAGGCGGCGCGGTGGCGGTAGCCGCGCAGCCCCGAGGTGCCGCCGATGTTGACCACCTTGCCGGAGCGCTGCTCGATCATCCCCGGCAGGACGTGGCGCATCGGCAGGAAGGTGCCGCGGATGTTGGCCTCGATCACCGCCGAGAAGGCCTCGGCCTCGATCTCCCAGACCGGGGTCTCGATCGGGCCGGTGACCCCGGCGACGTTGACCAGGATGTCGATGCGCCCGGCGAAGAAGGCCCGTGCCCGCTCGACCATGGCGCGCACCTGCTCCTCGTCGGTGACGTCGCAGCCGATCACCTCGGCGCGCCTGCCGAGCGCGCGCACCTTCCCGGCGACCTCCTCGAGGGCGGCGGTGTCGCGGGCGGTGAGCACCAGGTCGGCGCCCTCGCGGGCGAGAGTCAGGGTGATCGCCGCGCCCATCCCCTTGGCCGCGCCGGTCACGATCGCGTTCTTGCCTTCGAGCTTCATGGTTGCTTCTCCTCGCTCTGTTCCCGTGGCCGCCCGTAGCCGCCGCCGCCGCACGAGCGCACCACCACCCGGTCGCCGCGCGCCAGGCGCACGGTGGCCTTGCCGGGCAGCCGGTAGGGCGCCCCGGCCGCCGGCACCACCTCGACCTCGAACGGCGCCCCGGGGGCGCCGCCGGCCAGCCCGTAGGGCGGCACCACGGCCCGCTCGAACATGCTGGTCAGGGTCAGCTCCTCGGCGAGCACCCGGTAGACCCGGTGCAGGCCGTCGCCGCCCAGGTGCGCCCCGGCCCCGCCCGAGCCGCGGCGCAGGCGCTGGCACTCGACGCGCAGCGGGTACTCGGCCTCGATCACCTCGGCCGGGGTGTTCATCACGTTCGACATGTGGACCCGCACCACCGGGGCCCCGTCGCGCTCGCGCCGCGCCCCCTCGCCGCCGCCGTGGGTCTCGTAGAGGGTCGTCCAGGTGCCGTCGGCGCGCCGGGCGCTGAGCAGCAGCAGCCCCGAGGTGGTCGGGCCGCCGGCGCTCAGGCGCTCGGGGATGACCGGCTCGAGGGCCCGGAAGATGGCGTCGGCGATGCGCTGCGAGGTCTCGTGGTTGCCGCCGACCACCGGCCGGTCGGGTCCGGGGTCGAGCAGCGAGCCGGGCCGGGTCACCACCCGCAGCGGGCGGTAGCAGCCGCCGCTCGGCTGGATCTCGGGGCCGACCAGCGCCTTGACCGCGTAGAACACCGAGGCCGCGGCGATGTACGGGGTGGTGTTGAGCGGCCCGCGGGCGGCATCGGCCGTGGCGCTGAAGTCGAAGGTCGCCTGCTCGCCGGCGAGCTCGATGCGCACCCGCACGGCGAGCGGCTCGCCGCCGGCGCCGTCGTCGTCGAGCCAGTCCTCGCCGTGGTAGATCCCGCGCGGCAGGCGGGCCAGGGCGGCGCGCATCTGGCGCTCGGCGCGCTCGCCCAGTGCCGCCATCGCCGCGCGCACGCTCCCCGCCCCGTGGCGCTCGAAGAGCTCGCCGAGGCGCTGCTCGGCGGCCCGGGTGGCGGCCATCTGGGCGAGGATGTCGCCGTGGCGCTCCTCGGCCCCGCGCACGTTGGCGAGCACCAGGTCGAGCTTCTCCTGGTCGGGCCCGCCGGCGTGGAAGAGGCGCAGCGGCGGCAGGCGCAGCCCCTCCTGCCAGGCGTCGGTGGCCCCGCTGACGTAGCTCCCCGGGGTCGCGCCGCCGATGTCGGCCCAGTGCGCGAGGCTCACCGCGAAGGCGCTGAGCTCGCCGGCGGCGTCGTAGATCGGGCGGATCGCCTTGACGTCGGGGAGGTGGTTGCCGCCGACCTCGGGGAGGTTGAGGAACCACACGTCGCCGGGGGCGAGGTGCTCGGGCCCGACCCGCTCGAGGAAGGCCTTCACGGTGAAGCTCATCACCCCCATGTGCATCGGGATGTCGCGCCCCTGGGCGATCAGCTCGCCGGTCGCGTCGGTCAGCGCCGAGGACAGGTCGCCGGCCTCGCGCAGCAGCGGCGAGCGGGCCGCGCGCATCACCACCAGCGACATCTCCTCGGCGGCCGCCGAGAAGGCGTGGCGCAGCACCTCGAGGGTGAACGGGTCGGGCGGGGCGCTCACCGGGCGCTCCCGGTGGTGATGTGCAGGTGGCCGTGCCGGTCGGCCTCGAGCAGCGCGCCGGGCGGCACCACCACCGTCGACCACGGGTCCTCGACGATCGCCGGACCCTCGATCCGGGTGCCGGGGGCGAGCGTGTCGCGGGCCAGGCGCGGGGTGGCGAGCGGCGCTCCGGGGGCAAACCAGCAGCGCGCCTCGCGCGGCGGCGCGGCGGCGCCTGGCGCCGCGCTCGCGCGCAGCGGGACGCTCGGGCGCGGCGCCGCGGCGCTCAGGCGCAGCGCCACCAGCTCCCAGGGCTCCTCGGTGGCGAACCCGTAGAGCGCGCGGTGGCGCTCGCGGAACTGCGCGGCGAGCCGCTCGGGCTCGGCGAGGGCCGGGGCCTCGATCTCGACCGCGTAGCTCTGGCCGCTGTAGCGCAGCGCCGCGATCTCGCGCAGGCGCGCGCCGCTGCGCTCCTCGCCCAGCGCCTCGAGCAGCTCCTCGGCGAGCGCCGCGCGCAGCCCGGCGAGGCGCTCCGCCTCCCAGGCCCCGCTGGCCATGCGCACGGTGTGCTGGCGGGTGTAGCGCAGCTCGGCGCTCAGGCAGCCGAGCGCCGAGAAGACGCTCGAGCAGGCCGGCACCACCACCCGCTCGATGCCGAACGAGCGGGCCAGCTCCACGGCGTGCATCGGTCCGGCGCCGCCGAAGGCGATCAGGGTGCAGGCCCGCCCGTCGATGCCGCGCTCGACGGTGACCCGGCGCAGCGCCCGGGCCATCGCCGCGTTGGCGACCCGCACCACCCCGAGGGCGGTCTCGGCGAGCCCCGCGCCGGCCGCCGCCGCCAGCGGGGCGAGCGCCGCCTCGGCCGCGGCGCGGTCGAGGACGATGCCGCCGCCGAGCGCTCGCTCGCCGTCGAGGTAGCCGAGCACCAGGTTGGCGTCGCTCACCGTCGGGCGCTCGCCGCCGCGCCGGTAGCAGGCCGGCCCCGGGTCGGCCCCGGCGCTCTCCGGGCCGACCTGCAGCACCCCGTCGGCGAGCCGCGCGATCGAGCCGCCGCCGGCCCCGATCGACTCGACGGCCACCATCGGCATGCGCAGCGGGCGCCCGGCCAGGCGGCGGTCGCTGCGCACCTCGGCCTCGCCGCCGCTGATCAGGCAGACATCGGTGGTGGTGCCGCCCATGTCGAAGCTCAGCGCGTGCTCGATGCCGAGCTCGCGGGCCACCCGGCCGGCCGCCGCGACCCCCGCGGCCGGCCCCGAGAGGGCCAGGCCGAGGGGCTGCTCGCGCAGCGGCCCGGGGGCGGCCATGCCGCCGGCGGAGTGGAACAGGCGCAGGCGGGTGCGGCGCGGGCAGACCCGCTCGAGCTCGGCCAGGTAGCCGGCCGCCAGCGGCATCACCCCGGCGGCGAGCGCCGTGGTCGCGGTGCGCTCGTACTCGCGCGCCTCGGGGCTGATGCGGTGCGAGAGCGCCACCCAGGGGACGCGGCGGCGCAGCCGCTCGCCGAGGAGGCGCTCGTGCTCGGGGTTGGCGTAGGCGTGGAGCAGGGCGACGGCGACCGCCTCGGGACGCGCCGCCACGAGCTGCTCGACCAGCTCGCCGAGGGCCTCCTCGCCCGGGGCCTGGAGCACCGAGCCGTCGGCCGCGACCCGCTCGGCGAGCTCGAAGCGCAGCGCCTCGGGAACCTGGGGCTCGAGCTTGGGCGGCAGGTCGAGGCGGTAGAGGTGGCGGCGGTTCTGGCGGCCGATGGCGAGCGTGTCGGCGAAGCCCTCGGTGGCCACCAGCGCGACCCGCGCCAGGCGCCCCTCGACGATCGCGTTGGTGACCATGGTGGTGCCGTGGACGAGCTCCGCGACCTCCTCCCAGCCGAGCCCGACGGCGCCGAGCGCGGCGCCGAGCGCGGCGAGCGGCTCGCCCGGGCGGCTCGGGACCTTGGCCTGGCGCAGCTCGCCGCCCCCGGGCTGCCAGGCGAGCACGTCGGTGAAGGTCCCGCCGACGTCGATCCCGACCCGCCAGCCTGCCCCGGTGCCGCTCATCGCCGGGCGCTCCCCGGCCCTCCTCGGGGCGGCGCCGGCGCGCGCGCAGGCCGGCCGTTGCGGCCGCCGGCGGGTGACCGGGGCCGTCCGCTCACCGCTGGCCCTCGGCCCGCGCCGGGGCCTCGACGGCCCGCGGCAGGTCCTCGGCGAGCCGCTCGGCGATGGTCGCCGCCGCCTCGCCGAGCGCCGCGACCACCTCGGCCGGGTCGCGGGCGGCGAGACGCTGGTCGAGCCCGACCAGCCCCACGCTGTAGAACACCGCCCCGCCGGGCAGGCGCACCGGGACCGCGTAGCTCAGCACCCCGGGGTCGAGCTCGTTGGCGCAGCGCGCGTAGCCGGTGCGCCGCACCCGCTCGAGCTCGGCGCGCACCTCGCCCTCCTCGACCCGGGTCGCGGCGGTGTAGCCGAGCCGCGGGCGGGCCAGCGCGCGGGCCACCCGCTCCTCGTCCTGGAAGGCGAAGATCGCCTTGGCCGAGGCCGCGGCGTGCAGCGGCAGGACCCGTCCGGGGCGCACGTGGGCACGCCCGGCTGCCCCGCTCGGGGCCACCATGGCCAGCGCCTCGACCCGCTCGCCGCGCAGCCGGGCGAGGAAGGCGGTCTCGCCGAAGCGCGCCGCCAGCCCCTCGAGGGCCGGGCGCACCAGGGCGGCCACCGGGGCGGTCCCGGCCCCGAGGTGGAGCAGGTGGACGAGCCGCGGCCCGAGCACGTAGACCTTGCGCCCGTCGCGGGCGGCCAGGTAGCCGACCTCGAGCAGGGCGCCGATCAGGCGGTGCACGGTGCCGCGCGGCAGCCCGGTGGCGCGCGCGGTCTCGGTCAGCGACAGCCCCTCGGGGGCCGCCGCCACCGCCTCGAGGACCCGCGCGTAGCGCGCGAGAATCCCGGCTCCGCCGGCCGGCTCGCCGCTCACGCGGTCACTTCCCGGGAGAGGGATTCCATAATCCGGAATATAATACTGATTTTCGGAACGGTCAACAGTGGCCCGTGCCTGTGCCGATTGAAGGTTCAACTTTGAACTGGCACGCCCATTCGGCAGCGCTGGGTGATGATGATCGGTCGCATCGGCGCCGGCTCCGGGGCCGTGCGGCGCGAGCTCAAGCGCCTGGCCGAGAGCGGCCTGGTGTCAAGCGCGTCGGCAACCAGAAGCACTACACGCCAACCCCGACTCGCCAGTGCTCGAGGAGCTGTGCAGCCTGGTGAGAAGGCTCAAGCCGGGCCGGATCGCCTCGGTCGAGGAGGCGGTCGCCGCCAGCCTCGCGCGCAGCGGCGAGCGGGCGATCGCGGGCAGATCGAGCGCGGTGATGAGCTCGGCCGCCTTCACCGGCGTTCTCCTTCGAAGAGCCGCCCCGGTTCGGCCAGCGTGGCAAGCGGCACGGCCTCGACCCGCGCGGACAAGGGTACCCGCTTGGCCCCGGGATAGACCACCGCCACGCGCTCCAGGCCGAGGTCCTCGAGAGCGATCCGGATGGACGGCGTCAGGCGCGGCGCGTCGGCGCGCTTGCACTCGACCCCGAGGAGCCGGTCTCCGCGGCGCAGGATGAGGTCGATCTCCGCTCCCTGGTGGGTGGCCCAGAAGTACGCCTCGTCGTAGGGTTCGGCGGCCAGGATCTGTTCAATCGCGAAGCCCTCCCACGACGCGCCGACCTTGGGGTGCGAGAGCACGGCCTTCTCGTTCTCGAGGCCGAAGAGCTGGTGCAGCAGCCCGCTGTCGCGCACGTAGACCTTGGGAGACTTGACCTGCCGCTTGCGCAGGTTGGCGTGCCAGGGCTGAAGCTGGCGGATCATCAGCGCGTCGGTCAGGAGATCGAGGTAGCGGCGGCTGGTCGAGGGGTTCACGCCCAGCGCCCGGGCCGGCTCGGCGGCGTTCCAGGTCTGGCCATGGTAGTGCGCGATCATGGTCCAGAAGCGCAGCAGGGTCGTCGCCGGGACGCGCACCCCCCACTGGGGCAGGTCGCGCTCGAGCAGCGTTTGGATGAACTGCTTGCGCCAGGCGATGCTGTCCGCCTCGGAACCGGCCAGGAAGGCGAGCGGGAAGCCGCCCCGGCGCCAGAGGCTCGCGGTGGCCTGCGGGCCGACCTCGGCCAGGGTGAAGCCACCGATCTCGATCCGCTCCATGCGACCGGCCAGGCTCTCCGCGCTCTGGCGGAGCAGGTCGCCCGAGGCGCTGCCCAGGATCAAGAAACGGGTCGAGCGCCTGGTGCGATCCGCGAGGACGCGCAGCACGGGAAAGAGATCCGGACGGCGCTGCACCTCGTCGAGGACCACCAACCCCTCCAGCGGATCCAGGGCGGTTCTGGGCTCCTCCAGGCGGGCGAGGCTCAGAGGGTCCTCGAGGTCGAAGTAGTTGGGGGAGTCCTCGGGCAGGAGCTCGCGCGCGAGCGTGGTCTTTCCGGCCTGGCGCGGGCCGGTCAGAACGACCACCGGGCTCCGGGCCAGCGCGCCGCGAATACGTTCCAGGATCGCGGTTCGGGGAATCATCCGGGGACCGTACCATGAAAAACGCGCATGTAAAGCGGGAAATTCGTGGTATCGCCTCCCCGACCACGACCCCGTGCGCTCCGACCTCGACGGGGCTACCTGACAGCCCTCGGCGGCGCAGCAACGCCCCGAAACAGCCGCTTACGCAAAGGCCCACTGCCATTGCGGGCGCTCCCCGAGCCTTCACTTCTTCCGGAACCGTGGATGCGAAGTCGGCCTGTGGTGGATCGGTGCTCGCCGCGGCCGAGACCCAGTCGGGCCGGCGGCGGGCGACTTCCTCGGCTCGCTCGCGCACCGGCGCGCGATGCGCCGCGAGGCAGGGGGTGATCTATGCCGCCGATAGATCCTCCACTTCGATGTCATCCATGCTCTGCGCCGCAACCCAGAGGTCATATTGGGACTGCTGATTCAGCCAGCTCGACGACGGGTTCGGTGAGCGGAGCCATCAAGGTCCCTCCCATAGCGCCCGGATGGGCACGGCATGGAGTCGCTCCCCGAAGGGGATCGTCGCCTCGCCATCGTA
>CAZRGU010000035.1:0-18542 GCA_964599705.1 uncultured Ectothiorhodospiraceae bacterium | reverse complement strand
CGCCTGGCGGGGGCCGGCGGCCGGCGAGGCCGCCGAGGGGCCGGATCGAGCCGGCCGCCGCGGGCACGCCCGGCCCGGACATGCGCGGCGGCGCGCTCGGCGGTGAATTGACGCGCGATGCGGGCCAGCCCGGATAGCTCACCGGTGCGCGAAGCGAGGGCGTCGAGACGCCGCTCTGACGGGGCGCACGGACCGGAAGGCGGCGAAGGCGTAGCCGATACTACGTCGAGCCGGCTGAAGGGAGTACGTCCCGTCAGAGCGAGTGGATCGGCGTCCGCAGCGGTGAATCGGTGAGCTATCCGGGCTAGACTGCCGGCACCGTTCCAGGGAGGGCCGGACCGATGTCGAGGATCGCCAGGGCGGCCGTGTGCCGCGCGTATGGAGAGCCGATCGCCGTCGAGGAGATCGAGGTGGAGTCGCCGCGCCGCGGCGAGGTCATGATCGAGGTTGCCGCCTGCGGGGTCTGCCACAGCGACCTGTCGGCGGCCAACGGCACCATCCCCCATCCGCCGCCGATCGTGCTCGGCCACGAGGCGGCCGGGACCGTGGTCGAGGTCGGCGAGGGGGTCGAGGACCTCGCCCCCGGCGACCGGGTGATCAGCTCGTTCGTGACCATGTGCGGGAAGTGCGCCTACTGCACCAGCGGGCGCCCGGCGCTCTGTGACGAGGCCGCCAAGGCCTACTGGACGCTGCCCGACGGGACGCTGCGCACCCGCGATCGGGCCGGCGAGCCGCTCAACGTCTTCCAGGCCTGCGGGGTGATGGCCGAGTACGCGACCCTGCACGTCAACAACGTGGTGCCGCTCACCGAGGAGGTGCCGCTCGACCGCGCGGCGCTGATCGGCTGCGCGGTGATGACCGGGGTCGGGGCGGTGTTCAACACCGCGCGCCTCGAGCCGGGCGCCACCGCGGTGGTGGTCGGCTGCGGCGGCGTGGGGCTCAACGTCGTCCAGGGCTGCGCGATCGCCGGGGCGAGCGCGATCGTGGCCGTCGACCGCAGCGAGGACAAGCTCGAGCACGCGCGCCGCTTCGGGGCGACCCACGCGCTGCTCGCCGGCGACGACCCCAAGGGGCTGGTCAAGGCGGTCAAGGGGGCGACCGGCGGCGGGGCCGACTACGGCTTCGAGTGCGTCGGCAGCGGCGCGGCCGTGGAGCTCGCCTACCGCTGCGTGCGCAAGGGCGGCACCGCGGTGGTCATCGGGGTCGCCGACCCCAAGGACCGCACCTCGCTCTCGACCCTGTCGCTGCCCAGCCAGGAGAAGACGCTGCGCGGGAGCTGGTGGGGCTCGGCGCGCCCGCGCCGCGACTTCCCGCGCCTGCTCGCCCTGTACCGCAGCGGGGCGCTCAAGCTCGACGAGCTGATCACCCGCAGCTACCCGATCGAGGAGGCCCCGCAGGCCTTCGCCGACCTCGAGGCGGGGCGCAACGCGCGCGGCGTGATCGTGTTCGGGTAGGCGCGGGCCGCGCCACTGCCGGCCCGGGTCCAGTTGGAACCAAGGTTCCAACTGGATCTCCGTGCCGGCCGCGCCACCGCGGACCCGGGTGGCGGCGGTGCCCGATGGCGGGCGCCGGGTGGGTGGCCGAGCCGGGGCACGGATCGGGGCGCGGCGCGCTTGACCCGCGCGGCCCAGGGTTCAGAATGGGCGGCGAGGCGAACCGCCGGGGCGACCGGGAAGCGGGCGATGGGCAGCTCCCTGCAGGACCAGCTCCTCAAGGCGGGGCTGGTCAGCGAGCAGCAGGTCAAGCAGGCGCGCAGCGGCAAGCGCCGCGGGCGCCGCCGTGGCCAGCCGCAGGTGCGCGACGAGGCGCTCGCCGCCGAGCGCGAGCGCGAGCGGCGCCGCGAGCGCGACCGCGAGCGCAACCGGGCCATCGAGGCCGAGCGCGAGCGCAAGGCGAGCCGCGCCCGGGCCCGCGAGCTGCTGCGCGGGGCGCGGCTCAACGACCCGCGCGCCGAGATCCCCTACCACTTCATCCACGGCAAGCAGGTCAAGCGGATCTACGTGACCGCCGAGCAGCAGGCCGCGCTGGCCGCCGGCCGCCTGGCGATCGCCGCGCTGGCCACCCGCCACCACCTGGTCACCATCGAGGTCGCCGACAAGGCCCGCGCGATGGTCCCCGACCTGTTCGTGTTCCGCGCCGACCGCGACGCGCCCGGCGCCGAGGAGGCCGCGGAGTACGCCGAGCACCCGATCCCCGACGACCTGATCTGGTAGCCGCCCGCGGTCAGCTCCAGCGCAGCGCCTCGAGGTGGGCCTTGAGGTGGCCGGCGGTGCGGAAGCGCTCGAGGATCAGCGAGCGGCGCATGCCACGGCAGATCGCCTTGACCTCGGGGGGCTGGTCGCGGTAGCGGGCCCGGCCGCCGAGCGCCTCGTAGAAGATCCGCACCATCTCGACGATGTCGTGGCGCATGCACTCGCGCTTCGAGGCCTGCCAGTGGAAGAGGTCGATCAGCTTGAGCTCGAAGCCGAGGCCGAAGCGCTCGACGATCACGTTGTCGGTGTGCAGGTCGCCGTGGTACTCGCCGGCGCGGTGGATGCAGTCGAGGCCGCAGGCCAGCGCGTAGAGCAGGTGCAGCGCGGCGAACGGCTCGAGACGCCCGCCCGGGCGCCGAGCGAGGAACTTCGAGAGGCGCTCGCCGCGCACGTAGTCGGAGAGCAGGAAGGTGACCGGCAGGCCGCGCAGGTGCATCGTCTCCTGGGCGTGGTAGGGGATCATGATCGGGCAGCCGCGCAGCCGCTCGAGCTTGCGCGCGGTCAGCCGCGAGGCGCGCTGGCGCGGGTTGCGGTGCGGGAAGAACAGCTTGGCGGTGCGCTCGATGCCGGTGGCCCGCTCGCGCACCAGGTAGACCTCGCCCTCCCAGCCCGAGCCGAGCGCGGCCACGACCTCGTACTTGCCCTTGAGCACGCGCCCCGGGCGAAAGCCGAAGGCCTCGATGCGGGTGTCATCGGACCGTGCCATGGCGTCGCGTCGCTGCGCGGGCTCGCCGGAGGGTCCGCGCCGAGCCTATCGTAACCCGGATTCCCCGCCCGCCCCACGGGCGCCGCGGGCCGGCCCGCGGCCGGGCATGCCGTGA
Source organism: uncultured Ectothiorhodospiraceae bacterium (assembly GCA_964599705.1). GTDB lineage: Bacteria > Pseudomonadota > Gammaproteobacteria > HK1 > HK1 > CAZRGU01. The sequence goes on along the minus strand of CAZRGU010000035.1, from coordinate 15,469 downwards.
GTTGACGGGCGCGGCGGGTTACCATCGGCACCCGCCGGGCGGTGCGCCGCGATCGACAGACAGGGAGGAGATGCGATGGCTACCGGAGACGCGAGCAAGAGCCGGGTCGCCTTCATCGGGCTCGGGGTGATGGGCTACCACATGGCCGCCCACCTGGCCCGCGGAGGCTACGACGTGACCGTCTACAACCGCACCCGCGAGCGCGCCGAGGCGTGGCTCGGCGAGAACCCGGGGCGTGGCGCCGACACCCCGGCCGGGGCGGCGATGGGCTGCGAGGTGGTCTTCGCCTGCGTGGGCCGGGACGACGACGTGCGCGCCGTGACCGTCGGCGAGCAGGGCGCCTTCCAGGGCATGGCCGAGGGGACGGTGTTCGTCGATCACACCACGGCCTCGGCCGAGGTGGCCCGCGAGCTCGCCGCGGTGGCCCGCGAGCGCGGGCTCGGCTTCCTCGACGCCCCGGTCTCGGGCGGCGAGGCCGGCGCCCAGAACGGGGTGCTCACGGTGATGGTCGGCGGCGAGGAGGGCGAGTTCGAGCGGGTCCGCGCGGCCATCGACTGCTACGCCCGGGCGGTCACCCTGATGGGGCCGGTCGGCAGCGGCCAGCTCACCAAGATGGTCAACCAGATCTGCATCGCCGGGCTGCTCCAGGGGCTCGCCGAGGGCATGAGCTTCGCCCAGCGGGTCGGGCTCGACGGGCACCGGGTGCTCGACGTGATCTCGAAGGGGGCGGCCCAGTCCTGGCAGATGGACAACCGCGGCCACACCATGCTCGACGACCGCTTCGACTTCGGCTTCGCGGTCGACTGGATGCGCAAGGATCTGGACATCTGCCTCGGCGAGGCGCGGCGCAGCGGGGCGATGCTGCCGGTCACCGCCCTGGTCAACGAGTTCTACAAGCGTGTCCAGGCCCGCGGCGGCGGGCGCTGGGACACCTCGAGCCTGATGCGGCTGCTGACCACCCCTTGAGCGGGGCGGTGAACGACTCGGGCGGGCGCCCGCGGCGGCGGGCCCGGCGCTGCGGGCCGCGCCCGCCGCCGGCGGCCTGCGCCGCCCCGGCAGGGTGCCGGCACCGCCCGGCGCTCGCCGCGGCGCCCGGGCGGCCCCTCCCGATCAGGAGACCTCGATGACCCGGGACCGCAACCGCCTCGGCTTCGCCACCCGCGCCATCCACGCCGGCCAGCGCCCGGATCCGGCGACCGGCGCGGTGATGACCCCGATCTACGCCAACTCGACCTACGCCCAGGCCAGCCCCGGGGTGCACAAGGGCTACGACTACGCGCGCACCGTCAATCCGACCCGCGCCGCCTTCGAGGCCTGCGTCGCCGACCTCGAGGCCGGCAGCGCCGGGTTCGCCTTCGCCTCCGGGATGGCCGCCATCGCCACGGTGCTCGAGCTGCTCGACAGCGGCGCCCACGTGGTCGCGATGGACGACCTCTACGGGGGCAGCCACCGCCTGTTCGAGCAGGTCCGGCGGCGCTCGGCGGGGCTCGACTTCACCTTCGTCGACCTGTCCGATCCGGCCCGCCTCGCCGCGGCGCTGCGCCCCGAGACCCGCATGGTCTGGGTCGAGACCCCGACCAACCCGCTGCTCAAGCTCGTCGACCTGGAGGCGGTGGCCGCGATCGCCCGCCGGCGCGGGATCCTCACGGTGTGCGACAACACCTTCGCCTCACCCTGGGTGCAGCGCCCGCTCGAGCACGGCTTCGACCTGGTCGTGCACTCGGTGACCAAGTACCTCAACGGCCACTCGGACGTGGTCGGCGGCGTGGTGGTGGTCGGCGACGACCCGGCGCTGGCCGAGCGGCTGGCCTTCCTGCAGAACTCGGTCGGCGCGGTGGCCGGGCCGTTCGACGCCTTCCTGGCGCTGCGCGGGGTCAAGACCCTGGCGCTGCGCATGGAGCGCCACTGCGCCAACGCGCTGGCCGTGGCCGAGTACCTGGAGGGCCACCCGCGGGTGCGCCGGGTCCACTACCCGGGGCTGGCCAGCCATCCCCAGCACGCCCTGGCGCGGCGCCAGATGCGCGGCTTTGGCGGGATGGTCAGCGCGGTGCTCGCCGGCGGGCTCGCCGAGACCCGCCGCTTCCTCGAGCGCTGCGAGCTGTTCACCCTGGCCGAGAGCCTCGGCGGGGTCGAGAGCCTGATCGAGCACCCGGCGATCATGACCCACGCCTCGCTGCCGGCCGAGGTCCGCGCGCGGCTCGGCATCGACGACTCCCTGGTGCGCCTGTCGGTCGGGGTCGAGGCCGTCGAAGACCTGATCGGCGAGCTCGAGCGCGCCCTGGCCGCCTAGCGCCCGGATATCTCACCGATGCGCCAAGCGAGGGCGTCGAGACGCTGTCCTGGCCGGGCGCACGGAACGGAGGGCGGCGAAGGCGTCCCCGGCACTCCGTCGAGCCGGCTCACTCGAACAGCGCGTCGCCCCGCTCGTCGATGATCTGGCGCGCCTTGACCACCGCGTGGCGGGCCGCGGCCTCGCGGCTCTCGTGGGTGTCGGCGCGGATGAAGGGCTGCTCGCGCTCCCCCTCCGGGAAGGTCTTCACGATCACCCCGGCGGTGTAGAAGCGCCCGTGCTCGCTGCGCGGGCGCGGCCGGATCCGGTAGCCCTTGTACTCGTGCTCCTCCTCGCCGGGCGCGCCCCCGGCGCGCCGCGAGAACCAGTCCTTGATGCCCATCGTTCCCCCTGCGCCGGGCCCCGCGCGCCGCGCCCGTTGCCAGGGCGGGGCGGCGGGACCGAGGCGTGACCAAGCCGCCCCTATTGTCCGGCCCCGGCGCGCGGAGCGCCACGCCCCGGCCGCCGGCCCGGACCGGGCGGCCCGCGGGCGGCTCAGGCGCGCCAGTAGGCCGGGCTGAGGAGCACGATCACGGTGAAGATCTCGAGCCGCCCGAGGAGCATCGCCGCGGCCAGGGCCCACTTCGCCACCGGGCTCAGCGAGGCGAAGTTGGCGCTCACATCGCCGAGCCCGGGGCCGAGGTTGTTGATGCTCGCGGCGACCGCCGCGAAGGCGGTCACCGGGTCGGCGCCGGTGCCGAGCACGATGATCATGATCAGCGCGAAGGTGAAGATGTAGACGCCGAAGAAGCCCCACACCGCCGCGGCCACCTTGTCGCTGACCACCCGGCGGCCGAGCTTGACCGGGAGCAGGGCGCGCGAGTGGATGAGCTGGCGTACGTGCTGGGCGGCCTGCTTGTAGAGCAGCAGGAAGCGCACCACCTTCATGCCCCCGGCCGTCGAGCCGGCGCAGCCGCCCACGAAGCTCACGAAGATCAGCGCCACCGGCAGGAACAGCGGCCAGAGCGAGAAGTCGGCGGTGGTGTAGCCGGTGCTGGTGATCACCGAGATCACCTGGAAGGCGCTCTCGCGCAGCGCCCTGCCGAAGCCCGGGTAGTAGCCGGTGATCCACAGCGTCACCGCGACCACCCCGACCGCCACCGCGACCAGCACCAGGAAGCTGCGCGCCTCGACGTCGCCGAGGTAGATCCGCGGGTCGCGATGCACCAGGGCCAGGAAGTGGACGCTGAAGTTGATCGCGGCGAGCAGCATGAAGACCTCGGCGACCACCTCGATGGCGAGGCTGTCGAAGTAGGCGAGGCTGGCGTCGTGGGTCGAGAAGCCGCCCGTCGAGAGCGTCGAGAGGGCATGCGAGATGGCGTCGAACGGGCTCATCCCGGCCAGCCAGTAGCCGAGCGCGGCGGCCAGGGTCAGGGCCAGGTAGATCAGCCACAGGGCGCGGGCGCTCTGGGTGATCCGGGGGGTGAGCTTGTCGTCCTTCATCGGCCCCGGGGTCTCGGCGCGGTAGAGCTGCATGCCGCCGACGCCGAGCATCGGCAGGATCGCCACGGCCAGCACGATCACCCCCATCCCCCCGAGCCACTGCAGGAGCTGGCGGTAGAAGAGCACCGAGGGGGGCATCGAGTCGAGCCCGGTCATCACCGTCGCCCCGGTGGTGGTGAAGGCCGAGACCGACTCGAAGACCGCGTCGGTGAACGACAGGTGGGGGCCGAGCACGAAGGGCAGCGAGCTCAGGGCGCTCAGCGCGATCCAGAACAGGGTGACGACCATGAAGCCGTCGCGGGTGCGCAGCTCCGGCCGCACCCCGTAGCTCGGCAGCCAGATCAGCAGCCCGACCCCGAGCACGAAGATCATCGAGACGAAGAAGTGCAGCGCCTGGCCGTCCTGGTACCACAGCGCCAGCCCCAGGGGCAGCAGCATGTTGAGGCTGAGCAGCATCAGCAGGGTGCCGAGCACCCGTTGGACGGCGAGAAAGTGCACCGCGGCCTCACTCCAGCATCGCGACCTGGCGAAGACCAGCCCGGGCCGGGGATGATAGCGTCGCGCGGGCCCGGGGAGTTGCCCGCCGGCCCTTCGGGGCGCGGCGCCGCGCTCAGCGCCGCCGGCGGCGCGCCGCTGCGCCGATCACCGGCTCGCCCGCAGGTAGCGCTCGGGCACGAAGGTCCCTCCCGAGGACAGGTCGGTGAGCAGCACGGCGTCGACGGCGAGCGGCTCGATGACCAGGTGGCGGCGCGAGACGGTGCGCAGCCGCGGGCTGATCACCACGGTGTTCTCGGCGTGGCGCCCGACGCTGCTCCGCCCCTCGCCGAGGCGGTGGATGGCGCCGGCGCCATCCACCAGGTGGAAGCGGGGCCCCGGGAAGAGCTTGAACTCCTCGGCCCCGAGGCGCAGCGCCAGCTCGCGCCCGTCGGCGAGCTCGATGCGGGTCGGCTCGCCGCGCGGCAGCGCGAGGAAGCCGCCCCCGGGGACCGCAGTCGGCGGGGCCGCGAAGATCGCCGTGTCCTGGAAGGCGGCGACCCGGGTCCGGTCGGCGCTCGCCAGCGGCGCGGCGGGGGCGCCGCTGGCGGTGGTGGTGGTCCCGGCGGGCGGAGGATGGGCGGCATGGAGGCTGCGCAGCACCTGGTGGCGGGCGCCGAGGTACTCGATGTACTTGAGCAGGACCAGGCGCTTGTAGGCGTCGTAGGCCGGGGGCTGGTGGGCCACCGACTCGGCGATCTCGCGCCAGTCGTGGTCCTGGGTGAAGCCGCGGGTGCCGAGCGCGAGCATCAGGTCGCCGATCCGCTCGGGCTGGTGGATGGTGCGGGCCAGCACCGCCGCGAAGCGCTTCTGCACCCGGCGGATCTCCTCGGCCTGGCGGCGGATGTCGGCGTCCGGGAGCGCGATGAGCGCGGCGACCCGTGCGGCCGGAAAGTGGGTGCGGCTGTCGAGGCAGAACTCGAGCTCGGCCAGGCCGTTGATGGTCACGGTGCGCTCGGGCAGGTCGAGGATCAGCGGGCGGGCGCGCAGCCGGGCGGCGAGGCGGGCGAGCGCCGCGAGCCCGCCGCGGGCGCGGGCCAGCGCCGCGCGGGCCCGGCTCGCGAGCGGTCGTGCCGGCCAGCGCAGCCGAGGCGGGGTGCCCAGCGCGAGCGGATGGGGCCAGGCCTTCTGGAGCGTGCTCATCTTGAAATCCCATTAATTCAATTAGTTATATCATGAACATCTTGTTATGCATTAAAGAATAGACGTAACATCCGGAGAGATCAAACCCGGAGAGGAGGGAGGGGCGCGAGTGGGGCGGCTCCCGGACGTCCAGCCCGCCGGACGTCCGGGGGCGGCTCAGTCGAGGCGCTCGATCACCGTGGCGATGCCCTGGCCGACGCCGATGCACATGGTGGCCAGGCCGAGGCGGGCCGCCGGGCGGCGGGCGAGCTCGTAGAGCAGGGTGGTGAGGATCCGGGCCCCCGAGCAGCCGAGCGGGTGGCCGAGGGCGATCGCGCCGCCGTTGACATTGACCCGCTCCGGGTCGAGCCCGAGGTCGCGGATGCAGGCGATCGACTGGGCGGCGAAGGCCTCGTTGAGCTCGACGAGGTCGAGATCGGCGACCGCGAGGCCGGCGCGCTCGAGCGCCTTGCGGGTCGCCGGCACCGGCCCGATGCCCATCACCGCCGGGTCGACCCCGGCCACCGCGGTGGCCAGGATGCGCGCCCGCGGGCGCAGCCCCCAGGCCCGCGCCCGCGCCTCGGCGAGGACCAGCAGGGCCGCGGCCCCGTCGTTGACCCCCGAGGAGTTGCCGGCCGTCACCGTGCCGCCCTCGCGGAACACCGGCTTGAGGGCGGCGAGGCGCTCGAGGGTCATGTCCGGGCGCGGGTGCTCGTCGCGCTCGACCCGCAGCGGCTCGCCGCGGCGCTGGGGGACGCTGACCGGGGTGATCTCCTCGGCGAGCCGCCCGGCCTCGATCGCCCGGGCCGCCTTCTCCTGGCTGGCCAGGGCGAAGCGGTCCTGCTCCTGGCGCGAGATCCGGTAGCGCTCGGCGACGTTCTCGGCGGTCTCGCCCATGCTGTAGGGCGGGTAGGCCGCGGCCAGGCGCGGGTTGGTGAAGCGCCAGCCGATGGTGGTGTCGTAGATCTCGGCCTTGCGCGAGTACGGGCCCTCGGCCTTGGCGAGCACGAACGGGGCGCGGCTCATGCTCTCGACCCCGCCGGCGATGAAGCACTCGCCCTCGCCGGCCGCGATCGCCTGGGCGGCGAGGTTGACCGCCATCAGCCCCGAGCCGCACAGCCGGTTCACGGTGCCCCCGGGGACCGTCTCGGGCAGGCCGGCGAGCAGCGCCGCCATCCGCGCGACGTTGCGGTTGTCCTCGCCGGCCTGGTTGGCCGCCCCGAGCAGCACGTCGTCGATCGCCCCCGGATCGAGCCCCGGGTTGCGCTCGGCGAGGGTGCGGATCACGTGGGCGGCGAGGTCGTCGGGGCGCACGGCGGCCAGCGCCCCGCCGTAGCGGCCCACCGGGGTGCGCACGGCATCGCAGATCACGGCATCGGTCGGTCTCATCGCTGCGCCCTCCTCGCGCTGTGGGGCGCCATAGCGTAGCCGAGCCGCGGGCCGGCGCGACATCCCGGCCGCCCTTGGGTTCGCCCCGGGAGTCGTTACAATCCGAGCCGGCCTGCCGGTCGCAGGAGCGCCGGCCAGATCGCGCCGGCGGGCGCCGGCACGGGGGGGGGGGCGCGACGGAGTCCGGCTGCCCTCCCCTCCGGTGCCCGCGCCGATGACGTCGCGGCGCCGCGCAGGAGGCGCATCCCGGGCCGGGTGCGAAGGGGGGCGTGAGCCGCCGCCTGGACGGGTGGCGCGGCCGCGGGCCGGTGGGAGAGCCGCGTCAAGGATCCCGGATGAGGCGAGCGAGCGATGGGCGGCTGAGACCTGACGGGCTGATCGCCTGCCAGGAGTGCGATGCGCTGCACCGGCTTCGCCCCCTCGAGGGGCCGGCAGTGGCCCGCTGCACGCGCTGCGGCGCGCGCCTCTACCGGGTCACCGGCGGCGGCATCGACCGGCCGCTGGCGCTCACCGTGGCCGCGCTCGGCGCCCTGCTGCTGGCCAATCTCTTCCCCTTCATCGCCCTCGAGCTCGAGGGCCGGGTCGAGGAGAACCTGGTGGTCTCCGGGGCGCTGGCGCTGTGGCGCGAGGGGATGCCCGAGCTCGCCGTGCTGGTGCTCGCCACCAGCGTGATCTTCCCGCTGCTGGTGCTCTGCGGGATGCTCTGGCTGCTGGTCCCGCTGCGGCTCGGGCGGCGGCCGCCGGCCGCCGGGGCGGTCTACCGGCTGCTGCGCGAGATCGGTCCCTGGGCGCTGCTCGGGGTGTTCCTGCTCGGGGCCCTGATCGGGTTCGTCAAGCTCGCCGATCTGGCCACCGTGATCCCCGGGGTGTCGATGTACGCCTTCGCGGCGCTCATCGTGCTCGCCACCGCCGCGCGCGAGAGCTTCGACCCGGCGCTGCTCTGGCCGCGGGCCGGCCCGCCGGCCCGTCCCCTGCCAGCGGGGGCCAGCGCCCGCGAGCTCGGCCTGGTGAGCTGCCCGGTCTGCTCGCTGCTCATCGCCGCGCCACCGCCCGGCGGGCGCCCGCGCTGCCCGCGCTGCACCTCGCCGCTGCACGGGGCGCGCAAGCCCGACAGCATCGCCCGGACCTGGGCGCTGGTGATCTCGGCGGCCCTGCTGATCGGGCCTGCCAACCTCTACCCGGTGATGACCGTGATCCGCTTCGGGCGGGGCGACCCGAGCACCATCCTCGCCGGGGTGGTCCACCTGATCGAGGCCGGCGCCTGGGGACTCGGGCTGATCGTGCTGTTCGCCAGCGTGGTGGTGCCGGTGGCCAAGCTGGTGATCCTCTCCTTCCTGCTGCTGAGCGTGCAGCGTGGCTCGCGCTGGCGGCCCCGCGAGCGCACCCGGCTGTACCGCCTCGCCGAGGTGATCGGCGCCTGGTCGATGGTCGATGTCTTCCTGGTCGGGGTGCTGACCGCGCTGGTCCGACTCGACGCCCTGGCCACCATCCGTCCCGAGCTCGGGGTGAGCTTCTTCGCCGCGGTGGTGGTGCTCACCATGCTCGCCGCCCACAGCTTCGATCCGCGCCTGATCTGGGATCGGGCGGGCCGGGCCCGATGAGCGGCGAGCCGCGGCCCCCGCTCGCCCCGCAGGCGGTCCTGCCCCCCGAGCCCGAGGTCGGCCGCCCGCGCGGTCCGTCGCTGGTCTGGATCGTGCCGCTGGTGGTCGCCCTGGTCGGCGGCTGGCTGATCTACCGCACGGTCTCCGAGAAGGGCCCGGTGATCACCATCTCGTTTCGCACCGCCGAGGGGATCGAGGCGGGCAAGACCCGCATCCGCTACAAGAACATCGAGGTCGGGCGGGTCGAGTCGGTGAGCTTCAGCAAGGACTTCTCGCGGGTGCTGATCCGGGCCCAGATGGCCCGCGAGGCGACCCCGCTGCTGCGCCGCGACACCCGCTTCTGGGTGGTCCGCCCGCGGCTCACCCTGCGCGGGGTCTCGGGGCTGGCGACCGTGGTCTCGGGCGCCTACATCGAGCTCGAGCCGGGTCCCGGCGCGGCCTGGTCCCGCTTCACCGGCCTCGAGGCCCCGCCGGTGGTCCGGGCCGAGGAGGCCGGCCGCCAGATCACCCTGGCCGCCGATCGGCTCGGCTCGCTCGATACCGGCTCGCCGGTCTACTACCGCGGCATCCTGGCCGGGGAGGTGCTCGGCTACGAGCTGGCCAGCGACCGCAAGAGCGTGCTCATCTACGTGTTCATCAAGGCGCCGTTCGACCGCCTGGTGCGGGCCAACACCCGCTTCTGGAACGTCAGCGGGGTCGACGTCTCGGTCGGTGCCGAGGGGCTGGCGGTACGCGCCGAGTCGGTGCGCAGCGTGCTCTTCGGCGGGATCGCCTTCGAGACCCCGGAGAGCGTCGAGCCGGCCAGCGCCGACCTCGAGGACGTGGTCTTCACCCTCTACGAGAACCGCAAGAGCATCGAGGAGCGCTCCTTCACCCAGCGGCTGCGCTTCGTGCTGTTCTTCGACGGATCGGTGCGCGGCCTGAGCGTCGGCGCTCCGGTCGAGTTCAAGGGGATCAAGGTCGGGCAGGTGGTCGACGTGCGCCTCGAGTTCGACCGCCGCGACACCACCTTCCGGATCCCGGTGCTGATCGAGATCGAGCCCCAGCGGGTCATCGCCCGCGGCGCCGGCCCGGGCGGCTCGCCCTACGAGCTGCTCTCCACCCTGGTCAAGCGCGGGCTGCGCGCCCGGCTGCAGACCGGGAGCCTGCTCACCGGCCAGCTCTTCGTCGAGCTCGACATGCGTCCCGACACCGAGATCCGGCTGGCCGGCGCCGGCGGACCCTACCCCGAGCTGCCGACCATCCCCGCCAGCCTCGAGGAGATCACCAGCTCGGTCAAGCACTTCCTGGCCAAGATCAACACCGTCGACATCGAGCAGATCGGCCGCGAGCTGCTCGGCACCCTGCAGGGCGCCAACCGGCTGGTCAACTCCGAGGAGCTGCGCGCCGCGCTCGCCGATCTCGACGCCTCGATGCGCGCCTTCCGCGCCATCCTCACCAAGGTCGACCGGCGCGTCGAGCCGCTCGCCGACAACGTCAGCGCCGCGGCCACGGCCGGGCGCGAGGCCCTCGAGCGGGTCGGGCGCACCCTCGAGCTGCTCGACGCGGCGCTGGCCAGCGACTCGCCGCTGCAGCGCAGCGTCATCGGCATGGCCGACGAGATCGGCGCCGCGGCCCGCTCGCTGCGCCGCAGCGACTCGCCGCTCCAGGATACCTACCTGCGCCTCGGCGAGGAGCTGATCGAGACCGCCCGTTCGATCCGCGCCTTCGTCGACCTGCTCGAGCGCAACCCCGACGCCGTCCTGTTCGGCAAGCCCGTCTCGGGAGCCCAGTGATGAGAGCCTCCAGCACCCCTCGCCCCGCCCCGACCTCCGCGCGCCCCGCCGGGGCCGCTCCCGGCGCCCTGCCGGGGCGCGCCCGGCTCGGCCGGCGCCTGCTCCTGGTGCTGGCCGCCGCGGCCCTCGGCGGCTGCCTCGCCAAGCCCAGCCCGCAGCCGCGCTACTACCTGCTCGAGCCGCTCGCCGCCGACAGCGCGCCGCTGCCCGCGGCCGCCGGGCGCGAGCGGCCGCTGGCCGTCGAGCTGGTCGCCCCGCGCCTGCCCCAGTACCTCGAGCGTCCCCAGATCGTGACCCGGGTCGATGCCAACCGGCTCGCCTTCGCCGAGCTCGACCGGTGGGGTGGGAACCTGGCCAAGAACCTCGCCCGGGTGGTCGCCGACAACCTGGCGCTGCTCCTGGCCACCCCCGACGTGCGCCTCGGCGTGCGCCGCGCGGCCCCGACGCCCGACGTCCGCGTCGAGCTCGCGGTGACCCGCTTCGAGCGTGACGCCAGCGGCCGGGTGCGGCTGGTCGCGCGCTGGCGGCTGCTCTCCGGGGACGGGGCGCGGCTGCTCACCACCCGGGTCAGCCGGCTCGACAGCGCACCGGTTGCCCCCGAGGCGCCGATGGCGCAGACCGTGGCGCGGATGAGCGAGCTGCTCGGCGAGCTCAGCCGCCGGATCGCGGCCACGCTGCTCGCGCAGGCCGGCCCGACATGAGCCGCGCCGCGGCCTGGATCGCGCTGCTGGCGCTGGCCGTCGCGCCGGCGCTGGCCGCCCCCGGCGGGCGCGCGGGCGACGATCCGGCGGCGGGCTGGAGTGGCCGGCGGATCATCGAGGAGAGCCTGCGCCGCCACCAGCGCTTCCCCTACGTCTACGAGGAGCTGACCATGATCCTCGGCGACGACCGCGGGCGCCGCGAGGTCCGCCGGGTGCGCCGCTTCAGCCGCATCGAGGACGACGGGAGGGCGCGCTTCCTGCTGGTCTTCGACGAGCCCGAGGAGGTCCGCGGGGTGGCGCTGCTCGCCTGGCGGGACGCTGGCGGGGGGGGCGGTGGCGGGTTCTATCTCCCGGCGCTCGGCCCGGTACTCAAGCGCGCCGTCGGCGACGGGCGCTTCGAGCGCTTCCTGGGCACCGACTTCTCGCTCGAGGATCTGACCGGCGAGGACCCCGCCCGCTATCGCTACCGGCGGCTGGCCGACCGCCTGATCGAGGGGGTCGGCCACTTCGTCATCGAGGCCCGGCCGCGCGCGGAGGGGGGCGTCACCGCCCCCTACGCGCTGCGCCAGCTCCTGGTCCGCAAGGACAACCTGGTGGTGGTCGGCACCGACTTCTACGACCATCGCCTGCGCCTGGTCAAGCGCCTCACCCGCCATGACCTGGTGCGGGTCTACGCGCAGAGCTGGCGTGCCAACATGCTGCTCGCCGAGGACCTGCGCGCCGGTCACCGCACCCTGATCAAGGTCGACCGCCGCATCTACTCGCGCGACTACGTCCCCGCCGAGCTCTTCGAGCCGGCCTTCGTGCTCGCCAACCGCCACGTCACCGGGCGGGCCGCCACCGGGGAGCCGGTGCCGTGATCGGGCGGCTGCTGCTCGTCGGGGTCAACCATCGCCTGGTGACCCTGCTGGTGCTGGTGCTGGTCACCGTGCTCGCCGCCCGCGGCCTCGACCGGCTGCGCATCGACACCGGGCTGGAGAGCCTGATCTCGGACAGCGACCCGGACCGCGAGACCTACCAGCGGGTGGCCGCGGAGTTCGGCTCCGACAACCGCACCGTGGTCTACGTGCGCGACCCGGCGCTGTGGACCGAGGCCAGGATCGCCGCCCTCGGACGCCTCCACGAGGCCCTCGAGGGGCTCGACGTCGTCGAACGGGTCGACAGCATCATCAACACCCGGATCGTGCGCGCGGCCGGCGACGAGCGCATCGAGGTCCGCGCGCTGCTGCCCGACGGGCGTCTCGATCGCGCCACGCTCGAGTGGGCGCGCAGCGAGGCGCTCGCCGATCCGCTGCTGACCGGCAATCTGATCTCGGGCGACGGCAACGCGACCGCGCTGCTGGTCACGGTGCGCGCCGCCGAGGGCGATCCGCGCTTCGACGAGCGGGTCAATGCCGCCCTCGAGGGGGTGCTGGCCGGCGAGCGCGGCGCCTTCCAGGAGCTCTTCCAGATCGGGCCGCCGCGGATCAACGCCGAGCTCAAGGGCGCGATGCTCGACGACCTGCGCCTGCTCGCGCCGCTCTCCGCGGCCCTGCTGGTGCTCACCATCCTGCTCTTCCTGCGCAGCCTGCTCGCCGCCCTCGTCCCGCTGCTCAGCGCCGCGCTGAGCATCGCCTGGACCTTCGGCCTGCTCGGCTACCTCGACATCCCGCTCAACATCCTCACCGCGATGCTGCCCTCGCTGGTGATCGTGATCGGCTCGACCGAGGACACCCACCTGGTGGCCAGCTACCTCCAGGAGCAGGGACGCACCGGGGGCCGGTCGCGCCCCGAGGTGGTGCGCCGGGTGATGCGCCGGCTCGGGGTGCCGGTGCTGCTCACCGTGCTGACCACGGCGCTCGGCTTCGCCAGCAACCTGCTCACCGGCATCGAGCTGATCCGCGACTTCGCGCTCGCCGCGACCCTGGCCATCCTGGCCAACGGCCTGATCACCGTGCTGCTGGTGCCGCTCGCCCTGAGCCTCCTCGGGCCGCGCCGCGCGCGCCTCGGCAGGGACGGGCCGTCCGGCTTCACCGGGCTGCTGGTACGCCTGTTCGGCTTCGGGCGCCGGCGCCTCGGCGGGCCGATCCTGGTGCTGACCGGGGCGCTGTGCGCGCTGTTCGTCTACCAGGCCTCCAAGCTCTACGTCACCAACGACCCGTTCTCCTACTTCCGCGCCGACCACCGCCTGATCGAGGACGCCCGCACCCTGCAGCGCGACCTGGCCGGCGTCAAGGTCTTCTTCGTGACCCTCGAGGCCGAGCGCGAGGGTGCCTTCCTCGAGCCCGGCAACCTCTCGCGGCTGGTCGCCATCCAGCGCTTCATCGCCGAGCAGGGGGTCTTCGACCGCAGCTTCTCGATCGCCGACCAGCTCGCCCTGGTCAACCGCGAGTTCCACCGCGGAGACCCCGGCGCCCAGGTGCTGCCGCGCAAGCGCGAGCTGATCGCCCAGTACCTGATGTTCTTCCACCGCCGCGACCTCGAGGGCTACCTGAGCCCCGACCGGCGCCGCGCCAACATCGTGGTTCGCCACAACGTCAGCGACTCGCGGGTGCTCAACGCCCACATCCGCGAGCTCAAGGAGGCGGCGAGCCGGATCGCCGGCCCCGGGATGCGCGCCTACGTGGTCGGCGAGAACCTGATGATCAACGCCGCGGCCGAGGACCTCATCGGCGGCCAGGCCCGCTCCCTGGTGCTGCTGGTGGCCGTGATCTTCCTGCTCATGTCGGCGATGTTCACCTCGTTCAAGGGCGGCCTGATCGCGCTGGTCCCGACCCTGATTCCGATCGTGCTGATGTTCGGGGCGATGGGCCTGCTCGGCATCGCGCTCAACCCGGGCACGGTGATGGTGGCCGTGATCGCGGTCGGGATCGCGGTCGACGGCAGCATCCACCTGTTCTCTCGCTACAACGCCCTGTCACGCCAGGTCGCGGACAACGAGCGGGCGGTGCGGGTGACCGTCGAGGAGGAGGCCCTGCCGGTGGTCGCCACCAGCTTCGCCCTGGCGCTCGGCTTCGGCATCCTGCTCTTCTCGAGCTTCACCATCATCGCCCAGTTCGGCGCGCTGTCGGCGGCCACCATGCTGCTCTCGGTGTTCACCAATCTGCTGATCACCCCGATCATCCTCTCCCGGGTGCGCCTGGTCGGGCTCTACGACATCCTCTCGATGCGGATGCGCCACGAGGTGCTCGAGCGCAGCCCGCTGTTCCGCAACATGAGCCCCTACCAGGTGCGCAAGGCGATCCTGATCTCGGAGCTGCAGCGCTTCGCGCCCGGCGAGCGCCTGATCGAGCAGGGCAGCCGCGGGCGCAGCATGTACCTGGTGCTCTCGGGGCGGGTCGAGGTGGTGCGCCGCGACGGCGAGCGCAGCCGGTGCCTCTCGGTGCAGGGCCCGGGGGCGGTGCTCGGCGAGGTCGGCTATGTGCGCGAGATCGAACGGACCGCCGACGTGCGCGCCCTCGAGCCGGTCGAGGCGCTGCGCTTCGACTACCAGCGCATGCGCCGCGACCTGCGCCACTTCCCGCGCATCGTCTCCGAGCTCAACTTCAACATCAGCCGGATCCTCGGCGAGCGGCTCGCCGAGGTGATGGACCGCGCGGCGCAGGCGCCGGGCGAGGGCGGCGCGGCGGGCAGCGCCGCGCGACCGAGCCGGCCGGAAGCGCCGTCCGAGCCGTCATAGGCCGCATCGATGGCGGGCTCGGCGCGAGGAGCCGAGTCGGGCCGAGACCGGCATGTCGAGGAGCGCGATTCCGGTGAACGGTCTGGCGCATGCCTTGTGCCGGGCCAGCCCGAAATCTATGATGCATTTGTGATGCATTGAGATTCGTCGAAAAATCATGAAGCAGCTCACCATCCGCATTGCCGACCCCGAGCTCGAGCGTCGCCTCGAGCAGCTCGCCCGAGCCGAGGGCCTTTCGCTGAACAGAACGGCGCTGAAGGTGCTGCGCAAGGGCGCCGGCCTGGAGGCGCGGCGAGCCGAGCCGGGGATCGGCGACGGCCTGGATGCCTTCTTCGGGACCTGGAGCGAGGAGCAGGCGAAGGCGCTCGGCGAGGCGGTGGAGATCTTCGAGCGCATCGACCCGGCCTTCTGGCGATGATGGTCATGCTCGACACCAATGCCTACACGGCCTTCCGGGCGGGTGATGCGCGGGTGCGCGATCGGATCGCGCGCGCCGACGCGGTCGGGTTTTCCGCCATCGTGGCCGGCGAGCTCCTCTACGGGTTCCGGCACGGGGCACGCACCGGCGAGAATCTCGCCGATCTGGAGCGCTTCCTGGCGAGCCCTTGGGTTCGTTTCCTGGAGGTCGGCTACATCACCGCGGACCGGTTCGGCAGGATCTCGGCGAGCCTCAGACGGTCCGGGACGCCCATTCCGACCAACGACATCTGGATCGCGGCCCAGGCGCTGGAGCACGGCGCCGACCTGCTCTCCTTCGACCGGCACTTCGAGCACGTGCCGGGGCTTGCCTGGGTCGATCCGGGCCGGTAGCTGCGCCGCCGAGCGCCCGGCTGCAGGCGCGACCGGGTACCGGGCGGGCCTCACTCCGGCAGGTTGGGCGGGTCCGGGTCCTCGTCCCAGCCGGCCTCGGGCTCGGC
>CAZRGU010000034.1:10968-18770 GCA_964599705.1 uncultured Ectothiorhodospiraceae bacterium | reverse complement strand
TTCACCCGCCCCCGGCGAGGCGCTCGCGGTGGAAGACGTAGAGCCCGGCGCCGACCACCGTGGCCACGCCGAGCCAGGTGGTGAGGTCCGGGAAGTCGCCGAACAGCAGCCAGCCGAGCAGGGTGGCGCTGACGATCTCGAGGTACTGGAAGGGGGCGAGCACCGCCGGCGCGGCGCCGCGGAAGGCGTGCACCACCAGCAGGTGGCCGGCGGTGGCGATCACCCCGAGGGCGGCGAGCAGCCCCCACTCGAGGGCGCTCGGCCACACCGGGGTCAGCACCTCGATGCCGGCCAGCGCCCCGGCGCCAAGCACCGGGGTGATCAGCGCGCAGCCGAACACCCCGGCCAGGAACTGCATGCGCAGCGGGTCGTCGCGGCGGGCCAGCAGCCGGGTGAGGATCAGGTAGCAGGCGAACACCGTGGCGGTGCCGAGCGGCAGCAGCGCCGCCCAGCCGAAGCTCGCGAAGCTCGGGCGGATGATCAGCAGCGCCCCGGCCAGGCCGGTGAGCACCGCGGCCAGGCGCCGCCAGCCGACCCGCTCGCCGAGCAGCAGCGCCGCGAGCAGCGTCAGGATCAGCGGCTCGACGAAGAAGATCGAGATCGCCTCGGCCATCGGCAGGTAGCGCAGGGCGGCGAAGAAGAGCAGCGTGGCGGTGGTGATCAGCGCCCCGCGCAGGGCGTGGATCGCCAGCCCGGCGCCGAACAGCGGGCCGGGCAGACGCGCGGCGAGCGGGGCGAGCAGCAGGGCCTGGAAGAACATCCGGCTCCACGCCACCTGGCCGGCGGCCACCGAGCCGGAGAGCCACTTGGCGATCGCGTCGATGCCGGGCAGGATCAGCATCGCCGCGACCATCAGCAGCATCGCCCGGGCATGCTCGGCGTGGCGCTCGGGGGCCTCCATCCCGGTGACGTTAGCCGCTTGCGGGCGCGGCGGCCAGCCCGCCCCGCCCGGGCGCTGCTATCATCGGCGCCCCTGCGGCCGCGCGGAGATCGCCGATGAGCGAATACGCCCACTCGAGCGGCGAGCGCGAGTTCATTCCACTCGCCATCGCCGTGCTGACCGTCTCGGACAGCCGTACCGAGGCCGACGACCGCTCCGGCAAGCTGCTCGCCGAGCGGCTCACCGGCGCCGGCCACCGGCTCGCCGAGCGGCGCATCGTCCCGGATGACCGCTATCGGATCCGGGCCGCGGTCTCGGCCTGGATCGCCGACCCCGAGGTCCAGGTGGTGATCAGCACCGGCGGGACCGGGGTGACCGGGCGCGACGGCACCCCGGAGGCGATCGCCCCGCTGCTCGACAAGCCGATCGAGGGCTTCGGCGAGCTCTTCCGGGCGCTGTCCTACGAGGAGATCGGCACCTCGACCCTGCAGTCCCGGGCACTCGCCGGGGTGGCCAACGGCACCTACGTGTTCTGCCTGCCGGGCTCGGCCGGGGCCTGCCGCACCGCCTGGGAGCGGATCATCTGCCACCAGCTCGACTACCGCACCCGCCCGTGCAACCTCGCCGAGCTGATCCCGCGGCTGCTCGAGCGATGAGCGCCCCGACCGCTGTGGTGGTGCTCGGGACGAGCGCCGAGAAGCCGCCCCCGGGCCTCGAGCGGCTGGCCGGCGAGGCCACCTTCCGCTTCGCCGACGACGCCGCGGCGCTCGCCGCCGAGCTGCCCGAGGCCGAGGTGCTGTTCGGCTGGGACTACCGCGCCGACCTGCTCAGCCGTGCCTGGGCGCAGGCCCGGCGGCTGCGCTGGGTGCAGTGGCCGGGGGCCGGGGTCGACCGGGTGCTGTTCCCCGAGCTGGCCGCCAGCGACGTGGTGCTGACCAACGCCCGCGGGATCTACGACCAGGCGATGGCCGAGTACTGCCTGGGGCTCGTCCTGGCGATGGTCAAGGGCCTGCCCGAGACCCTCGCCGCGCAGCGCGAGCACCGCTGGAACTACCGGCTCAGCGAGCGCCTCGCCGGACGGCGCGCGCTGGTGGTCGGGACCGGCAGCATCGGGCGGGCGATCGGCCGGCTGCTCGCCGCGGTCGGGATGGAGGTCGCCGGGGTGGCGCGCCGGGCGCGGGCCGGCCACTCGGTGTTCGGGCGCATCGAGCCGGTCGAGCGGCTCCGCGAGGTGCTCCCGGCGGCCGACTTCGTGATCAACGTCGCCCCGGCCACGCCAGCCACCCAGGGGCTGTTCGGGCAGCGCGAGCTCGCGGCAATGAAGCCCGGCGCCCGCTTCATCAACCTCGGGCGCGGCTCGGCGCTCGACGAGGGGGCGCTGGTCGCGGCCCTCGAGCGCGGCCACCTCGCCGGGGCCGCCCTCGACGTGTTCGCCGAGGAGCCGCTCCCCGAGGACAGCCCGCTGTGGGACGCCCCCAACCTGATCTGCTCGCCGCACATGTCGGGCGACTACCGCGGCTTCGAGGAGGCGCTGGTCGAGCTGTTCGCCGACAACCTGCGCCGCTACCGGGCCGGCGAGCCGCTGCGCAACGTGGTCGACAAGCGCCTCGGCTACGTTCCCGGCTGAGCCCGGCCCGGGGCCCGCCCTACCTCCCGGGGCGGACGAGCGCCGAGCGGTGGCGAAGGAACAGCGCCACGGCAGCGAGCGGCGCGACCAGGGCGGCGAGCTGGAGCAGCGGGCCGAGCCAGCCGACCCACGCGCACAGCGGCACCAGCAGCAGGGCGTCGTCGGGGTCGAAGCCGGCGGCCCCGGGCAGCGCCTCCTCGCCGCCAGCGGCCTCGAGGCGGGCGACCATCCAGAACATCACCCCGATCGCCACCCCGGCGATCGCGCCGAGGGCCGGCGCGCCGAGACCGGCTCCGATCGCCACGAAGACGAGCACCGTGACCGCCGCGTCGCTGGCCAGATCGTAGCGGTGCCCGAAGGGGCTGCTCGCCCCCGCGAGGCGGGCCAGCTCGCCGTCGGCCCGGTCGAGCAGCGCCGAGGCCAGGAACAGCGCGCCGCCGGCGATCAGCCACGGGCGCTCGCCGCTGGCGAACGCCGCCGCCGAGGCGAGCCCGGTGGCCAGGCGCAGCGTGGTCAGGTGGTTGGGGGTCACCGCGGTGCCGACCAGGGGCCGGACCGCGACCCGGGCGGCCCGGTGCAGCCAGGTGTCGGCGCTCACCCGGTCGCGCGCCGGCGCGGGGCGACGGTGTTCTTGCCGATCCGCGCCAGCGCCTCCCAGACCGGCCCCGGGAAGCGGTGCAGGGCGTCCATGACCTGCTCGAAGGCGGCCACGAAGGCGTCGATGTCCTGCTCGCCGATGACCAGCGGCGGGAGCAGCTTGACCACGTCGATGTGGTGCCCGGCGACCTGGGTGAGGATCCGGTGCTCGGCGAGCAGCGGCATGGTGACCGCCTGCGGGAAAAGGCTCCGGTCCATCCGGTGGGCGAGCGCCCAGGCGCTGCGCAGGCCAAGCGAGCGCGGCTCGCCGAACTCGATGCCGACCATCAGCCCGCGCCAGCGCACCTCGCGCAGGAACTCGTAGCGCGGCACCAGGGCGCTGAGCGCCCGCCCGAGCCGGTCGCCGAGCCGCGCGGCGCGCTCGACCAGACCCTCCTCGTCGATCAGGCGCAGGGTGGCGAGGGCCGCGATCATCGCCAGGCTGCCCTGGCCGAAGGTCGAGGAGTGGACCACGGCGCGCTCCATCGAGGAGAACACCCGCGCATAGATCGCCTTGCGGGTGAGCACCGCGCCGACCGGCACGTAGCCGCCCGAGAGCGCCTTGGACAGCACCACGATGTCCGGGTCGACCGCGCCGTCGTGCTCGAGGGCGAGGAAGCGCCCGCAGCGCCCCAGCCCGGTCTGCACCTCGTCGGCGACCAGCAGCGCGCCGTGGGCCCGGCACAGCCGCGCGGCCTCGGCCAGGTAGCCGGGCGCGGGGATGTGGACCCCCTTGCCCTGCACCGGCTCGACCACGAAGGCGGCCACGTCGCCGGCCGCGAGCGCCCGCTCGAGGGCCTCGAGGTCGTCGAACGGGACGGCCCGGCAGCCGGGCAGCAGCGGCCCGAAGCCGGCCCGGAAGACCTCGTCGCCGTTGAGCGCCAGGGCGCCGGTGGTCAGGCCGTGGAAGGCGCGCTCGGCATGCAGGATCGCCGCTCGCCCGGTCGCCGCGCGGGCCAGCTTGATGGCGGTCTCGACCCCCTCGGCCCCGGAGCTGGTGAAGTAGCAGATGTCGAGCTCGTTGGGCATCCGGCGCTTGAGCTCGGCGGCGAGCAGCCCGGAGAGCAGCGGCGCCTCCATCTGCACCAGGCTCGGGTAGTCGGCGCCGAGGAAGTCGATCAGCGCCTGGCGGACGTAGGGATGGTTGCGCCCGAGCGCGAACACCCCGTAGCCGGAGAGCATGTCGAGGTAGCGCCGCCCCTGCTCGTCCCACAGGTAGGGCCCCTCGGCGCGCACGTAGCAGCGGTCGAAGCCGATGGTGCGCAGCACCCGCGCGAACATCGGGTTGACGTGCTCGCGGTGCAGCGCGTAGTTGCGCCCCTGGTGGGTGCGCAGCAGCTCGTCGACGTCAAAGGGCATGGGCGGGGTTCCGGAGGCTCGCGCGCCTCGCACTATAGGACAATTCCCGACCGTCCAGAATTCCTGCCCGGGATCAGACCTGCGGCTCGCAGCGCGCCAGCAGCGCCCCGAGCGAGGGGGCGACCTCGCGCAGCGGCGCCCGCCCCGGGTGCTCGAGGACCACCGCGCCGCTGGCGTTGTCGAGCGCCAGGATCAGGTCGTCCTCGTCGGTCAGGGCCACGAACAGGGTGAGCGGCGCGCGGGCCCGGCGCTTGGCCAGGGCGTGGCCGATCTGGTTGGCGATCAGGCGCTCCAGATCGGCCTCGCTCCAGACCTGGATCAGGGTCAGCCCGCCCTCGGCGGTGCGCGCCGCGAAGCTGTCGCTGTAGTAGCTGCCGTAGTAGGCGACCAGGTCCGGGTGGAGCGGCACCTCGAGGGCGCGCTCGAGCCCGCCGAGATCGGCCGGCTCGGCGCGCGCCACCGGGCGCCACTCGATCAGCCCCTCGGCATCCGGCTCGCCGACCTGGCAGGGCGAGGGCCAGCGCCGGTCGTAGGGCTGGCGCGGCAGGGTGCCGTGGCGCTCGCGGTGGCGCGCGACGAGCGCATCGAGGAGCCGCCCGAGCGCCTCGTCGACCCCCGGCGCCGTGCCCGTCGCGAGCCGCGCCGGGCTCCGCTCAGCGCCCGCGCTGATAGGTCCCGACCAGCTCGGCGCGGGCCAGGATGTGCCCCTCCATGGCCTCGAGGAGCCGCTCCTTGGTCGGCCCGCCGAGGTCGCCGAGCACGGTGTCGAGCGCGTAGAGCTTGTGGAAGTAGCGGTGCCGGCCGATCGGCGGGCACGGCCCGCCGTAGCCGGTCCGCCCCCAGTCGTTGCGGCCCTGGCGGGTGCCGGCCGGGAGCTGCGAAGGCGTCACCCCCTGGACCAGCCCGCTGCTCTCGGGGGGGATGTCGTAGAGGACCCAGTGCACCCAGGTCATCTTCGGGGCGGCCGGATCGGGGGCGTCCGGGTCGTCGACGATCAGCGCCAGGCTGCGGGTGCCTTCCGGGACCCCGTGCCAGGCCAGCGGCGGCGACACGTCGCGCCCGTCGCAGGTGTGCAGGACCGGGATCTCGGCGCCCTCGGCGAAGGCCGGCGACTGGATCACCAGCCCGCCCTGGGCTCCGGCGGCTCCCGCGGCGGCGAGCGCCGCACCGATCAGCGGCCATCGGGAACGTGCTCTCATCTCCTCGTCCTCCTGCTCGGCTCACTCGGCCAGCTCGGGGCGGTCGCGAAACTGCTCGAGGGCCTCGGGGTTGGCGAGCGCCTCGGCATTCTTGATCGGGCGCCCGTGGATCACCTCGCGCACCGCGAGCTCGACGATCTTGCCGCTCTTGGTGCGCGGGATGTCGGTGACCTGGCAGATCCGCGCCGGGACGTGGCGCGGCGTGGTGTTGGCCCGGATCTGGGCGCGGATCCGGTCGGCGAGCCCCGGGTCGAGGGTCAGCCCGTCGCGCAGCACCACGAACAGCACCACCCGGGTGTCGCCGTCCCACTCCTGGCCGACCACGATCGCCTCGACCACCTCCTCGAGCTGCTCGACCTGGCGGTAGATCTCGGCCGTCCCGATCCGCACCCCGCCGGGATTGAGGGTCGCATCCGAGCGCCCGTAGATGATCATCCCGCCGCGCGCGGTGATCTCGACCCAGTCGCCGTGGTGCCACATCCCCGGGTAGCGCTCGAAGTAGGCGGCCCGGTAGCGGCTGCCGTCCGGGTCGCGCCAGAAGCCGACCGGCATCGACGGGAAGGCGTTGCGGCAGACCAGCTCGCCGCGCTGCCCGCGCACGCTGCGCCCCTGCTCGTCGACCGCGTCGACGTCCATGGCCAGCGCCAGGCACTGGATCTCGCCGCGATAGACCGGCCGGGTCGGGCAGCCGAGGGCGAAGCAGGCGATGAGGTCGGTGCCCCCCGAGATCGAGGACAGGCAGACGTCGCGCTTCACCTCCCGGTAGACGAAGTCGAAGCTCTCCGGCACGAGCGGCGAGCCGGTCGAGCAGATGGTCTCCAGGGTGGCCAGCGAGTGGCTCTCGCGCGGGCGCAGCCCGGACTTCTTGACCGCGTCGATGAACTTCGCCGAGGTTCCGAAGACCTCGATGCCGGCCTCGTCGATGAGGTCGAACAGCACCCCCGCGCCGGGGTGGAAGGGCGAGCCGTCGTAGAGCACCAGGGTGGCCTCGCTGGCCAGCCCCGAGGCCAGCCAGTTCCACATCATCCAGCCCAGCGTGGTGAAGTAGAAGAGCCGCTTGCCGGGCTTGAGGTCGCAGTGCAGGCGGTGCTCCTTGAGGTGCTGGAGGAGCGTCCCGCCGGCGCCATGCACGATGCACTTGGGCGCCCCGGTGGTCCCCGAGGAGTAGAGGATGTAGAGCGGGTGGTCGAAGGGCAGGCGGGCAAAGGCGATCTCGCCGGCGGGGTGCGGGGCGATGAACGCCTCGAGGTCCTCGACCGGGACCGGCGCGCCCGCTGCGCGCGCCTCGCCGCCGGCGAACGGCACCACCACCACCCGCTCGACGCTCGCCACCCCGGCGAGGATCGCCGGCAGGCGCTCGAGGGTGTCGTGGCGGCGGCCGTTGTAGCGGTAGCCGTCGGCGCAGACGAGCAGCCGCGGCTCGATCTGGCCGAACCGGTCGACCACCCCGCGCACCCCGAAGTCGGGCGAGCACGACGACCAGATCGCCCCGAGGCTCGCGCAGGCGAGCATCGCCGCGATCGCCTCCGGGCAGTTGGGCAGGTAGCCGGCGACCCGGTCGCCGGCGCCGATGCCGGCCGCGGCGAGCGCCGCGGCGAGCCGCGAGACCAGGGCGTGGAGCTCGGCGTGGCTCACCGTGCGCAGCGCCCCGTCCTCGCCCTTGGCGAGCAGCGCCGGGGCATCGTCGCGCCGGCGCAGCAGGTTCTCGGCGAAGTTGAGCCGCGCCTCCGGGAACCAGCGCGCCCCGGGCATGCGCTCACCGTCGGCCAGCACCGGCCCGTCCCGGCGCTCGCCGATCACCCCGGCGAAGTCCCAGAGCGCCTCCCAGAAGGCCTCGCGGTGCTCGACCGACCAGCGGTGCAGCGCCGCGTAGTCGCCGAGCTCGACCCCGTGGCGCTCGCCGAGCAGCGCCGTGAAGCGGGTCAGGTTGGCACCGGCGACCCGTTCGGCCGGCGGTCGCCAGAGCGGCTCTTCCATCCTCGTCTCCTCGTGGGAAGAAGGGAAGATGGGGTCAGGTCTAAGAAGGGAAGATGGGGTCAGGTCTAGAAATGTAGCATCCGGCAAGCCGGATGCTACATTTCTAGACCTGACCCCATCTTCC
>CAZRGU010000034.1:0-10868 GCA_964599705.1 uncultured Ectothiorhodospiraceae bacterium | reverse complement strand
TCGGACCCTATCTTCCCTTCTACTCTGCCGCTCCCGGCGGCAGCTCGCGCTTGGTGCCGTCGTCGCCGAGGGCCACGTAGGTGAAGGTGCCCTCGGTGACCTTGATGTCGCAGGCCGGCTCGCCGGTGCGGCGCAGCCGCCGCACCCAGGTCTCGACCCGCACCGCGATCGAGGTCCGCCCGACGCGCACCGTCTCGCAGTAGCAGCTCACCAGGTCGCCGACCAGCACCGGGCGGTGGAAGCTCATCGCCTCGATGCCGACCGTGGCCACCCGCCCGCAGGCCTTGCGGATCGCGTAGGCGCCGCCGGCGAGATCCATCTGCCCGAGCAGCCAGCCGCCGAAGATGTCGCCGTTGCCGTTGGTGTCGGCCGGCATCGCCAGGGTACGCAGCTCGGGCTCGCTGGCCGGGGGCCGCTGCTCGGTGCTCACCACTCCTCCTCCGCGGGCGCTCTCGAGGCACGCTTGTAATCGCTGGCCCGCGCGGGTAAGGATAACTCGAACGCGGCCGCGCTCACCCGTGGCGTGGCGCGCCACCCTTCCCCGAGGAGCACACCGATGAGCGAGCAGCCCGGCGCCTATGAGCGCGACCTCGAGCAGACCCCGGCGAACTACACGCCGCTCTCGCCGCTCTCGTTCCTGCGCCGCGCGGCGCGCGTCTACCCCGACTACGCCGCCCAGGTCTACGGCGAGCGGCGCATCACCTGGGCCGAGACCTACGAGCGCTGCCGGCGGCTGGCCTCGGCGCTGGCCGCCCGTGGCATCGGGCGCGACGACACGGTGGCGGTGTTCGCCCCCAACATACCGGCGATCTACGAGGCGAGCTTCGGCATTCCGATGGCCGGGGCGGTGATCAACACCATCAACGTGCGCCTCGATGCGGCCGCGGTGGCCTTCATCCTCGACCACGGCGAGGCCAAGGTGCTGCTCACCGACCGCGAGTTCTCGCCGGTCATCGAGGAGGCGCTCGGGCGCGCCTCGGTCCGCCCGCTGGTCATCGACATCGATGACCCGGCCGCCACGGGCGGGCGGCTGCTCGGTGAGTGCAGCTACGAGGACTTCCTCGAGCAGGGCGATCCGGACTTCGAGTGGCGGCTCCCCGAGGACGAGTGGCAGGCGATCGCGCTCAACTACACCTCGGGGACCACCGGCAACCCCAAGGGGGTCGTCTACCACCACCGCGGCGCCTACCTCAACGCCCTCGGCAACGCCATCACCTGGCACATGCCGCCCCACCCGGTCTACCTGTGGACGCTGCCGCTGTTCCACTGCAACGGCTGGTGCTTCCCGTGGACCATCGCCGCGCTGGCCGGCACCAACGTGCTGCTGCGCAAGGTCGAGGCCCGCGCCATGTTCGAGGCCTTCGCCGAGCGCGGCGCGACCCACTACTGCGGCGCGCCGATCGTGCACGGCATGATCCTCAACGCCCGTCCCGAGGAGCGCCGCGAGCTCGACCACACCGTCGAGGTGATGACCGCCGCGGCCCCGCCGCCGGCCGCGGTGCTCGCCGAGATGGAGCGCCAGGGCTTCCACATGACCCACGTCTACGGTCTCACCGAGACCTACGGGCCGGCCACGGTGTGCGCCTGGAAGCGCGAGTGGGACGCGCTGCCGGTGGCCGAGCAGGCGCGCTGGAAGGCCCGCCAGGGGGTCCCCTACCCGGTCCTCGAGGACCTCACGGTGATGGACCCCGAGACCATGCGCGAGGTGCCGGCCGACGGCGAGACCCTCGGCGAGGTGATGTTTCGCGGCAACATCGTCATGAAGGGTTATCTCAAGAACCCGGAGGCGACCCGCGAGGCGCTCGCCGGCGGCTGGTTCCACAGCGGCGACCTCGGGGTGCTCCACCCCGACGGCTACATCCAGCTCAAGGACCGCTCCAAGGACATCATCATCTCGGGCGGCGAGAACATCTCCTCGATCGAGGTCGAGGACGTCCTCTACCAGCACCCGGCGGTGCTCGAGGCGGCGGTGGTGGCGCGCCCCGACGAGAAGTGGGGCGAGACCCCGTGCGCCTTCGTGACCCTGCGCGAGGAGGCCGGGCCGGTCAGCGAGCAGGACATCATCGAGCACTGCCGGGCGCGGCTGGCCCACTTCAAGGCCCCGCGCACGGTGCTCTTCGGGCCGCTGCCCAAGACCTCGACCGGCAAGATCCAGAAGTTCCGGCTGCGCGAGGAGGTCGCGCGGCGCTTCGGCGGGCACGAGTGAGCGCGGCGCGCCGCGCGCGGGAGCGGCGCGGAGGCGGGGCGGGCGGCCGCACACGGGGCCTGGCCGCCCGTCATCCGGGAGGCGCCGCCCGCGGCGGGCGGCGCCGCAGGCTCAGAAGCGGCGCGGCCCGGCGCCGCTGCGCGGCGCGCGCGGGCGGGCCTCGTTGACACGCAGCGCGCGCCCCATCAGGTCCGAGCCGTCGAGCGACTTGATCGCGGCCTCGGCCTCGTCGCGGTTCGGCATCTCGACGAAGCCGAAGCCGCGCGAGCGGCCGGTCTCGCGATCGTTGATCACGTTGGCCGAGCTCACCTCGCCGAAGGCCTCGAAGGCCTGGCGAAGGTCATCGCTGGTGGCTGCGTAGGAGAGGTTCCCCACGTAGATGTTCATCCGTCTCAGTCTCGCTCGTGCCATTTCCCCACGGACAAGCATCAGCCCCAACCAATGGCACAAGCAGTCGAGCGCTGACACGATGCGACCGGCGGACGCTCCCCCCGGGCGCGGCGGTGATCATACTGCGAGAGCGGCGCGGGCGCCGCAACCCGATCGTCACGCCGCCGGCCCACCCCGCGGGCGGGTCGGGGTGCCGACGTGGAACAGCGGGTGGTCGGGATCGGCGCGCTTCATCCGGTAGTAGCCGTCGCGGTACGCGCCCTGGGCGGCGGCGTTGTAGGTCACGAAGATCGCCCGGCGCGAGCGATCGGACGAGCGGTTCGGCTCCGAGTAGTGGGGCACGAAGGAGTCGAACAGCACCAGGTCGGCGGGCGCGGTGGCGAGCGCCTCCCAGGTGAGGCGCGCCGCGATCGGCTCGGCGATGTCGCCGCGCTCGTTCTGCGCCAGGCAGTGGCGCCCGTCGCCGCGGGCCGCGGCCTCGACCCCGGGGAGCTCGGCGAGCACCGCGCGGTAGTTGCTCGCGAAGCGCAGGCAGCCGTTGCCGGCGTCGGCCGGATCGACGGTGAGCATCGCGGTGACGTGGTAGTCGGGCGGAAAGGCGGTGAAGGCGGGGTAGTCCTGGTGGGGGCGGAAGGCACCGCCCCCGGGGCGCTTGAAGTTGAGCTTCTCCTTGAAGACCACCACCGGCTCGCCGAGCAGCGCGGCGACCACCGGCGCGACCCGCCGCTCGAGGAGCGCGGCGAGCTCCCGGTCGCGCCCCAGGAAGTCCTCGATCCGGCAGACCAGCTCCTCCCGCCCGGCCTCGGGGACCGCGATCACCCCCGCGGCCCCCTCGAGCCGCCCGGCCGCGCCCTGCACGAGCGCCACCTCGTGCGGCCCGAAGTGGCCGCGCAGCACCAGGAAGCCGCGCTCGCCAAAGACGGCCCGCTCGCGCGCCCCGAGCGCCCCCGCCCGCTCCCCGTCGTCTCGCTCCATCACCCCCCCTCTCCGACGCCACGGCGCTCCCGCGCCACCCATCGATTCCCGCGCCGCACCCGACCCGCTGCCGCGTTCTCCCGCTGCGCTCACTCCGGCGGGTCGTCGACCAGCAGCGCGCGGGCCCGCTCGCGGTGCTCGGCGGCAAGCGGGCAGGCGCGGCGCGTGGCGGTGTCGATGCACACCGTGGTCATCACGCAGCGCGCCGCGATCTCGCCGCTCAGGTCCTCGCGCATCTCGTGGCAGTAGCGCACCACCCGCTCGCGCACCTCGAGCAGCCCGGAGCGCACCGTGACCAGATCGCCGGCGACCAGCTCGCGCCGGTAGTCGATCTCCTGGCGCACCGCGGCCATCCCCCGGCCGTGCTCGCGCATGTAGTCGCGGGTCATGCCGAAGCGCGCGAAGAGCTGCCAGGTCGCCTCGTCGAACTTCTGCACGTACCACATCACGTTGACGTGACCCATGTGGTCGTGCTGGTGCGGGTAGACGGTCCCGCGATGGGTGAGAATCAGCTCGGCCATCGGCCATCGGCCCTCGTCCCCGCCCCCGGGGGCTCGCGCGGCGGCGATTCTACTGCCATCATGCTCGCCGCGCAGCGGCGCGGGGGAGGCGCCGGCGCGCCCCGGCGGCGTTCGCCCGCCCCGCGCGGGCCGCAATCGAGCAGGAGCACCCGCCATGCGGGCTATCCATCCGACCGTGCAACGGGTGATCGAGGCGGGTGCCGCGCTCGGGCTCGCCATCGAGGTGCGTGAGGTCGCCGAGTCGGCGGCCACCGCCGAGGGGGCGGCCGCGGCGCTCGGCTGCGAGCTCGCCCGGATCGTCAAGTCGCTGCTCTTCCTGGCCGACGGCGAGCCGGTGCTGGCCCTGGTCAGCGGCGCCAACCGCCTCGACGAGCGCAAGCTCGCGGCCCTCACCGGGGTCGCCCGCAAGCGGGTGCGCCGCGCCGACGCGGCCACCGCCCGCGAGGCCACCGGCTTCGCGATCGGCGGGGTCGCCCCGTTCGGCCACCCGCGGGCGCTGCCCGTCTACCTCGACCGCGACCTGCTCGCCCACGCCACGGTGTGGGCCGCGGCCGGGACCCCGCGGGCGCTCTTCGAGATCGAGCCCGGCGCGCTCGCCCGCGCCACAGGCGCCCGGGTCGCCGACCTGCGTGCCGAGCGCTCCTAGCCCGCAGCTCTCACCGATGGGCGAAGCGGGGCGCCTTGCCTATCGCCAGGCGAGCCGCCACACTAGCGCGCATCGTCCGCAGCGCCTGCAGCGCGGCTGGCCGGGGCGGGGGAGCACGAGCGGCACCGGCCACCAGAACCGCGCGCCGGCGGGCGAACGAGTCGGCAAGAACCGGTGCGCCGGCCCGCCCGCGGTGACGACCACGGGGGGAAGCGCGGGCGGGCGAGGGCGCCGGCGACCATCAAGGGAGGACACTCGATGCGCTCGAAGTCGCTAACCTATCTACTCGCCACGGCCGGCGCGCTGGCGCTCGCCACGGCCGTCCAGGCCAAGGAGCTGCGCTACGCCTTCCAGGGCAGCCTCAGCTCGCTCGACCCCTACGCACTCAACGAGACCTTCACCCTCGGCTACCTCGGCAACATCTACGAGGGCCTGATCCGGCGCGGCTACGACCTGTCCATCCAGCCGGCGCTCGCCGAGAGCTGGGAGATCATCGAGCCGACCCGCTGGCGCTTCCACCTGCGCCGGGGCGTGAAGTTCCACAACGGCAACGAGTTCAACGCCGACGACGTGCTCTTCTCGGCCCAGCGGGTGCGCGCCGACGGCTCCGACCTGAAGACCCGGATCGCCAAGGACACCCAGGTGATCAAGGTCGACGACTACACCGTCGACTTCGTGACCTCCAAGCCCAACCCGATCCTGCACGTCGAGTGGGCGAGCTGGTACATCATGGACAAGGAGTGGGCCGAGGAGCACGGCGCGGTCAAGCCGCAGTCGGTCACCGCCGGCGAGAAGAACTACGCCACCCTGCACGCCAACGGCACCGGCCCGTTCAAGGTGATCAGCCACGAGCCGGACGTGAAGACCGTGGCGGTGGCCTTCGAGGGGTGGTGGGACAACCCCAGCAAGGAGCACAACCTCAGCAAGGTGGTGTTCACGCCGATCGCCTCGGATGCCACCCGGGTCGCGGCGCTGCTCTCCGGGCAGGTCGACATGGCCTACCCGATCCCGGTCCAGGACCACAGGCGGGTCTCGCGCAACGCCGGGACCAGCATGCTGATCGGACCGGAGCTGCGCACCATCTTCCTGGGCATGGACCAGTACCGCGACGAGCTGCTCTACTCGAACGTCAAGGGCAAGAACCCGTTCAAGGACCGGCGGGTGCGCGAGGCCTTCTACCGGGCCATCGACATCGAGGCGATCAAGAAGAAGGTGATGCGCGGACTGTCCCAGCCCTCGGCGCTGATGGTCGCCCCCGAGCCCGGGATCAACGGCGGCGACGACCCCAAGAATCCCAAGTTCAAGCGCCTCGCCTACGACCCGCAGCGGGCCAAGGCGCTGCTCGCCGAGGCCGGCTACCCGGACGGCTTCGAGGTCGGCATGGACTGCCCGAACAACCGCTACGTCAACGACGAGGCGATCTGCACCGCGGTGGTCTCGATGCTCGCCAAGATCGGGGTCAAGGTGAACCTGCTCGCCCAGCCCAAGGCCAAGTACTTCGCCAAGGTGCTGGCCCCGAAGTTCGACACCAGCTTCTACCTGCTCGGCTGGACCCCGTCGAGCTTCGATTCCTGGAACCCGCTGTTCAACCTGCACGGCTGCTACAGCCGTGAGACCGGGCGCGGCAAGTTCAACCTCGGGCGCTACTGCAACCCCAAGGTCGACGAGCTCACCGACCGGATCCTGGTCGAGACCGACGCGGCCAAGCGCAAGGCGCTGATCGAGCAGGCCTGGACCCTGACCCTCGGCGACATCGCCTACATCCCGCTGCACCAGCAGGCGGTGGCCTGGGGGGTGAGCGACCGGGTCGAGGTCAAGCAGCGCGCCGACAACCAGTTCGCGTGGCGCCACGCGGTGGTCAAGAAGTAGCCGAGAGCCGGTAGCGAGGCGGCCCCTCCCAGGCCCGGGAGGGGCCGCCGGCGCGCCCCGTCCTGCCCGATGCTCGCGCTCATCGTCCGGCGCATCCTCCAGTCGGCGGTCGTGATGCTGGCCGTGGCGCTGCTCGCCTTCACGCTGTTTCGCTACGTCGGCGACCCGATCTCGCAGATGGTCGGCCAGGAGACCTCGGTCGAGGACCGCGAGCGGCTGCGCGAGGAGCTCGGGCTCAACGACCCGGTGCTGGTCCAGTTCGCGCGCTTCGTCGCCCACACGGTGCGCGGCGAGTTCGGCATCTCGTACCGCATCGGGGTACCGGTGCGCGACCTCATCTCCGAGCGCCTGCCCGCGACCCTCGAGCTCAGCCTGGTCGCGGCGCTGTTCGCCGTGGCGGTGGGGATCCCGATGGGGGTCTACACCGGGCTGCACCCCGAGCGCTGGCTGAGCAAGGTCTTCCTCGCCGTGTCGCTGGTCGGCATCTCGCTGCCGACCTTCCTGATCGGGATCCTGCTCATCCTGCTCTTCGGAGTGATCCTCGGCTGGCTGCCGACCTTCGGGCGCGGCGAGGTGGTCGCGCTCGGCTGGTGGACCACCGGGCTGCTGACGGCCAGCGGCCTCAAGGCGATCCTGATGCCGGCCTTCACCCTGGGGATGTTCCAGCTCACCCTGATCATGCGCCTGGTGCGCTCGGAGATGCTCGAGGTGCTGCGCACCGACTACATCAAGTTCGCCCGCGCCCGCGGACTGAGCGACCGCGCGGTGCACTTCCGCCACGCGCTCAAGAACACCCTGGTCCCGGTGATCACCATCACCGGGCTGCAGCTCGGCTCGATCATCGCCTTCGCGATCATCACCGAGACGGTCTTCCAGTGGCCGGGCATGGGGCTGCTGTTCCTGCAGGCGATCCAGTTCGCCGACATCCCGGTGATGTCGACCTACCTGATCCTGATCGCGCTGTTCTTCGTGATCATCAACCTCGTCGTCGACCTGCTCTACTTCTGGGTCGACCCGCGGCTGCGCGTCGACCGCGCGCAGGCGGGAGGCTACTGAGCGATGGCCGGCCTCGCGCGCGCCGCCGGCGCCCTGCACCGCTTCCTCGACAGCGACCTGTGGTGGAGCTTCACCCGCTCGCGGGTGACCATGGCGGCGGCGGCCTGGACCGCGGTGGCGATGATCAGCGCCCTGCTCGCCCCCTGGATCGCACCGCAGAACCCCTTCGACCCGGCGGCGCTGAGCCTGATGGACGCCTTCACCCCGCCGGTCTGGAACGAGGAGGGATCCTGGCAGTTCTGGCTCGGCACCGATGATCAGGGCCGGGATCTGTTCTCGGCGATCCTCTACGGCTCGCGGGTCTCGCTGCTGGTCGGCTTCGCCTCGGTGGGCCTGGCGATGGTGCTCGGGGTGGCGCTGGGGCTCGCTGCCGGCTACCTCGGTGGCGCGGTCGACGCCGCCATCATGCGGGTGGCCGACGTCCAGGTGAGCTTCCCGGCGATCCTGATCGCGCTGCTGATCGACGGGGTGGCCCGCTCGCTGGTGCCCAGCGAGGAGCACGACAAGCTGGCCATCCCGGTGCTGATCTTCGCCATCGGCATCTCGAGCTGGGTGCAGTTCGCGCGCACCGTGCGCGGCTCGACGATGGTCGAGAAGAACAAGGAGTACGTGCAGGCGGCGCGCGTGATCGGACGCCGGCCGCTGACCATCATGGTCCGCCACGTGCTCCCCAACGTGATGGGGCCGGTGCTGGTGATCGCCACCATCGGCCTGGCCGTGGCGGTGCTCACCGAGGCCACGCTGAGCTTCCTCGGCGTCGGGGTGCCGCCCACCGAGCCCTCGCTCGGCACCCTGATCCGGATTGGCAACGACTTCCTGTTCTCCGGCGAGTGGTGGATCGTGATCTTCCCGGGCTTCGCGCTGGCCGCCCTGGTGCTCGCGGTCAACCTGCTCGGCGACTGGCTGCGCGATGCGCTCAACCCCAAGCTGCGCTAGCCGCGCTCGCTCCCTGCCGGGCGGGGCGCCGGCGGCGAGCCGCGCGCGGCGGGCAGGGGCGGGGCGGCGCGCCGCGGCCCGCGCCGGGCCCGAGGCACACCCGTGAGCGGCGCGGGCCGAGGCGGCGAGCGCGCGCTGCTCGAGGTCGAGCACCTGCGCATCGAGTTCCCCACCCGGCGCGGCACCCTGGTGGCGGTCGACGACGTCTCCTTCCACATCGAGGCCGGCGAGATCCTCGGCGTGGTCGGCGAGTCGGGGGCCGGCAAGTCGCTGACCGGCACGGCGATCATCGGCCTGCTCGAGCCGCCCGGGCGGATCGCGGCCGGCACCGTGCACCTCGAGGGCGAGCGCATCGACCACCTCCCCTACGAGGCGATGCGCCGCATCCGCGGCAAGCGCATCGGGGCGATCTTCCAGGACCCGCTGACCAGCCTCAATCCGCTGTTCCGGATCGGCGATCAGCTCGTCGAGACCCTGCGCACCCACCTGCCGCTCAGCGAGGCCGCGGCCCGCGCCCGCGCCCTCGAGCTGCTCCGCGAGGTCGGGATCCCGAGCGCCGCGGAGCGCATCGACCACTACCCGCACCAGTTCTCCGGCGGGATGCGCCAGCGGGTGGTGATCGCCCTGGCGCTGTGCGCCGAGCCGCGGTTGGTGATCGCCGACGAGCCGACCACCGCGCTCGACGTCTCCATCCAGGCCCAGATCATCGCCCTGCTCGAGCGGCTGTGCCGCGAGCACCGCACCGCGGTGATGCTGATCACCCACGACATGGGGGTGATCGCCGAGGCCGCCCAGCGCGTGGCGGTGATGTACGCCGGCCGGCTGGTCGAGGTCGGGCCGGTCGACGAGGTCATCGGCCGCGCCAAGCACCCCTACACCCACGGGCTGATGGGCTCGATCCCGCACATCGGCCGCGAGGTCGAGACGCTGACCCAGATCGACGGCTCGATGCCGCGGCTGACCGAGATCCCGGCGGGCTGCGCCTTCCATCCGCGCTGCCCGCGGGCGCTCGCGCGCTGCGCCCGCGAGCGCCCGCGCCTCGAGCCGGTCGAGGGCTGCGAGGTCGCCTGCTGGCTGTATGCCGGCGAGGCACCGGGCGAGGCAGCCTCGCGATGAGCGCCGAGACGCCCCGCGCGCCCGGCGCCGCGAGCGGCTCCGTCGCCCCGCGCGCCGAGACCGGCAGCGCCGCCGAGCCACTGCTGCGGGTCCGCGGCCTGGTGCGCCACTTCGACGTCTCGCCGCCCTGGCTCAACCGCCTCCTCGAGGGCAGCGCGCGGCGTCACGTGCGCGCCGTCGATGGCATCGACTTCGAGATCCGCCGCGGCGAGACCTTCTCGCTGGTCGGCGAGAGCGGCTGCGGCAAGTCGACGGTGGCCCGGCTGGTGGTCGGCCTGCACCGGCCGACGGCCGGCTCGATCCGGTTCGCCGGGCGCGAGCTGGCCGGCGTGCGCGACCGCGCCGAGGTGCCCGAGGTCCAGGCCCGGATGCAGATGATCTTCCAGGACCCCTACGCCTCGCTCAATCCGCGCTGGCGGGTCGCCGAGATCGTCGCCGAGCCGATCCGGGTGCACGGCTCGCTCGGCGCGCGCGCCGCGGTGCGCGAGCGGGTCGCCGAGCTGCTCGGGCAGGTCGGGCTGGCGGCCGCCGACGGCGAGCGCTACCCGCACGAGTTCTCGGGCGGGCAGCGCCAGCGCATCTCGATCGCCCGGGCGCTGGCCGGGGAGCCCGACTTCCTGGTCTGCGACGAGCCGACCTCGGCGCTCGACGTCTCGGTGCAGGCCCAGATCCTCAACCTCATGAAGGCCCTGCAGCGCCGCTACCACCTCACCTACCTGTTCATCAGCCACGACCTCGCGGTCGTCTATCACGTCTCGACCACCGTCGGGGTGATGTACCTCGGGCGGCTCGTCGAGCAGGCCCCGACCCGGACCCTGTTCGCGAGCCCCCGCCACCCCTACACCCGGATGCTGCTCGACGCGATCCCGGATCTCGAGCGCACCGGGCGCCCCCGCACGCCGGTCGCCGGCGAGGTGCCGAGCCCGATCCACCCGCCGCCCGGTTGCGCCTTCCACCCGCGCTGCCCGCACGCCGCCGAGCGCTGCCGGCGCGAGCGCCCCGCCCCGCGCTCGCTCGGCGAGACGGTGGTCGCCTGCCATGCGGTCGAGGAGGGGCGGATCTGAGCGCTTGTGAAAAAGTCGCCCGCCTGCTGCGGGGGCCCTGAGAGTTTGTGAAAAAACCGCACACCTACTGCGAGCGTCCCCGACCGCCC
>CAZRGU010000033.1:1959-19237 GCA_964599705.1 uncultured Ectothiorhodospiraceae bacterium | reverse complement strand
AGCAGGGAAGGGCGGGCTTGGCAGCGAAGGCAGGCGCAGCGGGGGGCGGGGGGCGCGAGCGACTCGACGAGCAGGCCGTGGCGCAGCGCTGCGCGGCGTGGCTCGCCGAGCGTGACCGGGTGCTCGCCGCCCTGGGGATCGTCGTCGAGGCGGTGGGCCCGGGCCGCGCGCGGCTGCGCCTGACGGTCGGCGAGGCGATGCTCAACAGCCAGGACATCTGCCACGGCGGGGTGATCTTCTCGCTCGCCGACTGCGCCTTCGCGCTGGCCTGCAACTCGCGCGGCCAGATCGCGGTGGCCGCCGACTGCACCATCGACTTCGTGCGCCCGGGGCGCCCCGGCGAGGTGCTCACCGCGCGCGCCGAGGAGCGCTACCTGCGCGGGCGCAACGGGCTCTACGAGATCACCGTGAGCAACCAGGACGGCGAGCCGATCGCCTTCTTCCGCGGGCGCTCGCGGGCCGTCGGGCGGCCGCTGATCGAGGGCATCGGAGAGGAGAGGCGGCGCGCGGCGAGCGGCGCCTCGCATGGAGGAACCGCAAACGGAGGGAGTCGCCGATGAGTGAGAGCAAGACCGGGCCGGAGGGGCTCGAGCCGATCGAACGGGCGAGCATCGACGAGCTGCGTGCGGTGCAGCTCGAGCGCCTGCGCAAGACCCTGCGCCACGCCTACCAGAACGTGGCGATGTACCGCGAGAAGTTCGACGCGGCGGGCGTCCACCCCGACGACTGCAGGAGTCTCGAGGACCTCGGGCGCTTCCCGTTCACCACCAAGCAGGACCTGCGCGATCACTACCCGTTCGGGATGTTCGCGGTGCCGATGGAGCGGGTGGTGCGGGTCCACGCCTCGAGCGGAACGACCGGCAAGCCGACCGTGGTCGGCTACACCCAGGGCGACATCGACACCTGGGCCGAGGTGATGGCGCGCTGCATGCGCGCGGCCGGCTGCCGGCCCGGCGATCGGGTCCATGTCGGCTACGGCTACGGGCTGTTCACCGGGGGGCTCGGCGCCCACTACGGGGCCGAGCGGCTCGGCTGCACGGTGATCCCGGTCTCCGGTGGCTTCACGCCGCGCCAGGTGCAGCTCATCCTCGACTTCGAGCCCGACGTGCTGATGGTCACCCCGTCGTATGCGCTCAACATCGCCGACGAGTTCGAGCGCCAGGGTCACGACCCGCGCAGCAACAGCGTGCGGGTCGGGATGTTCGGTGCCGAGCCGTGGACCGAGGCGATGCGCGCCGAGATCGAGGAGCGCCTGGCGATCACCGCGCTCGATCTCTACGGCCTGTCCGAGGTGATCGGGCCCGGGGTGGGGCAGGAGTGCATCGAGACCAAGGACGGCCTGACCCTGTGGGAGGACCACTTCTACCCCGAGATCATCGACCCCGAGAGCGGCGCGGCGCTGCCCGACGGGGAGCGCGGCGAGCTGGTCTTCACCTCGCTGACCAAGGAGGCGATGCCGGTGATCCGCTACCGGACCCGCGATCTGACCCGGCTGCTGCCGGGCACCGCGCGGACCATGCGACGCATGGAGAAGGTCACCGGGCGCAGCGACGACATGCTGATCATCCGCGGGGTCAACGTCTTTCCCACCCAGATCGAGGAGCTGGTCTGCAAGCAGCCCAAGCTCGCCCCCCACTACCTGCTCGAGGTCTACCGCGAGGGGCGGCTCGACGAGATGGACGTGCACGTCGAGCTCAAGCCCGACTTCGCGGCGGCCGGCAGCGGCGAGCGGGCCGACGTGGCCCGCGCGCTCGAGACCGAGATCAAGGCCTTCGTCGGGATCAGCACCCACGTCAAGGTCGGCGACGTCGGCTCGATCCCGCGCTCCGAGGGCAAGGCCCGGCGGGTCGAGGACCGCCGCGCGGCCGAGTAGCGGTCCCGGCTACAGCGCCGCGGCCGCGGCGCAGAGGTTGCGCAGCTTGGCCACCGCGAGGTCGCGCCCGAGCAGCCCGAGCCCGCAGTCGGGGGCGGCCACCAGGCGCTCGCGGTCGATGTGCCCGAGGGCGGCGGCGAGCCGCGCCCGAATCGCCTCGACCGGCTCGATGCGACTCTCGGCGATCGCCACCACGCCGAGGATCACGGTGGTCGAGGCGAAGCGCTCGAGCAGGGCGAGGTCGTTGGGGCGGTGGGCATCCTCGATCGAGACGGCGTCGACGGCGGCGTGCTCGATGGCGGCGGCCAGGCGCCGGTAGGCACCCGGGTCGGCCTTCGGATAGTCGGGGTTGTCGAGCCGATCCGGGTATCCGCAGCACATGTGCACGATGCGCTCGACCTCGCGCGGGCAGCCGTGGAAGGCCTGCTCGAGGTGCTCGAAGCCGTACTCGAGGGCCTCCTCGGGGCGGCGCGCGAACAGCGGCTCGTCGATCTGGATGTGGCGGCAGCCGGCCTCGGCGAGCGCCCGCACCTCGCGGTTGAGGGCCGCGGCGAGATCGGCCCCGAGCGCGCGCCGATCGCCGTAGTGGCAGTCGACCGTGGTGTCGGCGATGGTCATCGGCCCGGGCAGGGTGATCTTGACCGGACGCTCGGTGCAGGCCTGGGCGCGGCGCCAGTCGCGGACCAGGAACGGCGCCCCGGCACGCACCGGGGCGCGGATGGTCGGCAGCCAGGCCCGGTAGGCGTCGTTGCGCAGGCTCTTCTCGGAGAGCCGCTCGAAGTCGATCCCCTCGAGGTGGCGGCAGTGGTAGTGGATGTAGTTCTCGCGGGCCACCTCGCCGTCGGTGGGGATCGCGATCCCGGCCTCGACCTGGGCGCCCACCACCTCGCGCACGGCGCGCTCGAGCAGCGCCTCGGCGCGCTCCCCGAGCCCGGCCATGGCCTCGGCCCAGGCACCGGTCGGGCGGGCGCTGTCGGGCCCCTCGGGACCGCCGAACCAGTCGGGCAGGCACAGGTAGTCGGGCTTCGGGAAGGCGCCGATGGTGGTGGTGAGCAGCGGCATCGGGAGATCTCTGCGGAGCGGGCGCGCCGGGCGGCACGGGGACTGGCTACTGGCCGACCTGCTGCTTGAGGTTGCGCGGGTCGAAGATGCTGCGGTAGCCCTCGGTGCCCTTGGCCGGCCGGTCGGCCGCGGGCTTCTCGGGAGCCGGTGGCGGCGCCGGGCGGGCGCCAACCTGCCCCTCGAGGTTCTCGGGGGCGAAGATGCCGCGGTAGCCCTCGGTGCCCCTGGCCGGGGCCGACCCCTCGCCGGGCCGAGGCTCGGGGGCAGGAGGCTCGCCGCCGACCTGCCCCTCGAGGTTGCGGGGGTCGAAGATGCTGCGGTAGCCCTCGGTGCCCTTGGCCTCGACCTTGGCGCCCGGCGCCCGGGCAGGCGCCTGCGCAGGCGGCGCGCTGGGGGCCGCGAAGCGGAACATCCGCTTGGCGCGCAGCTCGCGGACCCGCTCCTCGGCAGCGCGGCGCTTGGCCTCCTTGACCGCCGCCTTGCACTCCTCGAGCCCGATGGTGCCGGAGAAGTACACGGTGCCGAGCCCGGCGACCGTGATCAGGACGAAGATCAGCAGCGCCGGATCGAGCAGGAAGGCGACCTGCTTGCGTCGCCGGGCGATCTCGCCGCCGGCGACCCGCTCGGCCTCGGCGGCCGCCGCGCTCTCGCGGCGCTTGTAGATCTCGTAGATGACCGCCCCGATCAGGGTCAGGGTGACGATGGTCACCGCGAGCGCGCTGATCGAGGGGTTGATGCCGTAGCGCACCTTGCTCGCCAGCACCGTGGTCAGGGTGCTCTCCGAGAGGATCGTGAACACGGTGGTGTTGTAGTTCTCGAACGAGGCCAGGAAGGCGAGCACCGCGGCCGAGCCCACGGCGGGCTTGAGGAAGGGCAGCAGGACCTTGCGGAAGCTCTGCACGTGGGTCGCGCCGAGGTCGAGGGCGGCCTCCTCCTGGGCGGTGTCGAAGCGCTCCAGGCGCGACAGGAACACCAGCATGCAGTAGGCGGAGACGAACGAGGACTGGCCCATGATGGTCAGGAAGATGCCGTCGTAGAAGACCGACTGGTAGCCGGCCCGGAACATCGCCCCGAGCCGATCCCAGAACACCAGGGTCGAGATGCCGAGCACCACGCCGGGGATCAGGATCGGCGAGATCACGGTGGTGTAGTAGAAGGGACGCACCCGCTGGCCGACGTAGCGCAGCATCAGCGCACCGGCCAGCCCGGTCGGTACCGACAGGCTGACCACCCCGGCGCCGATCAGCAGGCTGTTGCGCAGCCCGTGCATCAGGCCCTCGTCGCGCACCAGCACGCCGAACCACTCGACGCTGAAGCACTCCCAGGGGGTGACCCGCGGGAACTCGGAGCTGTTGAAGGCGGTCAGCCCCATGGTCACCAGGGGACCGAGCAGGTAGGCGAAGAACAGTCCGACGAACAGCGCCGCGCTGACGCGGACCAGCCGGGTCGATCTCACCGCGCGATCTCTCCGAGGCGGACCTTGAACACCTTCATCATCAGCAGCACGAAGGCGATCGTGGTGAGCAGCAGAACCAGCGCGTAGGCCGAGCCCCGGTGCCAGTTGTTCCCGGTCTGGAACCACTGGTAGATGATCTGGGTGAACCACAGGCTGCTCGGCCCGCCGAGGATCTGCGGCGAGGCCAGGGCCCCGGCCGAGAGCATGAACACCATCGTGCACCCGGAGCTGATCCCGGGCTTGGCGAACGGCATCACCACCCGCAGGTGGATCCGCCACCACGGCGCGCCGAGGTCGCGCGCGGCCTCGATCTGGTTGCGGTCGAGGCTCTCCACGGCGTTGTAGATCGGGAACATCATCAGCAGGATGAAGGCGTAGGTGAGCCCCGCGTAGAGCGCGATGTTGACCCGGATGAAGTCGTAGGGCTGATCGATGATGCCCAGGGCGAGCAGCGCCGAGTTGATGATCCCCGAGGCGCCGAACACGATCCGGAAGGCGAAGGCACGCAGGATCTCGTTGACCCAGAAGGGCACGATCAGGGCCAGCACCATCAGCCGCGCCCAGCCGCCGCGGGCCACGTGGGCGAGGTAGAAGGCGATCGGGTAGCAGAGCGCGAAGTCGAACACGGTGACGAAGACCGCCGCGGCCAGGGTGCGCACGAACACCGTCAGGTCGACCACGTTGTACTGGCCGGCCTGCTGCGCGCTGCCATAGATCATGAACTTGAAGTGCTCGAGGGTGTAGACGTCCTTGGGTCCGCCGACCTCGGCCGGCGGCAGGTTGTAGCGGAACGAGAAGTCGATCATGAACAGCTGCGGGAGCAGGATCATGAACAGCACCCAGAAGCCGACCGCCACCAGCAGGAAGGTGCCGAGCGCGTAGCCGTTGCGCAGGAAGAAGGTCCGGAGCCAGGTCGCCGCGCTGCTCATTGTCGCACCGTCTCGATGGCCGGCTACTCGGCCGCCAGCGGTCCCTCGGGGAGGGCGACCGCGAGCTCGGGAGGAAAGGCCAGGGTGACCTCGGCGCCGGTGGCGTGGGCGATCGCCGAGCCGTCGTTGACCAGCGACATCTTGACGCCCTTGTCGCTGCCCGAGACGTCGCAGAAGACCTGCCAGAAGTTGCCCTCGAACTCCTGGTGACGGATGCGGGCGGTGAAGCGGTTCTCGGCGGCCACCCCGTTGGCGAACTTGAGCGCCTCCGGGCGCACGAACAGGAACACCGGCTGCCCGCGCGTGAGCGTCGCGCCGGTGGCGCGCGCGCGCAGCGCCCCGACCTCGGTCTCGACCGTGATCCGCTCGCCCTCGATCTCGGCGACCCGGCCGCGAAAGAGGTTGTTCTCGCCGACGAACGAGGCCACGAAGGCGGTCTGCGGGTGATCGTAGACCTCGGTGCCGGCGCCGACCTGCTCGATCACGCCCTCGCGCATCACCGCGACGTGATCGGACATGGTCAGCGCCTCGCCCTGGTCATGGGTGATGTAGATGAAGGTCGTGCCGACCTGCTGCTGGATGGCGCGCAGCTCGGTGCGCATGTGCTGGCGCAGCTTGAGGTCGAGCGCCGAGAGCGGCTCGTCGAGGAGCAGCACGTCGGGCTCGGCGGCCAGCGCCCGGGCCACCGCGACCCGCTGCTTCTGCCCGCCGGACAGTTCGTGGACCATCTTCTCACCCTGGCCGGGCAGGGCGATCAGCTCGAGCAGCTCATCGGCGCGCCGGCGCCGCTCGGCCTTGCCGGCCCCGCGCACCTCGAGCGCGAAGGTGATGTTCTCCCAGACCGTCATCAGCGGGAAGAGCGCCAGGTTCTGGAAGATCAGCGCGGTGGGGCGCCGGTTGGGCCCGATTCCGGCCATGTCCCGCCCGCCGATCCGCACCACCCCCCGGGTCGGCTCGAGGAACCCGGAGATGGTGCGCAGCAGGGTGGTCTTGCCGCACCCCGAGGGGCCGAGGAAGCTGAAGAACTCGCCGTCGCTGACGGTGATGTTGACCTCGCGCGCGGCGACGAAGTCACCGAACTGGACCCAGACCCCCGCGAGCTCGACGTTGGCGCTCATGGCTCACCCCGCGCGGCAACCGCGCTGCCTCGACTCGGCAGCATGCCCTTGTTGCAGGCGCTGTGCCTGCCGCCGCGGGCCGACGCCGGCCTCCACCGGCATCGCCCGCCCCACGATCCGTCCCGGCCCCGGCAGCGTCGCTGCGCCGGGGCCGGGCGCGGGAGCGTGGCTAGGCGTTGACGAAGCGGTTGCGGTACTCGGTACGCACGTCCGCGTACCACTGCGGCTCCTTGGGCCAGGGCCAGAGGTTGCTCAGCGAGTCGCCGGGGTAGACCGAGGCGAAGACCTTCCCGTACTGGGGGCTGGCGTACTTGTCGGCGCCGAGCACCGCCGAGTTGTAGCCGTGCCCGCCCCAGTCCTTGTCGCCGCCGCCGTCGATCGACTTGCCCGCGTACTCGGGGGTGTAGGAGAAGTCGATGAAGGCGTAGACCGCGTCGAGGTCCTCGGCCTGCTTGGACAGCGCCATGCCGTCGACCCACGCCAGGGCGCCCTCCTTGGGGGCCCGGTACTGGACCGGGTCGCCGTTGTTCATCAGGGTGATCGGCGGCCCGTCCCAGGTCTGGCCGACCAGCACGCCCTCGTTGAGGAGGCCGTTCTTCTGGGTGTCGGCGTCGTTCCAGAACAGCTTCACCTGGGCCTTGTTCTTGATGCAGAACTGGGTGACGATCTCCCAGGTCGCGCGCATCGTCTTCTCGTCGTTGTAGGCCCGCTTCATCGCGCCGGGCTCGAGCACCCCGGTGGTCTCCAGGTAGAGGCCGGCGCCGAGCATCCCGGAGTGGGGGCGCATCATCGTCTTACCCTTGACATCGGGCTGCCAGATGTCCCCGTAGCTCGGGATCTCGCCGGCCCGCGGTGGGGTCCACAGGTCGGTGCGCCAGGCCACGCCCTCGGTGCCCCAGATGTGGGGCAGCCAGTGCGAGCCCTTGCCGCCGAAGTTCCACTCCTCCTCGCCGACCTTGAGCATCGCCGGGTTGACGTTCTTGATGTTCTTGATCCGCGAGAAGTCGAAGGGCTGCAGCACGTCGAGGTTGACCCACTGCAGGGAGCGCATGTTGGTCGGGCTGCAGATGTCGATGCCGCGGCCCTTGGTGGCCTTCATCTTGTTGATGATTTCCTCGTTGGAGCCGATCCCGGTGTAGTTGAGCTTGATCCCGGTCTTGCTCTCGAAGGCCTTGATGAATCCCGGCGGCAGGTAGTCGGACCACATCAGCACATTGACCTGCCCGGAGGAGGCCAGCACCCTGGGGCTGACGATCCACGGTCCGACCGCGGCGGCCGCCCCGGCTGCGGCCGCGCCCTTGAGCACGCTGCGGCGCCCGATCGTGCGGGGACTGGTGGGTTGCTTACTCATTGGCATCCTCCCTCAGATGGGGTTGTGGTGGGTCGGGACCTGCGCCGCTTGCCTGCGGTCGCGAGGCTTCGCTGTTGTCGGCGCGTGGCAGCCACGCGCGATTTTGCAGCAATTTGAACCCAGCCCCGTACGGCCGTCAAGGACAGGACCGGGGCGTGTGTGGGTCCAGCGCTCAGCGCTGCCCGGCGAGTCGCGCCGCGGCGGCCCGCCCCTCCCCTCGGCACCAGGCGCGAAAGCCGCCCAGCCCGCGGTTCTCCCACTCCCAGCGCGCGGCCTTCCAGGCCTGCGCGCGGGCCCGATCGAGGGCCGCCGCGTCGAGCCCGGCCTCGCGGCGCAGCCGGGCCACGATCGCGGCGAGGCCGGCCTCGACCGCCGGGCCGGCCAGCCCGCAGTAGCCCGCCACCTCGTAGTCGTAGATGGCCCGCTCCAGCGCGTCGCGCAGCACCGGCTTGACCCACGCGTCGGTCGCGCCGGCGGCCGGCCCGGCCAGGGCGAGCAGCAGCACCGCCGGAAGCCGCGTCATGGGCCCGGCCGCCCGTCGTCGGGCGCGTCGCGCACGGAACGCGAGGCGACCGCCGCGACCACCGGGGAGCC
Organism: uncultured Ectothiorhodospiraceae bacterium; assembly: GCA_964599705.1. Taxonomy (GTDB): domain Bacteria; phylum Pseudomonadota; class Gammaproteobacteria; order HK1; family HK1; genus CAZRGU01. The sequence continues at coordinate 10,854 of CAZRGU010000033.1, read as the reverse complement.
GCGCGGCGGGGTGGGCGGGTACTCGCGCTGGCGCTCGAGCGGCACCGGCTCGCGGCGCACCGTACGGTACAGCCCGAAGGCGCCGATCGCGGCGTGCGCCCCGGCCGCCACGAGCAGCAGGCCGGCCGGGGCGACGTGGGCCATCGCCGCCGCCCCGATCACCGGACCGAGGCTCATCCCGATCCCCTGGATGAGCACCAGGGTGGCGCTCGCGGCGACCATCTGCGGGGGCGGCAGGTGGTCGTTGGTGTGGGCCACGCACAGCGAGTAGAGCGGCAAGGAGGTGCCGCCGTAGGCGAAGCTGGCCACGAACAGCAGCTCTCGCGAGGTCTCGGCGGCCGGGATCGCGGCGAGCGCGGCGGCCGCCGCGGCGAAGGTCGTCCAGATGATCACCTGGCGCCGGTCGAAGCGGTCCGAGAGCCGCCCGATCGGCCACTGGAAGGCGACCGTGCCGGCCATCGCGATGGCGATGAACAGCGAGACATCGCCGACCGACAGCCCGATGGCGCGGCCATAGACCGCGCCCATTCCGAAGAAGGCCCCGTAGGCGAGGCCGCTGCCGAGACAGCCGACCACCCCGAGCGGCGAGGTCGCGTAGAGGCGCCCCAGGCTGACCGGCTCGGGGGTCTCGATGCGCGGCTGCCCGCGGGCGCTCAGCGCCATCGGCACCAGGGCGAGGCTGAGCAGCACCGAGACCAGGATGAACAGCTCCGGTCCGAGCGGGTTGGCGAGGTTGAGCAGCAGCTGGCCGGCGCCCATCCCGCCGATCGAGATCACCATGTAGGCCGAGAGCAGGCCGCCGCGGGTCTCGTTGCTGGCCCGATCGTTGAGCCAGCTCTCGGCGACCACGAAGATTCCGGCCAGGCAGAAGCCGTAGAGCAGCCGGAACAGCCCCCAGGGCAGGGGATCGACGAACACCGCGTGGAGCAGCGCGGCGGCCGAGGCGAGCGAGGCCAGGGCGGCGAACACGCGCACGTGCCCGACCGTACGCACGAAGCGCGGGACCAGCAGCGAGCCGCCGAGGAAGCCGACCGAGTAGCCGGCCATCACGAAGCCGGTGACCACGGTGCCGAAGCCCTCGAGGGTGGCGCGCAGGCCGAGCAGGGTGCCCTGGAGCCCGTTGCCGAGCATGATCACGGCCATCCCCAGCAGCAGCGGCCAGGCACCGGCGACGACGCTCCACATCGACATGGCGCACCCTCCGCGCGGTGGCCCCCGCTCCGGCGGGGCTCCCCTCCGGGGGAGCGCCGTTATACCGGCTCGCGCCGGGCCCGTCCATGGGGGCGCAACGGGCCGCGGCCGCATCGCCCGCCGGGGCGCGCGACCCGGGCCGCCGGCGCGGGGCTCAGCGCGCCTCGCGCAGCGCGCTCAGGGTGGTGCGGGTGGTGATCGGCTCGGGGCCGGTGCGCAGCTCGATCAGCGCCGCGCGCCCGGCGCCGAGGGCCCGCTCGAGGGCCGCCGGGAACTCCTCGCTGCGGGTCACCAGGGCGCCGTGGGCACCGAAGCTCTGGGCCCACACCGACAGCTCGGGGTTGGTCAGCGACGAGCCGTGGACCCGCTCCGGGAAGCGCCGCTCCTGGTGCAGGCGGATGGTCCCGTACATGTCGTTGTTGACCACGATGATCACCGGGTCGACGCCCTCGTGGATCGCGGTGGCCAGCTCCTGGCCGGTCATCAGCACGCCGCCGTCGCCGCACCAGGCCACCACCGGGCGGTCGCGGCAGGCGAGCCGGGCGGCGATCGCGGCCGGTACCCCGTAGCCCATCGCCCCGTTGGTCGGGCCGATCTGGCTGGGGTAGGCGCGGTAGCGGAAGAAGCGCTGCATCCACCCCGAGAAGTTGCCCGCGTCGGTGGTGACGATCGCGCCGCGGGGCAGGCGCGCCTCGAGGTGGGCGACCACCGCGGCCAGATCGAGCGCCGCGCCGCGCACCCCGGCAGTCGGCTCGCGGTCGGCGAGGTGCTCGGCGCGGGCCGCCTCGGTCCAGGCGCGCCAGCCGATCGCCGCCGGCGGCTCGAGCGCCGCGGCCGCGGCGGTGAACGGTCCGACCGCGGCGCACACGGCCAGCTCCGGGCGGTAGACGCGGCCGGTCTCGAGCGGGTCCGGGTGGATGTGGATCAGGCGCTGGGCGGGGTCGGGCGGCTCGAGCAGCCGGTAGCCGCCGGTGGTCATCGCGCCGAGCCGGGCGCCGAGGGCGATCACCAGGTCGGCCTCGCGCACCCGCCGCTCGAGGGCCGGGCTGGCGCCGACCCCGAGGGCGCCGACGTAGCAGGGATGGTCGTTGTCGAGCCGGTCCTGGCGGCGAAAGGCGGCGGCCACCGGCAGCAGGTGGCGCTCGGCGAAGCGCGCCAGGTCGGCGCAGGCGCGCGCGCTCCAGCCTCCGCCGCCGGCGATCAGCAGCGGGCGCTCGGCGCCGGCGAGCAGCTCGCCGAGGGCGGCGAGATCGGCGGGCGCCGGGCCGGGGAGGGTGGCCGCGCGGGGGGCGGCATCGGCGACCTCGGCCCGCTCGGCGAGCACGTCCTCGGGCAGCACCACCGCGACCGGACCGGGCCTCCCGCTGCGCGCGCAGTGGAAGGCCTGGGCGAGCAGCTCGGGCAGGCGCGCCGCCTGCTCGACCTCGAGCACCGTCTTGCACAGCGGCCCGTAGAAGCCCCGGTAGTCGATCTCCTGGAAGGCCTCGCGGTGGCGGTGGCCGCGCGGGACCTGGCCGATCAGGATCACCATCGGGGTCGAGTCCTGCGAGGCGGTGTGCACGCCGATGGCCGCGTTGCACGCCCCCGGGCCGCGGCTGACCAGCACCACGCCCGGGTCACCGGTCACCTTGCCGTGGGCCTCGGCCATGAACGCCGCCCCGATCTCGAGGCGGCAGGTCACCGTGCGGATCCGTGCCCGCTCGGCGTAGAGGGCATCGAGCACCGGCAGGAAGCTCTCCCCGGGAACGGTGAATACGGTGTCGACCTGATGACAGAGCAGGGCGTCGACGACGATCTGGCCGCCGGTGCGTGTCGCGGGCATGCTGGCTTCGGCTCCTCAATCCTTGAACCGGGCAAGGCCCGGTCTCGAGGTGACGGGCGAGCGGGCGCGCGTATCCTACACCGCCGCGGACCCCGGGGAGAGGCGCTGCCGGGTGCCGGCCGGCGCGGCGTGCCGGGTGGCTCAGTGGAGCAGGGCGGAGAAGCGGGCCGCCTCCTGGTGGCTGGTCGCGAGCATCTCCTCGACCCGCTCGGGGTCGATGCCGTGGCGCTCGACGCAGATCCGGCGCACCGCCTCGCTGCCGTCCTCACCGCTCGCGTAGCCGAGCAGCGCGGCGATCCGCACGGCGTGCTCGCCCGCCGGGCCGTCCTCGCCGCCATGGTGGCCGGCCACGGCGCGGCCGAGCTCGGCGGGCAGTCCCCAGGTCTCGACCATCAGCGCCCCGACCTCGGCGTGGTCGAAGCCCAGCGCGGCGCGCTCGAGGGCCTGGAGGGGACGGTCCGGGTCGGCCAGCGCCCGCTCGATGAGGGCCGGGTAGCGATCGGGGCGGGCGCTGGCGAGGACCGGGACCGCCATGTCCTGGAGCAGGGCGCTGGTGAAGCTCTCGGCCTCGGTGCTCGGGTGCAGGTGGCGCCCGAGGGCGCGGGCCAGGCAGGCGCGGCGCGCGCAGACCTGCCAGAAGCGCGCCTGGCTGAGGCCGGGGCTGATGTCGCGGGCCGGCAGGGTGCTGCTCACCAGGCACGACAGCACCAGGGACTCGAGGCGGGCACGCCCGAGCAGGGTCACCCCGTGGTGGATGTTGGTGACCTTCTGGACCAGCCCGAAGGCGGCCGAGTTGACCATCCGCAGGACCCGCACGTTCATGCCCGGGTCGACCTGGAGCTGATCGGCGATCTCGGCGAGCGCGCAGTCGGGGTCGCGCAGCATGGCCAGGGTGTTCATCACCGAGGCCGGGAACGCCGGCAGCTCGTAGTCGCCAATGATCCGGCGCAGCGCGGCGCGCGGGTCGCGCCCGGTCCGTCGCAGCAGGGTCGCGAGCAGCGCCAATCGCCTACTCTCCGCGGCGCGCCATCTTGTTGTTGAAGATGGTCAGCAGGCCGCCGAGCATCATGTAGCCGGTCAGCACCTGGATGATGGCCACGGCGCGGGCGGCGTCGCTGACCGGGAGGATGTCGCCGTAGCCCAGCGTGGTCATGGTCACGACGCTGAAGTAGAGCGCGGCGAGGAAGCCGGGGTGGCTGCCGAACTCGACGCCGACGAAGGTGTAGATCCAGGCGAAGGCCAGGGTCAGGGCCAGGATCCAGGCGAACCAGCGCAGCACGCTCTCGCCGCAGTCGCTGGTCGCCCACCACAGGTAGTAGAGCAGGCGGGCCAGCCGGCCGCGGTCGCGGAACTCCTTGAGGTAGTTCTGATCGGCCACGAAGCGGCGCAGCCGATAGGCGCCGGCGAAGTTGATGTCGCGGATGTCGGCCCCGATCCAGCTCGCCCGCTCGAAGCCCTCGAGCTGGCGCAGCCGGCTCTCGCGCAGGTCGGCGTCGTCGAGCACCGCGCCGTCGACCCGGCTGCGCGACAGGTCGGCGTCATAGAGGCGTGCGCCAGTCAGGTCCGCGCCCCGCAGGTCGCTCTCGCGCAGCCGCGCGCCACCGAGATCCGCGCAGCGCAGATCCGCCCCCCGCAGCGAGGCCCGGGTCAGGGTGGCATGCTCGAGACGGGCATCGAAGAGCCGGGCCTGGTCGAGCCGGGCCATGCCCAGCCCGGCCCGGGCGCAGGTGGCGCCCTCGAGGTTGGCGAGACGCAGGTCCGCCCCGGCCAGCTCGGCGCCGGTCAGGCGGGCCCGGACCAGGCAGGCGTGGCCGAGCCTGGCCCCGATCAGCCGCGCGCCGCTCAGGTCGGCCTCGGTCAGGTCGGCCTCGGTCAGGTCGGCGTGGCTGAGGTCGAGCCCGCGCAGGTCCTCGCCGACCAGGCTCGCCCCGCGCAGCACCAGCGGCCCGGCGGGCGGCCCGCCGCCGGACAGGGCCCGCAGCCGGGCCAGGGGGTCCTCGTCGCGCTCGAGCGGCTCGGGGCAGGCGCTCATCGGGGCGCGTCTCCTCAGGTTCTCGGCTCACCGCCGGCCGCCCCCCGGCCGGGGGGCGTGGCCTCGCCCCGCCCTATCGGCAGCGGCCGGGAAAAGTTGAAGGCGGCGGGCGGGCATGATCCCGGCGGTGGTTTTTCGCTACAGTCCGGCTCGGTGCGGCGCAGCGGGTGGCGAGGCCGGTGACGATGGGGACGACGAGAGCCGTGGCGCTCGGTGACGCGCAGCTGCTGCGCTACAACCGCCAGATCATGCTTCCCGAGATCGACCTCGAGGGCCAGCAGCGGCTGCTCGGATCGCGGGTGGTGATCTTCGGCCTCGGCGGGCTCGGCTCGCCGCTGGCGATGTACCTGGCCACCAGCGGGGTCGGGGAGCTGGTGCTGGTCGACCCGGATCGGGTCGAGCTGTCCAACCTGCAGCGCCAGATCGTCCACCCCGATGCCAGCCAGGGGATGGCCAAGGTCGAGTCGGCGCGGCGCACCCTGCTCGGGCTCAACCCGGAGGTGCGGGTCGAGACCCACCCGCGGGCGCTCGAGGGGGAGGCGCTGCGCGCCCTGATCGAGGGCGCCGACCTGGTCGCCGACGGGACCGACCGGTTCGCCGCACGCCTGGCGATCAACGCCGCCTGCCACGCCACCGCCACGCCGCTGGTCAGCGCCGCGGTGATCCGCCTCGAGGGGCAGGTCTCGGTGCACCCCTTCGGGCCCGGCTACCAGGGGCCCTGCTACGCCTGCCTCTACCACGGGGTGAGCGAGCCCCCGGCGAGCTGCGCCGAGAACGGCGTGCTCGGTCCGGTGGCGGGGATCATCGGCTGCATCCAGGCCACCGAGGCGATCAAGCTCCTGGCCGGCTTCGGGCGGGCGCTGGCCGGCACGCTGCTGCTGCTCGATGCCCGGGGGATGGACTTCGAGCGGATCCGGGTTCCCCGCAACCCCGACTGCCCGGTGTGCGCTTGAGGCGCCGCGGCGCGGCCGCGCGGCGCTGCCCGGGGCGGCTCGCGGAGCGGGGAAGGGCCCGGCTGGAGGCCCGCCCGGGACGCGTTGCGTGGGCGCGGCCGGTTGCCGTAAAGTGCCGTTCGATCGCTTGCTCATCCTCGGAGGGCCCCCGCGCTGCGGGGGGAGGCGGCGCCAGCGCCCATCGCGGCACCCGGCGCGCGGGGCGAGCGCGGCGAGGCGGCGCCGGGCAGCAGCGCCCGCGCGGGGGCGGCGCCGATACCAAGAACCACGCCACGGAGGAGTCCAACCCATGCTCAGAGCACTGCAGTTGGAGCCGGAGAAGTGCACCGGCTGTCGCCAATGCGAGATGGCCTGCTCGTTCGAGAACGAGGGGGTCTTCAACCCCTCAAGATCGCGGATCCGGGTCTTCGGCTTCGAGGACGAGGGTCGGTTCGCGCCCTACACCTGCACCCAGTGCGCCGATGCGTGGTGCCTGCACGCCTGCCCGGTCGATGCCATCACCATGGACTCCGTGACCGGCGCCAAGGTGGTCAGCGAGGCGACCTGCGTCGGGTGCAAGGTGTGCACCATCGCCTGCCCGTTCGGGACCATCAACTACGTCTCGGCGACCGGCAAGGTGGTCAAGTGCGACCTCTGCGGCGGGGACCCCTGGTGCGTGAAGGCCTGTCCGACCGGCGCGATCAGCTACGTGGCGGCCGACGAGACCGGCCTCGAGCGGATGCGCAAGTGGGCCGCGGGCAGCCCGACCCCGGGCCCGCGGGTCAACCTGCCGCGCGAGCGCGGTGACGTGAGCTACGCGCGCGCCTGAGCGCCGGCAAGGAGGGTATCGAGATGGCCTGGACCGGAAAGATCCTGCGGGTGAACCTGAGCGAGGGCACCTGTCGCGAGGAGCCCCTCAACATGGAGTGGGCGCAGCAGTATCTCGGCCAGCGCGGGCTGGCGAGCAAGTACCTGGCCGAGGAGATCGACCCCAAGGTCGACGCCCTGTCCCCCGGCAACAAGCTGATCATGACCACCGGACCGCTGACCGGGACGATGGCCTCGACCGGCGGGCGCTACTCGGTGGTCTGCAAGAGCCCGCTGACCGGCGCGATCGCCTGCTCGAACTCGGGCGGGTTCATCGGCGCGGAGATGAAGATGGCCGGCTGGGACATGTTCATCTTCGAGGGCAAGGCGCCCAGCCCGGTCTACCTCTACGTCGAGAACGAGAAGGCCGAGCTGATCCCGGCCTCCGATCTGTGGGGGCGCTCGGTGTGGGAGGTCGACAAGGCGATCCATGACAAGCACCAGGACCCGCAGCTGCGCATCGCCTGCGTCGGGCGCGCGGCCGAGGCCGGCTGCCTGTACGCGGCGGTGATCAACGACCTGCATCGGGCCGCCGGGCGCTCCGGGGTGGGCACGGTGATGGCCTCGAAGAACCTCAAGGCGGTGGCGGTGCGCGGGACCCGCGGGGTCGGCAACATCAAGGACCCGATGCGCTTCCTCGAGGCCGCCGAGGCCGGCAAGCGGGTGCTCCAGGAGAACGCGGTCACCGGCCAGGGGCTGCCGAGCTACGGCACCCAGGTGCTGATGAACGTGATCAACGAGGCCGGCGCGCTGCCGACCCGCAACTCCCGCCAGGTGCAGTTCGAGGGGGCGCCGCGGATCTCGGCCGAGGCGATGGCCGAGCCGCGCCCCAGCGACGGCAAGCCCAACCTCGCCGCCAACGCCGCCTGCTTCGGCTGCACCATCGCCTGCGGGCGGATCGCGACCATCGATCGCAAGCACTTCACCATCGAGAACAAGCCCGAGTACTGGCACCCCTCCGGCGGCCTCGAGTACGAGGCGGCCTGGGCGCTCGGCGCGGCCACCGGGGTCAACGACCTCGACGCCCTGACCTACGTCAACTTCCTGTGCAACGAGGACGGCATCGACCCGATCTCGCACGGCTCGACGGTCGGGGCGGCGATGGAGCTCTTCGAGATGGGGGCGCTGAGCAGCGAGCAGACCGGCGGCATCGAGCTCAAGTTCGGCTCGGCCGAGGCGCTGGTCGCGATCAGCGAGGCGGTCTGCCGCGGCGAGGGCTTCGGGCTCGAGCTCGGCCAGGGCTCGAAGCGGCTGTGCGAGAAGTACGGTCACCCCGAGCTGTCGATGACCGTCAAGGGCCAGGAGTTCCCGGCCTACGACCCGCGCGGCATCCAGGGCATGGGGCTGACCTACGCGACCGCCAACCGCGGCGCCTGCCACCTGCGCAGCTACACGGTCGCCTCGGAGATCCTCGGCATCCCCGAGAAGACCGATCCGCTGGTCACCGACGGCAAGCCCGGGCTGGTCAAGGCCTTCCAGGACGCGACCGCGGCGGTCGACTCGATGGGGCTGTGCGTGTTCACGACCTTCGCCTGGACCCTCGAGGACATGGCGCCGCAGCTCGACGCGGCATGCGAGGGCGAGTGGTCGGCCGAGCGGCTCCTCGAGGTCGGCGAGCGGATCTGGAACCTCGAGCGCGACTTCAACCTGCGCGCCGGGCTGACCGGCAAGGACGACACCCTGCCGCGGCGGCTGCTCACCGAGGAGGCGAGCAGCGGGCCGGCCAAGGGGCTGGTCAGCGGGCTCGAGAAGATGCTGCCCGAGTACTACGAGCTGCGCGGCTGGACGCCGGACGGCGAGATCACCACCCAGACCCGCGAGCGCCTCGGGCTGTAGCGCGACCGCGGGGCGCGGATCCAGGACGGCGGCGGGGGCCCCCACCGGCCCCCGCCGCCATGGAGGAGAGGCGATGCAATACGTGATCATCGGCGCCGGGCCGGCCGGAGTGGTGGCCGCCGAGGCGCTGCGCCGCCACGACCCCGAGGGCGCGGTGACGATCCTCGGCGACGAGCCCGAGCCGCCGTACTCGCGCATGGCGATCCCCTACCTGC
>CAZRGU010000033.1:0-1859 GCA_964599705.1 uncultured Ectothiorhodospiraceae bacterium | reverse complement strand
CCTACCTGCGCAAGGAGGAGGGGCACTTCGAGCGCCTCGGCATCGAGGTGCGCGGCGAGCGGGTCGCCGGGCTCGACACGGCGGGGCGCCGGGTGCGTCTCGAGAGCGGAGCGGAGATCGGCTACGACCGGCTGCTGATCGCGAGCGGGGCGCGCCCGCTGCCCGCGCCGGTCCCGGGCGGCGACCTGCCCGGCGTGCATCCGTGCTGGACGCTGGCCGATGCGCGCGCCATCGCGGCCCGCGCCCGGCCCGGGGCGAGCGTGGTGCTGATGGGGGCGGGGTTCATCGGCAGCATCATCCTCGAGTGCCTCGCCGCGCGCGGGGTCCGGCTCACGGTCGTCGAGATCGAGGACCGCATGGTGCCGCGGATGATGAACGAGCAGATGGGCGGGATGCTCAAGTCGTGGTGCGAGGACAAGGGAGTGACGGTGCGCACCTCGACCCGCGTCGAGGGCATCGAGGCCGAGGGCGACGGGCTGCGGGTGCAGCTCGAGGGCGGCGAGACGATCGCCGCGGCGCTGGTCATCTCGGCCACCGGCGTGACCCCCAACGTCGAGTTCCTGGCCGGCTCCGGGGTCGCGGTCGACCGCGGGGTGGTCGTTGACGAGCACCTCGCGACCAGCGCCGAGGGGGTCTACGCGGCCGGCGACGTCGCCCAGGGCAAGGATTTCTCGACCGGCGGGTTCTCGGTGCAGGCGATCCAGCCCACCGCGGTCGACCATGCCCGCATCGCGGCCTCGAACATGGCCGGTCTCGAGCAGCGCCACCCGGGCAGCGTGGCGATGAACGTGCTCGACACCCTGGGGCTCATCTCGAGCTCGTTCGGGCTCTGGAACGGGGTCGAGGGCGGCGACGGCACCGAGCTCTCCAGCCCCGAGCGCTACCGCTACATCAACCTGCAGTTCGCCGACGACGTGCTGGTCGGGGCGAGCACCCTGGGGCTGATCGAGCACATCGGCGTGGTGCGCGGGCTGATCCAGAGCCGGGTGCGGCTCAAGGGCTGGAAGACGCGGCTGATGCGCGACCCGACCCGGCTGATGGAGGCCTACCTGGCCAGCACCCAGAACATCCCGGCGAGCCCGATGGCGCCGTGAGGATCCGGGTCAAGCTCTACGCGGCGCTCGCCGCGCACCTCCCGGCCGGCGCCGAGGAGAACGCGGCCGAGATCGAGGTCGAGAGCGGCACCACGCCGGGGGCGGTGCTGGCGCGCTGCCGGGTGCCGCCCGAGCAGGCCCACCTGGTGATGGTCAACGGGCGCTACGTGGCGCCCGCCGAGCGTGACACCCTGGCGCTGGCCGAGGGCGACACGGTCGCGGTATGGCCACCGGTGGCCGGTGGCTGAAGGGGAGGCGCGGCGCACGCTCGAGCTCGGCTGCAGCCACCGGGAGCTTCATCGCTCGCTGGTCCCGGCGCTGGCCGGCTGGGAGTGGCGGCGCGAGGGCGGGCGGATCGAGGCCTGGCGCGCCGGCGGTGCCCGGCTGGCCATCGAGGTGGCGCCGGAGACCACCCGCCGGGTCGCGTCGCTGCGCCTGCCGGTCACCCGGGTGGTGCTGCGCTTTGCCGGTCTCGACGACGGCGAGGTGGCGGCGTTCATGGAGCGCTTTCGTCGCGCCTTCCAGCGCGGCGGGGGATGAGGGCATGTGAAGGAATCCCCTGCCTGCTGCGCGCGCCCCGGGACGCCCTCGTGACGGCACGTGGATCTTTGCAGCGACGCCGCGGGGGCTCGTGGCGAGCGGCGCGGCGGGGTACGCGGCCCGGCAGGACGGGCGGCTCCGCGCCCGGCGGCGGGTGGGGGATTCGGGCTAAGGAGGCGACGGTTCGCCAAGGCGTGGCGTAAAGCGTGGCGTAAGGCGTGGCGT
>CAZRGU010000032.1:0-19536 GCA_964599705.1 uncultured Ectothiorhodospiraceae bacterium | reverse complement strand
CTCTCAGTCGGCGGCCGCCGCGCGGGCCCGCTCGCGCTCGCGCAGCTCGACCCGGCGCACCTTGCCGGTGGTGGTCATCGGCATCTCGTCGATGAACTCGATCTCGCGCGGGTACTCGTAGGCGGCGCGGCGCTCGCGCACCCAGTCCTGGAGCTCGGCGACCAGCTCGGGCGAGGGCCGGTGGCCCTCGGCCGGCACCACGAAGGCCTTGATCAGCTCGCCGCGCAGCGCGTCGGGCTTGCCGATCACGGCGACCTGGGCGACCGCCGGGTGGGCGAGCAGGCAGTCCTCGATCTCACCGGGGCCGATGCGGTGCCCGGCGCTCGAGATGACGTCGTCCTTGCGGCCCATGAACCACAGGTAGCCGTCCTCGTCGCGGTAGCCGAGGTCCCCGGTGCGGAACCAGTCGCCGCTGATCTTGGCGCGGGTCGCCTCCTCCTTGCCCCAGTAGCCGAGGAACATCACCGGGTCGCCGAGACGCCCGGCGAGCTCGCCGATCTCGCCGGCGGCGACCGGCTCGCCCTCGTCGTCGATCGGCTCGACGTCGTGCCCCGGATAGGGGCGGCCCATCGAGCCCGGGCGGACCTCCATGATCGCGGCGCAGTTGCCGACCAGGTAGTTGAACTCGGTCTGCCCCCACATCTCGTTGAGGGCCACGCCGAGGACCTCGTTCGACCAGCGCAGGACCTCGACCCCGACCTGCTCGCCGGCGCTCATGATCGAGCGCAGCGCCAGCGCGAAGCGCTCCAGGCGCGGCACCTGCATCATCATCTTGAGCGCGGTCGGGGGCAGGAAGCTGTTGCGCACCCGGTACTTGGCCATCAGGTGGAAGGCATGCTCGGGATCGAAGCGCCCGCCCTCGTAGCCGAGCACCGGCACCCCGTAGCGCAGCGCCGGGAGCAGCCCGTCGAGCAGCCCGCCGGTCCAGGCCCAGTCGGCCGGGGTCCACATCAGGTCGCCGGGCGCGGGGAAGAAGTTGTGCGAGAGCTCGAAGCCGGGCAGGTTGCCGAGCAGGCAGCGGTGGGCGTTGAGCGCGCCCTTGGGCGGCCCGGTGGTCCCCGAGGTGTAGATCAGCAGGGCGGGGTCGTCGCTGGCGGTGGCCACCGTCTCGAACGAGGCCGAGGCGCGCTCGATGAGCGCCCAGAAGCGCTCCTCACCGGGGCCCGGGTCGCAGACCACCACCCGCTCGAGGGCCGGCAGCTCGTCGCGCAGCGCCGCGATCAGCTCGGCCCGCGCCCCGTCGGTGACCACCACCCGCGCGGCGCAGTCGGCCAGCCGGTAGTGCATCGCGTCGCGCCCGAAGAGCACGGCGAGCGGCAGCGCGATGGCGCCGAGCTTGTAGACCGCGAGGTGGGCGATGGCGGCCTCGACCCGCTGGGGCAGGACGATCCCGACCCGGTCGCCGCGCTCGACCCCGAGGGCGCGCAGCGCGTTGGCGAAGCGGTCCGAGAGCTCCTTGAGCTGCCCGAAGGTGTAGCGGCTCTCCTCGCCGGCGGCGTTCTCGAAGTACAGCGCCACCTCCCCGGCGCGCGCCCGGTGGCGGTCGCAGGCGTCGATCGCGATGTTGTAGCGCTCCGGGATCCGGTGGCGGAATGCGCGGCGCAGCTCCTCGAAGCTGCGCCCGTCGTTGACCAGCAGGCTCATCGACTCCCTCCCCTGGCCCTGTGGCTCGGCGCTGCCGGGGGCCGGGGAAATGATATAGGATGCGCGCCCTTGGTAGATCGCAGCGGGGGAGGAGCGATGGCGGAGTCCTTTCTTGCCTTTCGGGTCCACGAGCAGGACGGCGGGGTGCGCGGGCGCCTCGAGGAGATCACCCTCGACGACCTCTCGCCGGGCGAGGTGGTGGTCAAGGTCGCCTGGTCGACGGTCAACTACAAGGATGCCCTGGCCGCGACCGGCAAGGGCAAGATCATGCGCCGCTTCCCGCTGGTCGGCGGCATCGACCTGGCCGGCCACGTGGTGAAATCGGACGATCCGCGCTTCCGCGAGGGCGACGCGGTGGCGATCAACGGCTACGGGCTGAGCGAGCACCACGACGGCGGCTACAGCGAGTACGCGCGGGTGCCGGGCGACTGGCTGGTGCGCCCGCCGGCGGGCATGAGCCTGCGCGACATGATGGCGCTCGGCACCGCCGGGTTCACCGCCGGGATCGCGGTCGACGCGATGCAGCACAACCACCAGCATCCCGGGCTCGGCCCGGTGCTGGTCAACGGCGCCACCGGCGGGGTCGGCAGCTTCGCCATCGACCTGCTCGCCGGGCAGGGCTTCGAGGTCTGCGCCTTCACCGGCAAGCGCGAGGCCGAGGGCTACCTCAAGGGGCTGGGGGCCGCCCGGGTGGTGCTGCGCGGCGAGGTCGAGCTCGGCGGGCGCCCCCTCGAGCGCGCGCTGTGGGGCGGGGCGGTCGACAACGTCGGCGGCGAGGAGCTCGCCTGGCTGACCCGCACCGTGGAGCCGATGGGCAACATCGCCGCGGTCGGGCTGGTCGGCGGCGTTCGCCTCGAGACCACGGTGATGCCGTTCATCCTGCGCGGCGTGAGCCTGCTCGGGATCAACTCGGTGCTGCTGCCGATGGAGCGCCGGGTGCGGGTCTGGGAGCGGCTCGGCGGCGACCTGCGGCCGCGCCACATCGCCTCGATCGTGACCCGCGAGGTCACCCTCGAGGAGCTTCCCGGGGTCTTCGACGAGTACATCGCCGGGCGGGTGACCGGGCGGGCGGTGGTGCGGATCGGGGGCGAATGAGCCCGCCGCTGCCGCCGGTCGTCGCCCCCGAGGCGCTCGCCGGGCGCCTCGGCGAGGCGCCCCTGCTGATCGTCGATCTCAGCAAGCCCGAGCACTACGCCCGCGGCCACCTGCCCGGCGCGGTGCACCTCGAGTACGCGGCGCTCGTCGCCGCGCGAGCGCCGGTCGGGGGCCTGCTGCCCGAGCCCGAGCGGCTGGCCGCGGTGCTCGGCGGGATCGGGATCGGCGAGGACGTCGAGGTGGTGGCCTGCGACGACGAGGGCGGCGGGCGGGCCGGGCGCCTGATCTGGACGCTGCACGCCCTCGGCCACCGGCGCGCAGCCCTGCTCGACGGCGGGATCCAGGGCTGGGCCGGGGCCGGGCTCGAGCTCGAGGCGGAGCCGCGCCACGCGGCGCCGCGGGCCTTCGTGCCCCGTCCGGACCCGGCGGTGGTGGCCGACTGCGACTACATCCTGGGCCGTCTCGGGGCGCCCGACTTCGTCACCCTCGACACCCGCAGCGCCGGCGAGTACCGCGGCGAGGATCGGCGCGCGGCCCGTGGCGGGCACATCCCCGGGGCGATCCACTTCGACTGGGTCGAGGCCCTCGACCGCGAGCATCACCTGCGCCTGCGCCCCCTCGAGGGGCTGCGCGAGCGACTCGCTGCGGCCGGGGTGCTCCCCGAGCGCGAGGTGGTGGTCTACTGCCAGACCCACCACCGTTCCTCGCACACCTACGTGCTGCTGCGCCATCTCGGCTACCCGCGGGTGCGCGGCTACCCCGGGGCGTGGTCGGACTGGGGCAATCGCGAGGACACCCCGGTCGAGAGCGGCGGCTGATGGGGCGCCTGGCGCTCGGGCCGCGGCGCGCTCAGGCCGCGGCCTGGCAGCGGTTGCGCCCGGCCTGCTTGGCCGCGTAGAGCGCCGCGTCGGCGCGGCGCAGCAGCTCGGCGACGCTCTCTCCGCGGCGCAGCTCGGCGGCGCCGCACGAGGCGGTGACCGGCACCGGCTGGTCGCGGTAGTGGAAGTTGGCGCCGGCGACCGCCGCGCGCAGCTTCTCGGCGACCTGCAGGGCGCCCTCCAGATCGGTCTCGGGCATCAGGATCACGAACTCCTCGCCGCCGTAGCGGGCCAGCAGGTCGCTGGCGCGCAGCTCGCGCTCGAGCAGCCGGGCGACCGTGCACAGCACCCGGTCGCCGGCCTCGTGGCCCCAGGTGTCGTTGATCGCCTTGAAGTGGTCGAGATCCCAGAACAGCACCGTGAAGGTGCCGCCGTAGCGCGCCACCCGGGCATGCTCGGCGGCCAGCCGCTCGTCGAAGGCGGCGCGGTTGGCGACCCCGGTCAGCCCGTCGTGCGAGGCCCGCTCCTGCTCCTCCTCGATGCGCGCGCGCAGCCGCTCGGTCTCCTCGCGGGTCTCGTGAAGGTCGGCCTCGAGGCGCTCGATGCGCCGGTTGGCGCGCTCGAAGCGCTCGTTCTCCTCGCCGAGGTGGTGCTCGACGTGCTCGGCGATGGCGAGCAGGCGGCGCTCGACGGCGCGGCGCAGATCCTCGAGGTCGGCCGCGGCCGCCACCTCGCCGCGCATCCCGTCGATCTGGCCGGCCACCGAGCGCTCGAGGTCGCGCGAGCCGTCGAGCGAGGCGGCCTGCTCGGCGAGCGAGGCGGCCAGCGCCCCGTCGATGTGCCCGAGCCGTTCGCTCAGCCCGGCCAGGAAGGCCTCCATGTCGAGGCGCTCGCGGCGCATCTCGGCGCGCAGCTCGCCGATCAGCCCGGCCAGCGAGGCGAGCACCCCGGCCAGCCCCTCGGCATCGATCCCGCCGGCGACCCGCTCGCGCAGCGCGGCGAGCCGCTCCTGGGCCTCGGCGGGGAGCTCGACCTGCTCGAGCAGGCCGAGCAGCACCTCGCGCAGCGCCGGCTCGAGGGTTCGCCGGGCGGCCTCGCCGCCGGCCTCGCCGCCGCCCTGGTCCCGTTCGGCGAGCCGCGCGCAGGCCCGATTGACCAGCCCGGCGAGGGCCTCGCCGAGCTCGAGCGGGTCCTCGTCGGCGGCCGCCCGGGCACGCAGCGCGCGCTGCTCGCCGGCCTCCGGCTCGGGGAGCTCGATGGCGGCCAGCAGCCGGCCGAGCAGCTCGCAGGCCTCGACGCTGGCCGGCTGAGGCGCCTCGGCGCGCCTCGCCCCCGCCTCGTCCTCGCGCGCGAACAGCCGGCGCAGCACCCCGCCGCCGGGCTCGCGTCGGTCCGCGTCGGGCTCGCGGGCACGGGCCATCTCGGTGACCAGCTCGGCGAGCGCCTCGGCCTCGGCGGCGAGGTCGCCGCCGGTCGCGGCGAGGCGCTTCTTGAGGCGCAGCACCTTGCGCTCGAGGGCGGCGGGTGGCTCGAGCCGATCGAGCAGTCGCAGGGCGAAGAGCCGCGCGTCCGGGCTCGCCCCGTCCTCGCCGGCGAGCGCCTCGGCGGCCTCGGCCACCAGGTCGATCAGGGCGGCGACCCGCTCCGGGTCACGCCGTGCGCGCAGCGCCTGGCGCAGCCGGTCGAGCCTGCGGTCGAGCGCCCCGCTGCGCCCGTAGGCGGTCAGCGCCAGGCGCCCGATGCCCTGGTAGAGGAGCGCCTCGAGCTCGCCCCAGCGCCGCTCCTTGCGCTCGAGCTCGTCGAGGCTGTCGTAGTACCTGCGCTTCCAGCGATCGCCGTCGCTGCGACCTGCGGGGGGCATGGCGTCTCCGGTACCGGGCCTCCGGAGGCGCGCGCCGGAGGCTACTGGGCTGCGGCCCTGCGCTCCTTATCGACCAGGGCGGCGACCACCTTGAGGGCCTCGGCGTAGCCGCCGGCGCTGCTCGCCGTGACCCGGTACTTGCCGTTGACGATCAGGGTCGGCGTGCCGCGCACCCCGTAGCGCTGCTGCATGACCATCGACTTGCGCAGCATGGTCTCGACGGCGAACGAGTCGTAGGTCTTGTCGAAGTCGCTCGCCGAGACCCCGTGGGCGACGAAGAAGGCGCGCAGCTTCTCGCGCGAGTCGAGCGAGCGGCGCTGCTCGTGGATGGCCTCGAACAGCGGCCGGTGGATGGCCTCGGTGACGCCGAGGATCTCGGCGGTGTAGAAGGCGCGGGCATGCGCCTCCCAGCTCTTGCGGAACACCGCCGGGAGGTGGCGCAGGACGACGTCGTCGGGCAGGTTGCGGGCGTAGCGCTCGACGTAGGGCAGGATCCGCCAGCAGTGCGGGCATCCGTACCAGAACAGATCGACGACCTCGATCTTGCCGGCCGGGACCTCGGTCGGCTGGGGCGGGGTGACCAGCTCGTACTTGCCGGTCGGATCGATCGGCTCGGCGCGCGCCGCGTGGGCCCCGGCGAGCGCCCCGATCAGCGACAGGGTCAGGTAGAGCGGCAGCAGTGGCTTCATCACGGATCCTCGGTTCGCCGGGCTCAGTACAGCCCGGAGAGGTAGTTGGCGACCGCCGCGATCTCGCGGTCGGTCATGAACTGCACGACCCCGCGCATCGAGCGGTTGGGGTCGTTGGCGCGCTTGCCGGAGCGAAACGCCTCGAGCTGGGCGCGCAGGTAGGCGGCGTGCTGGCCGCCGAGCGCCGGGTAGCCGGCCAGCGGGTTGCCACCACCGCGCGGCCCGTGGCAGCCCATGCACGGCGGCACCCCGGTCTTCGGATTGCCACCCCGGTAGACCCGCTCGCCGAGGCGCAGATCCTCGACCCGGGCGTATCCGGGAGCGGGCCGCTGGGCGGCGAAGTAGGCGGCCAGGTCGGCGCGTCCCTGATCGTCGAGGGCGGCGGCCATCGGCGCCATCATCGGGTTGCTGCGCGCCGTTCCCTGCTTGAAGTCGAGAAGCTGCTTGATCAGGTAGCGCTGGTTCTGGCCGGCGAGCTTCGGCCACGCCGGGTTGGTGCTGTTGCCGTCGGCGCCGTGGCAGCCGGCGCAGGCGGCCGCCCGGCTCTTCCCGGCGGCCGGGTCACCGGAGGCGAGTGAGGGTGCGGTCCAGATCAGGAGCAGGCACAGCGCGGCGATGGAGCGTGGCGACACGTCGAGACCTCGGCTTGGTTGGCGAGCGGGGCCGGTCCGCGGGCGCGTCCCGGCCGCGGCGATCACTTCGGCTTCTGGCTGGAGAAGTAGGCGGCGAGGTTCTCCATGTCCTCCTCGCTGAGGTTCGCCGCCTGCGGGCTCATCATCGGGTCCTTGCGGGCGCCCGACTTGAACGCCTTGAGCTGCTTGACGATGTAGGCGGCATGCTGGCCGGCGAGCTTCGGCCAGATCGGGTTGGTGCTGTTGCCGTCGCGCCCGTGACAGGCGCCGCACACCGCGGCCTTGGCCTTGCCCTTGGCGGCGTCGCCGCCGGCCTGCGCCGCGCCTCCGGCGAGCAGCGCCGTGGCCAGGGCGAGGGCGATCGTCGTTGTTGCTCTCACTGGGTATCCCTCCTCGAGGATCCTGCCCGACGGGCGACTTCGCCGACCGGCGAGGCTCAAGAGAACGCGCTATATAGCAAGCTGGCAGAGCGCGGGTCAAATCGGCCCCCCGCCTGTGGGACAATCGGCTCGGCGGGCGTTCCCGCCAGGGAGCCGGGGAAGAAGCGGTGAGCGAGCTGCCGAGCGGAATCTGGCGCCAGGCCGAGCTGCTCTGCGTGGCCGGCTCGCTGCGCCAGCTCCCCCCCGATCGTGGTCGCGAGATCGCCTTCGCCGGGCGTTCCAACGCCGGCAAGTCGAGTGCCATCAACGCGCTCACCGGCCGGCGCGCCCTGGCCCGGACCAGCCGGACGCCGGGGCGGACCCGCGCGCTGATCTTCTTCGCCCTCGGGGATGCCGAGCGGCGCCTGGTGGATCTGCCCGGCTACGGCTTCGCGCGGGTTCCGGCCGAGGTCCAGCGCGCCTGGGCGGGCCTGGTCGAGGGCTACCTCGCAGCGCGGCGCTCGCTCGCCGGGGTGGTGCTGGTGATGGACGCGCGCCACCCCTTCAAGGCCCTCGACGAGCAGCTCCTCGAGTGGTGCGCGCGGGCCCGGGTACCGGTCCAGGTGCTGCTCACCAAGGCCGACAAGCTGGCACGCCGCGAGCGCCGCGCCACCCTGGAGGCGGCCCGCGAGCGCCTGGCGGCCGCTCCCTGGGGGCGGGTCGGGGTGGCGCTGTTCTCGGCCACCCGCCGCGAGGGGCTGGCGGCGCTCAGCGGGTGCCTGGAGGGCTGGCTGGACCCGAGCTGCGGGCAAAAAGAGGCCCCGGCATGCTGTTCGGGGGGGGGAAGGGATACAAGCCGGGGCCAATAGTGGCCCGACCGGGGAAGTCGGGCCAAGTCCCGCTCAGGGAGGAGGAGCGGGTGAGCGGTCGCCGATGTTCCATGGGCGTTCCGCTCTGTCGTCTATGAGTGCCGGGCGCGGCGAAAGTTCCCGCCGGAGGGGCCATTTCATGCACACCCGGCCCACGAGCCCCCGGGGTCACCCCCCGGTGAGCCCGGACGGGGCGTGTGCTTGAGCCTTGGGAAATAATGTAACTATTTGAGTTTATTGGATTTTATCAGCGAGGTGGTGAAACTTTCGCTGATCTGGCGGAAGGCCAGAACTGGCGCGGCTTTGCGGCCGATTTCGGCAACTCTTCCACAGAGTTGTCCACAGGAAATGTGGATAACGGGATAGAGGTTCGTGGTGGCGAGAGGTTAGCTGCGCGAGGTGAGCCTTCACCTTAACTCCGGGCGCTAAGTGGGGGTCTCATTCGACCGTCTTGATCAGGCTTCCCGGGGTCGGCTCCCCGCTCGGATACTGGTGGTTGAGCAGGCGCAGGAGCGCCTCGCCGTCCTCCCCGAGGCCCGACTCGGCGGCCAGCCGCGCCCAGGTGGCCCCCGGGTCGGCGCGCCGGATACGGATGTGCCGCTCCTCGGCGAGACGCCACTCCTCGCCGGCGAGCGGGTGGAGGCTCAACGCGGTGTCGAGGAACTCGCTGCGGTAGCGCAGCCGCTCGCGGGGGTCGCGACGGGCGGCCGCGAACAGGTAGGCCCGGTCCTCGTGGTAGATCACCGTGAAGCGGGTCAGGCGGCGCCCGAACGGGGTCTTGGCCCAGGCCAGGCCGGTATAGCCGGGCAGCGGACCGGCGCTGACCGTGCGCCCCGAGCGCAGGTCGCGCAGGCCGAGGCGGCGGACCAGGAACTCGCGTGGGTCCATCCTCCGGTTGCGGTCGGCGATCCGCACCTGGAGCAGGGCGTCGCCGCCCGGCGGGCGTGCGATCAGCCGGTCGGGCCGGTTCTCGACCCGCCAGCCGGGCGGGAAGCGCAGCCCGATGCCGAGCTCGCGGTGGTAGAAGCGGTTGCCGCGCAGCACGCCCTCGCGGGCGCTCGGCCCGAAGGTCATGCCGTCGAGGTGGCGAAGGTAGGCCTCGCGCTCGACCGTGCGCGGCGATCGGCGGGCCAGCGCGCGGGCCTCGTCGAGGACCTTGCGCAGGCGGGTGTCGTTGTCGGGGTGGGTGGCGAACAGCCCGTGGTAGACCCGCGGCTCGCGCCCCTCGCGCCGCGCCCGCTCGATCTCCCAGCGCTCCTGGGCCTTGAGGACGCGGAGCACGTCGAGGACGGCCAGCGGGTCGTATCCGGCGCGGGCCAGGTACTGGGCGCCGAGGCGATCGGCCTCGAGCTCGTGCTCGCGCCCGTAGCCGCGGATCAACGCCCCGCCGAGGAGCTGGTAGAGGTCGCGGGTGGTCTGGCGGCCGAGCTCGGGGACCAGGATCGCGCCGAGCGCGAAGCCGATCCCGGCGGCCTGCTGGGCGCTGTACTGGCGAACGGCGTGGCGGGCGGTGACGTGGCCGATCTCGTGGCCGAGGACCGCGGCCAGCTCGGCCTCGCTGTTGAGCTGGGCGAGCAGCCCGCGGGCGACGTAGACGTAGCCGCCGGGCAGCGAGAAGGCGTTGACCTCCTGGCTGTCGAGCACGGTGAAGTGGTAGACGAGGCCGGGCCGGTGGCTGAGGGCGGCCAGCCGCCGGCCGATGCCGGCCACGTAGCGCTGCAGCTCGCGGTCCTCGTAGACCGCGTACTCGCGCCGCACCTGGCGGCTCGCCTGGCGGCCCATCGCCAGCTCCTGGTCCTCGCTCATCAGCACGAAGTCGCTCTCCCCGGTGACCGGGTTCTGGGCGCAGCCGGGGAGGCCCAGGGTGGCGAGCACGGCGACGAGGAGCAGGGCGCGGCGGATGGTCATCGGGGCTCGGCCTCGCGCGACGGACGGTGGCCGCGATCATAGTCCCGGCGCGGGGTGGCGGCGAGAAATGCCGGCCGGCCCGCGCCGCGTGTCGGCATCGCCCGCTCTCGCCCTGCCGCCTCCCGGGCGTGGCGGCGCGGGGCTCGGGTGGGTCGCCGAGCGCTCACTCCGGGCCTGTTCCGGTCTCGGCCCTGCCTCGGCACGCCTGGCTCCGGCGAAGGGTGGGGGCGCGGCAGGTGCGGGCTATTCGAGCACCCGCAGGGCGGCGGGATGGCGCACCGTGATCCGGGCCTCGCCGCGGCGCTGCCGGACCCAGCCGCGCGCCTCGACCCGGCGCCCGAGCAGGCTCGCCGGATCGAGGCCGGTGAAGTAGCCGAGATCGGCCAGCGGCAGGCGCAGCGCGACCCGGCCCTCGAGGTTGAGCCAGAGGTTGCGGCGGCTGCGCCCGATCCGGCGCACCCGGCCGCGCACCAGACGAAAGCCGCCGACCGAGGCGTCGACCTCGCCGGCGGGCAGCGGACCGAAGTGGGCCAGGCCCCAGACCCCGCGCCGGGCGGCGCGCGCCGCGGCCTCGATGCGCGCGTAGCAGGTGTACCCCCAGACGTTGGGCGGTACGACCAGGGTGAAGGCCAGGCCACGTTCGAGCAGCAGCGCCTCGAGGCTGCGCCCGTCGGCGAGGTAGGCGTGGGCCAGGGTCCGCCGGTAGCGGTCGCGGCGCTCGCGCGGGTAGCGCAGGCCGAGCCGGGTCCCGCCCGGAACCAGCGCCATGAGGGCCCGCCGGGCGGCCTCGCCGAGCGGCTCGCCGGGGCGGTCCTCGTGGGCGATCTCGGGGGCGTTGATCCCGACCAGGCGCAGGTGGCGCCCGTCGGCCAGGGCCAGGGTGTCGCCGTCGAAGACCCGGACGGCACGGGCCGTCTCGTCGATCCGATCGGCGGGACAGTCCGCGGCGCGGGCGGCCGGCGCCGACCCCGGGGCGAGCAGGGCACCGGCGAGCAGCGCCCCGGCGAGGCGCGCCCGAACGCTGCTCAGCCGAACCCGTACTTGCGGCGGAACTTGTCGACCCGTCCGGCGGTGTCGACGATCTTCTGGGTCCCGGTGTAGAACGGGTGGCACTTCGAGCAGACCTCGAGATGCAGATCGCGGCCCAGCGTGGAGCGGGTCTTGAAGGTGTTCCCGCAGCTGCAGGTCACCGTGATCTCGGCGTAGTCGGGATGGATGTCGGGTCGCATGTCAGGCACTCCGCGATACCGGGCGCAGCAGAAACAATTAAGTATACGGAGCAGACCGCGGTGCTGTAAATGCGCAAGCCGCGTGTCGCTCCGCGCCCCGCCCCGCCCGCTGCGCGCCCCGGCGCCGGATGGCGGCGCACGGCCGGCGAGCGGCGCGGGAGAGGCGGGAACGCGGGATGGCCGCTCAGCCGATCCCCAGCTCGTCCCAGATGGCGTCGACCCGGGCGCGGACCTCGGCGCTCATCCGCAGCGCCCTCCCCCAGCGCCGCTCGGTCTCGCCCGGCCACTTGGCGGTGGCGTCGAAGCCGATCTTGGAGCCCAGGCCGGCCACCGGCGAGGCGAAGTCGAGGTAGTCGATCGGGGTGCGCTCGACCAGCACCGTGTCGCGGGCCGGGTCCATCCGGGTGGTCATCGCCCAGATCACGTCCTTCCAGTCGCGCGCGTCGATGTCGTCGTCGGCGACGATCACGAACTTGGTGTACATGAACTGGCGCAGGTAGGACCAGACCCCGAACATCACCCGCTTGGCATGCCCCGGGTACTGCTTGCGGATGGTGACCACCGCGAGGCGGTAGGAGCAGCCCTCGGGGGGCAGGTAGAAGTCGCTGATCTCGGGGAACTGCTTCTGCAGGATCGGGATCAGCACCTCGTTGAGTGCCACCCCGAGGATCGCCGGCTCGTCGGGCGGGCGCCCGGTGTAGGTGCTGTGGTAGATCGGCTCGCGGCGCCGGGTGATGCGCTCGATGGTGAACACCGGGAAGCGCTCGACCTCGTTGTAGTAGCCGGTGTGGTCGCCGAACGGCCCCTCGGGGGCCTCGTCGCCGGGGACGATGTGCCCCTCGAGGCAGATCTCGGCGCTCGCCGGGACCTCGAGCGGCACCCCGCGGCAGGCCACCAGCTCGCTGCGCGCCCCGCGCAGCAGCCCGGCGAAGGCGTACTCGGAGAGGGTGTCCGGGATCGGGGTGACCGCGGCGAGCATGGTCGCCGGGTCGGCGCCGAGGGCCACGGCCACCGGGAAGGGCTCGCCGGGGCGCTCGGCGCACCAGTCGCGGTAGTCGAGGGCCCCGCCGCGGTGGGCCAGCCAGCGCATGATCACGCGGTTGCGTCCCAGCACCTGCTGGCGGTAGATGCCGAGGTTGACCCGCTCCTTGCGCGGCCCGCGGGTGATCACCAGCGCCCAGGTGATCAGCGGCCCGGCGTCCTCCGGCCAGCAGGTCTGCACCGGCAGCTCGCCGAGATCGACCGCCTCGCCCTCGAGCACCACCTCCTGGCAGGGGGCATCGCGCACCGTGCGCGGGGCCATGTCGAGGACCTTCTTGTAGACCGGCAGGGCACGCCAGGCCTCGCGCACGCCGCGCGGCGGCGCCGGCTCCTTGAGCGCGGCGAGCAGCCGCCCGACCCCGCGCAGCGCCTCGACCGACTCGGCGCCCATCCCGAGCGCGACCCGCTCGGGGGTCCCGAAGAGGTTGCCGAGCACCGGGATGCGGTGCCCGCGCGGGCGCTCGAAGAGCAGCGCCGGGCCGCCGGCGCGCAGGGTGCGGTCACAGATCTCGGTCATCTCCAGGCATGGGTCGACCTCGGTCCGGACCCGGCGCAGCAGCCCGCGGCCCTCGAGCGCGGCGAGGAACTCGCGCAGGTCGCGGTAGCTCACCGGCCCGCCTCGTCGCCGGCCAGCTCGAAGCTCGCCACCACCGGCGCGTGGTCCGAGGGGCGCTCGAGGCGGCGCGGCTCGCGGTCGACCCGGCAGCCCGTGCAGCGCCTGGCCAGCGCCTCGCTGGCCAGCACCAGGTCGATGCGCAGCCCGCGGTCGCGGCGAAAGGCCGCCGCCCGGTAGTCCCACCAGGTGAATCCGCCGGGCTCGGCGTCGTGGAGCCGGTAGGTGTCGACCAGGCCGACGGCAAGCAGCCGGGCGAGCGCCTCGCGCTCGGGGGTCGAGCACAGGATCCGCTCGCGCCACTCCTCGGGGTCGTGGACGTCGCGGTCCTCGGGGGCGATGTTGAAGTCGCCGACCACCACCAGCCGGGGGTGGCGCTCGAGCTCGGCGCGTAGCTGAGCGGTGACCGCCTCGAGCCAGGCGAGCTTGTGGGCGTACTTGTCGCTGCCCACCGCCTGGCCGTTGACCACGTAGAGGTTGACGACCCGCAGCGGGCCGACGCTGGCGGCCAGGAAGCGCCGCGCCGGATCGGCGAGCCCGGCGACCTCGCGGACCACCTCGTGCGGTTCCTCGCGGGCGAGGATCGCGACGCCGTTGTAGGTCTTCTGCCCGGCGAAGACGCTGTGGTAGCCGAGCGCGGCGAGCTCGCCGACCGGGAAGCGATCGTCGGTGAGCTTGGTCTCCTGGAGGGCGAGCACGTCGGGGGCGACCCGCTCGAGCCAGGCGCAGACCTGCTCGAGGCGCACCCGCAGCGAGTTGACGTTCCAGGTCGCCACCTGGACGGTGCCGGTCGCGCTCAAGTGCCGCCCTCCTGCCCGATTCGTGGCCGAGACGGCCCGAGGGGCCTCAAATCCGGAACCCGCCGTGGCGGCGCCGCTGATCCCAGTCGATCAGCCACGCGCCGAGGGCGAAGGCGAGCAGGGCGAGCGAGCCGAGCAGCAGCCACACCCAGCGCGGCCAGCTCAGCAGCAGCCGGTAGCCGCTCTCGGCGAGCGCCGCGGGCAGCCCGGCCGCGACCCGGCGGGCGGGTGCAGGGTCATCGCGCCGGCCGGCCGGCGGCGCGACCTGCTCGGCGCGCTCGGCGAGCATCGCCTGGGCAGCCTCGAGCTCGCTGATGCGCTGCTTGAGGCGCTGATTGTCCTCGGCCAGGCGCTGCAGCTCGCGCAGCGCCTCGCTGGCCGCCTGGTCGGTCTCGCGCTGGGCCGCGGCGCGGGCCTGCTGCTCCTGCTCGGCAGCGAGCAGGCTCTGCTCGGCGCTGCGCGCGCGCGCCTCGGCCTCGCCGAGACGTTCCTCGAGCTCGGCGAGCCGGGCGCGGGCCGCCTCGAGCTCCCCGGTCAGCGTCTCGAGGCGCCGGCCCTGCTCGGCCAGGCGCCGCCCCGCGGGCGGGTCGCTGCTCAGGTAGCGGGCATCGATCCAGCCCTCGATGCCCTCGGCGGTGCGCACCTCCACCGCCCCCTCCTCGCGGGCCAGCACCTCGAGCGGGGTTCCGCTCGGGAGGAGCACCAGGATCGGGCTGTCGGCGGCGCGCGCCTGGTGGACGCCGACCTCGATGCGCTCGGTGATCCAGGCCTGCTCGGCGCGTGCGCCGGCGGCCAGCGCCAGCCCGGCGGCCGCCACCAGGAGGCGCGCGACGATCATTCCCCGGCCCCGGCGCCGGTCTCTTCGCCCGCCGTGGCGAGGATCCCGCACTGGCGCAGCAGCGCCTCGACCCGCGGCTCGCGGCCGCGGAACTCGATGAACAGCTCGAGCGCGTCGCGCGCTCCGCCCTGCTCGAGGACCGTGCGGCGGAATGCCTGCCCGGTCTCGGGGTCGAAGATCCCGGCCTGCTCGAAGCGCTCGAAGGCGTCGGCGGCGAGCACCTCGGCCCACTTGTAGCTGTAGTAGCCGGCCGCGTAGCCGCCACCGAAGATGTGCGAGAAGCCGTGGGCGAAGCGGGTGAAGGGCGGCGGGCGGAGCACCGCGACCTCGCGGCGCACCGCCTCCAGGGTCTCGGCCACCCGGGCACCGCGGGCCGGGTCGTAGTCGCGGTGCAGGCGCAGGTCGAAGAGCGCGAACTCGACCTGGCGCAGGGTCTGCAGCCCGGCCTGGAAGGTGCGCGCTGCGCGCAGCCGCTCGATCAGGTGCCCGGGCAGGGGCTCGCCGCTCTCCCAGTGCCCGGAGACCAGCTCCAGCGCCTCGCGCTCCCAGCACCAGTTCTCGAGCAGTTGGCTGGGCAGCTCGACCGCGTCCCACGGCACCCCGTTGATGCCGGCCACGCTGGGGTGATCGACCCGGGTGAGCAGGTGGTGCAGGCCGTGGCCGAACTCGTGGAAGAGGGTGGTGACCTCGTCGTGGGTGAGCAGCGAGGGCCGATCGCGGGTCGGCGGGGTGAAGTTGCAGGTCAGGAAGGCGACCGGGGTCTGGAGGTGCTCGCCGTGGCGCCGGCGCACCACGCAGTCGTCCATCCACGCCCCGCCGCGCTTGCTCGGGCGGGCGTAGAGGTCGAGGTAGAACTGCCCGCGCAGCTCGCCGCGCTCGTCGCGCAGCTCGAAGAAGCGCACCTCCGGGTGCCAGACGTCGACCCCGTCGCGGGCCACCACCCGGATCCCGAAGAGCCGGCGGGCGACCGTGAACAGCCCCTCGAGCACCCGCGGCGCCGGGAAGTAGGGGCGCAGCTCCTCCTCGGCGAGGGCATGGCGGCGCTGGCGCAGGCGCTCCGCGCAGTAGGCGAGATCCCAGGCCTCGAGCCGTTCCAGGGCGCACTCGGCGCGGGCGAACTCGGCGAGCTCGGCGAGCTCGCGCTCGGCGACCGGGCGGGCGCGGGCGGCCAGCTCGCCGAGCAGGTCGAGCACCTCCTCGGGGCTGCGCGCCATCTTGCGCTCCAGGGACAGCTCGGCGTAGTCGCGGAAGCCGAGCAGCCGCGCCTGGTGGTGGCGCAGGGCGAGGATCTCCTCGATCACCGCGCCGTTGTCCCAGCGCCCGGCGTGCGGTCCCTGGTCCGAGGCGCGGGTGTGGTAGGCGGTGTAGGCCTCGCGGCGCAGCTCGCGGCGCTCGGCGTGGGTCACCAGCGCGTGGTAGGAGGGGAAGTCGAGGCCGAACAGCCAGCCGCGCCGGCCCTCGCGCTCGGCCCGCTCGGCCGCCGCGCTGCGCGCCGAGGCGGGGATGCCGGCCAGCTCGGCCTGCTCCTCGATCGAGCGGGTCCAGGCGCGGGTGGCATCGAGCAGGTTCTCCTCGAAGCGGCTGGCCAGCTCGGCGAGCCGCGCGGCCTGGTCGCGGAAGCGGCGCTTGTCACCGGAGGGGAGGGCCACCCCGGCGAGGCGGAACTCGCGCAGCGCGTTCTCGATCACCTTGCGCTGCGCGCCATCGAGCCGCGCCCACTCGGGCCCCTCCGCGATCGCCCGGTAGGCGGCGTGCAGGGCCTCGTTCTGGGCCATCTCGGTGGCATGGTCGCTGAGCAGCGGCAGGCAGGCGTTGTAGGCCTCGCGCAAGGCCGGCTGGTCGGCCACCGCATGGAGATGCGCCACCGGCGCCCAGGCCCGGTCGAGACGGTCCTCGAGCGCCTCGATCGGCTCGACCACCGTCTCCCAGCTCGGCGTCGCGTCGCCGCCGAGCAGTGCCGCGACCGCCTTGCGGCTGGCGGCCAGCAGCTCCTCGATCGCCGGGCGCACGTGCTCGGCACGGATCCGCGAGAACGGCGGCAGCGCGGCGTCCTCGAGAAGCGGGTTGGTCGGGGTGGTCGGGCTCATCTCGCGGGTCCGGGTGCAGGCACCGGAGCGCTCAATCGTAGCAGGGCCGGGGCGGGGGAACCAAAGCCGTGCCGGGCCGCTACTCGGCGGCGACTTGATCCGGATCAAATACTGCGAATCATTCTCAACTAGAATCCCCTTACTCATACGGCGGGTACGGCCTCCGTCCCGCCGCGGTCCTTCAGACTTCCACCAGAGGAGAACACGGAAGTGACTCGCCCAATCATCGCCGTGCTGCTGGCCCTGGCCGCCGCCCTTCCCGCGGCCGGCGCCGAGATCAACGTCTACTCGGCGCGCAAGGAGGCCCTGATCCGTCCACTGCTCGAGCGCTTCGCAGCGAGCACCGGGATCGAGGTCAACCTGGTCACCGCCAAGGCCGGCCCACTGCTCGAGCGGCTGCGCGCCGAGGGGGCCAACAGCCCGGCCGACCTGCTGATCACGGTCGACGCCGGGCGGCTGCACCGCGCCAAGGTCGCCGGCGTGCTGCGCGCGGTGCGCAGCGCGGCGCTCGAGCAGGCGGTGCCCGCCGCCTACCGCGACCCGGACGGCTACTGGTTCGGGCTGTCGCTGCGCGCCCGCCCGATCATGTACGCCCGCCAGCGGGTCGCGCCCGGCGAGCTGTCGACCTACGAGGCGCTCGCCGAGCCGCGCTGGCGAGGGCGGATCTGCGTGCGCTCGTCGAACAACATCTACAACCAGTCGCTGGTCGCCTCGGTGATCGCGGCCGACGGGCGCGAGCGCACCCTCGAGTGGCTGCGCGGCCTGGTGGCCAATCTCGCCCGCCCGCCGCGCGGCGGGGATCGCGATCAGATCAAGGCGGTGGCCGCGGGGCGCTGCGATCTGGCGCTGGCCAACACCTACTACCTGGCACGGATGCTGCGCTCCGAGGACCCGGCGCAGCGGGCCGCGGCCGAGCGGGTGGCGGTGTTCTGGCCCAACCAGGACGGGCGCGGGGCCCATGTCAACGTCAGCGGCGCCGGGGTCACCCGCGCCGCCCCGCACCCCGAGGGCGCGGTGCGCCTCCTCGAGTACCTGACCTCGGACGCCGCCCAGGCCTGGTACGCCGAGGTCAACAACGAGTACCCGGTCAAGCCCGGGGTCGCGGTCAGCCCGACGGTGGCCTCCTTCGGCACCTTCCGCGCCGACACCCTGAACCTCTCGCGGCTCGGCGAGCTCAACGCCGAGGCGGTGCGGCTGATGGACATCGCGGGCTGGAAGTGAGTTGCGACCCGGCGCGGGCTAGCGTCGCGGGACGGGCATCGCCTGCCGTCGCCCCGAGCCACGGGCGGGGCCGGGGGGCCGGGGATGCGGGCTGACCGGCCGGCCGGGCGACAGCGGCACGCCTGGCCGCGGCCCGACGCCTGGACCGTCGCGGTGGTGCTGCTCGCCGCGCTGGCCGCCCTGCCGGTGGTGGTGGTGGCGAGCTACCTGCTGCAGCCGGCCGGCGAGGTCTGGCGCCACCTGGTCGACACGGTGCTCGCCGACTACGTGCGCAACTCGCTGCTGCTGATGGTCGGGGTGAGCTTCGGGGTGCTGATGCTCGGGGTCGGGGCGGCGTGGCTGGCGACCATGTGCGACTTCCCCGGGCGGCGCACCTTCGAGTGGACGCTGCTCCTGCCGATGGCCATCCCGGCCTACATCGTCGCCTACACCTACACCGGGATGCTCGACTACAGCGGCCCGGTCCAGGAGGCGCTGCGCGGCTGGCTCGGCTGGGAGAGCGCGGCCGACTACTGGTTCCCGGAGGTGCGCTCGCTGGGCGGGGCGATGGTGATGCTCTCGCTGGTGCTCTACCCCTACGTCTACCTGCTCGCCCGCACCGCCTTCCTCGAGCAGTCGGCCTACGCGATCGACGTCAGCCGCACGCTCGGCTGCGGGCCGTGGTCGAGCTTCCTGCGGGTCTCGCTGCCGGCGGCCCGCCCGGCGATCATCGCCGGGCTGTCGCTGGCCCTGATGGAGACCCTGGCCGACTACGGCACCGTCCAGTACTTCGGGGTCTCGACCTTCACCACCGGGGTCTTCCGCACCTGGTTCGGGCTCGGCGACGCCGCCGCCGCGGCCCAGCTCGCCGCGGTGCTGATGCTGTTCGTGCTCGCGCTGCTGCTCACCGAGCGCTGGTCGCGGCGCCGGGCCCGCTACCACCACGTCGGCAGCCGATCGCGCTCGCTGGCCGTGTACCGGCTGCGCGGCGCGCGCGCCGCGCTCGCCTGGGCCGGCTGCGCGCTGCCGCTGGTGCTCGGCTTCGTGCTCCCGGCCGCCCAGCTCGCGGTGTGGGCGGTGCGCACCGCGCCGCGGATGGTCGACGCCGCCTTCATCCGCCTGACCGCCAACACCCTGGGGCTGGCCGGCGGGGCGGCGCTGCTCGCCGTCGCCCTGGCGCTGTTCATGGCCTACGGCAAGCGGCTGCGGGGCGGCTGGCTGGTGCGGGTGGCGGTGCGGGTGGCGGGCCTCGGCTACGCGGTCCCGGGCACGGTGATGGCGGTCGGGGTGATGCTGCCGTTCGCGGCCTTCGACAACCGTCTGGATGGCTGGGCGCGCGCCTACCTGGGGGTCTCCACCGGGCTGCTGCTCAGCGGCACCCTGGTCGCGCTGCTGTTCGCCTACACCGCCCGCTTCCTGGCCGTGTCGCTGCAGACCGTCGAGACCGGGCTGGCCAAGATCACCCGCAGCATGGACGAGGCCGGGCGGGTGCTCGGCTGCCGCCCCCCCGCGGTGGTCGGCCGCATCCACCTGCCGATGCTCAAGGGCAGCCTGCTCACCGCGTTGCTGCTGGTCTTCGTCGACGTCATGAAGGAGCTGCCCGCGACCCTGATCCTGCGCCCCTTCAACTTCAACACCCTCGCCGTGCGCGCCTACGAGCTGGCCTCCGACGAGCGCCTCGAGGACTCGGCGAGCGCGGCGCTGGCGATCGTCGCCGCCGGGATCGTGCCGGTGCTGGTGCTGAGCGTCTCGATCGCGCGCAGCCGCTACCGCGCCCACGTCGCCGCGCCCTACGCTCCGGAGCCCGCCTCGCCGGGATAGAACGTGGCCTCGCGTCCTCGCTCGCTGCCGGT